>DASTRQ010000146.1:0-8157 GCA_035761145.1 Gemmatimonadales bacterium
GGCTCCCCGCGGGGGTGCTCGTCGCCTCCGGCCTGCTCGCGTTCGTCAACCTCGCCACCCGCGTGGCCATCCTGCCGGTGCTGATGGCGATGCGCCCCGACGCGCCGCCACTCGGTCCCGCGCTGCTCGGCTCGTTCGCCCTGCTCTACAGCCAGCTGGTGCTCCCCACCCCCTCGGGCGCCGGGGCGGTGGACCTGGGGCTCCTGGCCGGCGTGGCCGGGCCGGTGGGGGGGAGCGAGGTGCCGCTGCTCTTCTGGTGGCGGTTCTACACCACCGGGGTCGGGGTGGCCCTCGGGGGCTGGGTGGGGCTCCGCCTGCTGGGGCGCGCGCGCAGGGGCGCCTAGCGGGGCGCCGGGGCGATCCCGGTCAGGATCACGCTCCGTTCCAGCGCCTCCTCCACCCCGTGCGGCGCGCCGGCCGGACACCACACCAGCGTGCCGGGCCCCGCCTCGCCGCTCTCCCCGCCCGAGGTGATTCTCGCCTTTCCGGAGAGCACCAGGTAGAATTTGTCCGCGCCCTCGTGGGTGTGCGTGCGCTGCGACTGCCCCGGTTCGAGGCAGTTGAGGCCGAGGAAGAGCACCTCCCCGCGCGCGAGATCGATCTTGGCCATCCCGTCGGCGTCGAAATGCGCCAGCCGGGCGGGGTCGAGAAAATTGGTCATTGAGCGCCGCTCCTCACCGTTCACCGTTCACCGTCGACCGTCCACCGTCATGTCCACCCGCATCGAGAAGGACCCCCTCGGCGAGAAGGCCGTTCCGGCCGACGCGCTGTACGGCATCCAGACCCTCCGCGCCGCGGAGAACTTCCCCATCTCGGGGCTCCGGCCGCTCCCCGCGTTCGTGGACGCGATGATCTGGATCAAGCGTTCCGCCGCGCTCACCCACAAGGAGACGGGGCGGCTCGAGGCCAGGCTGGCCGACGCCATCGTCCAGGCCGCCGACGAGGTCCTCGCCGGGCAGCACCGGGACCAGTTCATCGTGGACCCGTACCAGGCGGGCGCGGGCACCAGCCACAACATGAACTGTAACGAGGTGCTCGCCAACCGGGCCAACGAGCTGCTGGGCGCCGCGCGCGGCGCCTACGCGCCGGTGCATCCGAACGACCACGTCAACATGGCCCAGAGCACCAACGACACCATCCCGACGGCCATGCGGCTCTCGGCGCTGGCGCTGCTCCCGGGGCTCCTCACGGCGCTCGATACGCTCGCCGCCGCCTTCCTCGCCAAGGGGAAGGCGTTCGACGGGATCATCAAGTCGGGCCGCACCCACCTCCAGGACGCCACCCCCATCCGCCTGGGCCAGGAGTTCACCGCCTTCGGACACACCGTGGCGCGGCATCGCGCCAAGATCGAGCAGGCGGCCGGGTACCTCCGCGAGCTCGGCATCGGCGGCACCGCCGTGGGCACCGGGCTCAACGCCGAGCCGCGCTATCCCGAGCTGATGGTGAAGCACCTGCAGGCCGTCTCCAGGCTCCAGCTCTCGGCGGGCGCCGACCGCGTGCAAATGATGCAGTCGATGGGGGACATCGCCACGTTCAGCGGGGCGGTGCGCGCGTACGTCCTCGACCTGAGCAAGATCGCCGACGACATCCGGCTCCTGGCCTCGGGCCCCCGCACCGGCCTCGCCGAGATCCTCCTCCCGGCGGTGCAGCCCGGCTCGAGCATCATGCCGGGGAAGGTGAACCCCTCCATCGCCGAGATGGTGAACCAGGTCTGCTACCAGGCCATCGGCCTCGACACCACGGTCGCGATGGCCGCCAAGGCGGGCGAGCTCGAGCTCAACGTGATGATGCCGGTCATCACCCACAACGTGGTGCTCATGTGCACCATCCTCACCAACGCCTCGCGCGTCTTCGCCGAGCGCTGCGTCGAGGGGATCGAGGCCGACGCCGCGATGTGCGCCCACTGGCTCGAGCGGAGCCCCGCGCTCGTCACCGCGCTCGCGCCCAAGATCGGCTACGCCGAGAGCGCCAAGCTCGCCAAGGAGGCCATCGCCACCGGCCTCACGGTCAAGGAACTGGTCGTGAAGAAGGGGCTGCTCCAGGGGAAGGAGCTCGAGGAGGTGCTCGACCTCCGCGCGATGACCGAGCTCGGCGTCCCGGGCGGGAAGTCGCTGCCGGGCGGGGGCTGAGGGGCGCGCTGCTGGCGATGGGCCTTTGGCTGTTGGCTGTTGGTCGTTGGCAGCTGGCGGATCGGTGGTCGGTACAGGGCCGGCCCCCGCGCTGCCACACCGAGCAGCCAACAGCCGACAGCCAAGAGCCAATAGCCAATAGCCACCAGCCAACAGCCTTGAATCCCTAGACCCGAAGTCCCATATTTAGTCCACTATGCGTGTCACCACCTGGACCGAGTATTCGCTGATCATCACCCTCCACCTCGCCAAGCGGGGGCGGACGGGGAACGGCCCCGTGGCGGCGCGCGAACTGGCCGAGTCGGAGCGCCTGCCGGGCGACTATGTGGAGCAGATCCTGCTCCGTCTCCGGCGCGCCGGGCTGGTGGAGAGCGTGCGCGGTGCCCGCGGCGGGTACTTCCTGGCCAAGGAGCCGGCGCAGATCTCCGTGCGCGACGTGATGACCGCCTCCGAGCACCAGACCTTCGAGATGAACTGCGACCACCACCCGGTGGACGCGGAGCGGTGCGGGCCGGGGACGGCGTGCAGCATCCGCCCGGTCTGGCAGGCGCTGCAGAAGCGGGTGGACGACCTGCTCGAGGGGATCACCCTCGCCGACCTGCTGAAGGACCAGGGCGAGGTGCAGGACCTCGTCACCCTCTCCTCCGCGCGGGGCTGACCGCGACGACGCTGACCCGCCGCCCGGCCCCGCGCCGGGCGGTTCGCGTTCCCGACCGATGAGCACACTCTCCCGAGACGAACTGCTCCGCTACAGCCGCCACCTGGTGCTCCCGGGACTCGGGCTCGCCGGCCAGGAGCGGCTCAAGGCCGCGCGCGTCCTCGTGGTGGGCGCCGGCGGGCTCGGCTCCCCCGCCGCGCTCTACCTGGCCGCCGCCGGCGTGGGCACCATCGGCCTCGCCGACGCCGACGTGGTGGACGTCACCAACCTCCAGCGCCAGGTGCTGCACGGCACCGCCGCCCTCGGCGCCCCGAAGGTGGAGTCGGCCCGCGCCCGGCTGCACGACCTCAACCCCCACGTCACCGTCGAGGCGATCCCCGAGCGGCTCACCAGCGCCAACGCCCGGGAGGCGGTGCGGCGGTTCGACGTCGTGCTCGACGGCTCCGACAACTTCCCGACCCGCTACCTGGTCAACGACGCCTGCGTGCTCGAGCGCAGGCCGCTCGTCTACGCCAGCATCTTCCGCTTCGAGGGCCAGCTCTCGGTCTTCGCGCCCGGCGGCCCCTGCTACCGGTGCCTCTTCGCCGACCCGCCGCCGCCGGGGCTGGTGCCCAACTGCGCCGAGGGCGGGGTCGTGGGCGCCCTCCCCGGCGTGATGGGGAGTCTCCAGGCGCTCGAGGCGATCAAGCTCATCACCGGCGCCGGCGCGCCGCTCGCGGGGCGGCTGCTCCTCTTCGACGGCCTTACGATGGGCTTCCGCGAGCTGGCGCTGCGCCGCGACCCCGAGTGCCCCGTCTGCGGCGAGCACCCGAGCGTCACCGCGCTGATCGACTACGACGCCTTCTGCGGGCTCGGCCCCGCCGAGGCCGACGCGGAGATCGCCCCCGCCGAGCTGTGCGCCGCCCTCGCCGGGAGCCCGGCGCCCCTCGTGGTGGATGTCCGCGAGCCGTGGGAATGGGAGGTGGCCCGCCTCGAACCGGCGCTCCATATCCCCCTCCGCGACCTCCCCGGCCGCCTTGGCGAGCTCGACACCCGGCGCGACATCGTGACGCTCTGTCACCACGGGATGCGCTCGCTCCAGGCCCGCGACCTCCTCCGCGCCGCGGGCTTCGCCCGCGTCAGGAGCCTGGCCGGGGGGATCGACGCGTGGGCGGCGGAGATCGACGAGAGGGTCGGCAGGTACTAGGGAGGCGATGGAGGTTCGAGGCGCGTGAGGCGCGTGAGGCGCGTAAGTCGCGTGAGGCGCGTAAGACGCTCAAGACGCTCGAGGGAGCATCCCCTGAGCGTCTTGAGCGTCTCGAGCATCTGTGTACCGCCACCAGTGCCGAAGGCGGGACTCGAACCCGCACGGGCTTGCGCCCACTGCGCCCTGAACGCAGCGCGTCTACCAATTCCACCACTTCGGCGTGGGGCGAAAAAGTAGCGGCAGGGGCCCCCCAAATCAACGGCCGCGTTGATTCGACCTAACAGTAGGCCTATCTTGCGCTTAGACCACTATGGCGACCCCCAAGGACGACACCGGTGCGGGGAAGCGCACCATCGCGCGGAACCCCAAGGCGACCCACGACTACCACATCCTGGAGACGTGGGAGGCCGGGGTCGTGCTGAAGGGCACCGAGGTCAAGTCGCTCCGGGCGGGGAAGGCCACCCTGACCGGGGCGTTCGCGCGGGTGTCGCGGGGCGAGGTCTTCATCGAAGGGCTCAACATCACGCCCTACGAGATGGGGAACCGCTACAATCACGAGCCGCAGCGGAGCCGGAAGCTCCTCCTCCACGCCCGGGAGATCCAGCGGCTCATCGGCGCGGTGGAGCAGCAGGGGCTCACCCTCGTGCCGCTCGAGCTCTACTGGAAGGATGGCCGCGCCAAGGTGGCGCTCGCCCTCGGGCGGGGCAAGAAGCTGCACGACAAGCGCCAGGACCTCAAGCAGCGCGAGGCGCGCCGTGAACTGGCGCGCGTGGCGCGGCACCGGGGGCGGCAGTGACCGCGGCGGCGCTCCTCGCCCTCGTGCTCCTCGGCGGCCCCCGTGCCGCGCCGCCGCAGGCGATCACCGTCGCCACGCCGCGCGGGGAGACGGCCGTGCCGGTCGTCACCCTCAACGGGGCGCCGGCGCTCCCCGCCGGGGTCCTCGCCACGGCGCTCGCCTCGCGGCTCACCGTGACCGAAGGGTGGGCCGAGCTCACCCTCCCGGCGCTCACCTTCCGCTTCCTGCTCGACACCCCGTTCATGACCACGGGGCCGGCGCCGGAGCGGCTCCTGCCGCTCGCCGCCCCCGCCAGCGTCCGGGGCGACTCGGTCTTCCTCCCGCTCCAGTTCGTCGCGGGGGTGCTGCCGCGCCTCCTCGGCGAGCGCTACGACTGGGACCCGGTCGCGGCGCGGCTCATCGAGCGCGGCCCGCCGCCGGTCGCCGCCACCCCAGCCCCGAAGCGGCTCCCCAACGGGCTCCTCCCGGGCCACGCCGTCGTCATCGACCCGGGGCACGGCGGGGTGGACCCCGGCAACCCGAGCCTCTACTTCCCGCGGGGGCTCAAGGAGAAGGATGTCGCGCTCGCCATCGGCCTCCTGCTCCGGGACGAGCTCCGCCGCCGCGGCGTCGCGGTCACGATGACGCGCACCACCGACACCCTGATCGACCTCGCCGACCGCGGCCCGATGTGCGCCGGGAGCTGCGACCTCTTCCTGAGCCTGCACGTCAACTCGCTCCCGCGCCGGCGCGACTACACCCGCACCCGCGGCTACGAGACGTACTTCCTCAGCGAGGCCAAGACCGAGGACGCCGAGCGCACGGCGCGGATGGAGAACGAGGCGCTCCGCTACGAGGTCCCCGACCCGCATCCGGGGCGGGTGGATCCGCTCGACTTCGTCTTCCGCGACCTCGCCGTCAACGAGCACCTGCGCGAGTCGGCGCGCGCCGCCGCCCTGATGCAGGAAGGGCTCGCCGCCGCCCACACGGGGCCCGATCGCGGCGTCCGCCAGGCCAACTTCGCCGTGCTCCGCACCGCGCGCCGCCCGGCGGTGCTCGTGGAGCTCGGCTTCAGCACCAACCGCGACGACAGCCGGCTCCTGAGCGGCCGCCCGGGGCAGCGCGCGCTGGCGCGGTCGCTCGCCGACGCGGTGGTGACCTACCTCCGCGAGTACGAGCAGCGCACCGGGCAGACCACCCTCGGCGGGCCGACCCGATGACGCGCCTCCGGCTCCTCGTCGTGCTCGCCGCGCCGGCCCTCCTCCCCGCCTGCGCCTACTACAACGGGATGTACAACGCCGTGCACCTCGCCCGGCGCGCCGAGAAGGCGGAGCGCGAGGGGCGCACCCTCGAGGCCGAGGGGTTGTGGGGCCAGGTGCAGGTGAAGGCGGAGACGGTCCTGGCGCGCCATCCCCGGAGCAAGTGGGCCGACGACGCCCGCTTCCTGCAGGGGAAGGCGCTCGAGCGCACCGGCAACTGCACCGCCGCCGTGGGCCCGCTCGAGACGGTCTCGCTCCATTCCGCCGACTCCGCCATGGCCGACGAGGCCGCGCTCCTCCTCGGGGCGTGCCGCGACCGGCTGGGCGATGCGCGGGGCGCCGGCTTCGCGGTCGAACGGCTCATCCACAGTCCCGATCCCGCCCGCCGCTCCGAGGCCGCCTGGCGCGCCGGCGCGGCGTACCGCCAGTCGGGCCGCGCGGCGGAGGCGCTCGCCCTCCTCGAGACGAGCACGCATCCGCGCGCCCGCGGCGAGCGCGCCGCCACGCTCGCGGCCCTGCGGCGGTTCGACGAGGCGGAGGCGCTCGCCGATTCGCTGCAGCAGGAGCACGACAGCACCGCGCCGTGGGGCGACCTCCTCGCCGGGCTCGCCGAACACGACGAGGCCCGCACCGCGACCCGGCTCGACACCCTGCTCGCCGAACTCCGGCCCGACCCCGACAGCGCCGCCGCCTGGCTCGCCGCCGACGCCGGGCGCTGGTTCGCCCGCGGCGAGCCGGCGCGGGGGATGGCCCGCCTCGACGAGGCGTTCCAGGCCGCGCCCACCCGGCCCGTCGGCGCGGGCGCCCTGCTCGAGCTCCTCCATCGCAAGCTCACCCTTGCCACCGACCCCGCGGTGCTCGACACGGTGACCCAGCGGCTTACCCTGATCGAGCCGAGCGCCGGCACCGCCGCCGGGCAGGCGCGGCTCCTGGGCCAGCAGGTCGCGCGGGCGCGGCTGCGCCTCGACTCGCTCGACCTCGCCGCCCCCGCCGGCGACCTGCGCGCCTTCCTCGCCGCCGAAGAGCTGCGCGACACGCTGCAGGCGCCGGGGCTCGCCGTCCGCACCTGGCGCCAGCTCGTCGAGGCGCGTCCGGCCTCGCCCTACGTCCCCAAGGCCCTCCTCGCCATCGCGGCGCTCGACACCGCCGCGCGCGACTCCCTGCTCGGCGTCCTCGGCGATCGCTACGCCGCGAGCCCCTACGTCCTGGCCGCCGCGGGGCAGGATCCCGAGGGCTTCCGCGCGCTGGAGGATTCCCTCGCCCGCTTCGCGCGGTCGTACCGCGTCATCGTCCGTCCGCCGCGTCCCCCCGCGCGCGGCCGCGCGGCGCCCACCCCGTCCGCCGCCCCGGTCCAATGAGCGCGCCGCTCGAGCACTTCGGCCACCGCTTCCGGAATCCCCTCCTCCTCGCCGCCGGCACGGCGGGGTACGGGGTCGAGCTCGACGGCGTGATGCAGCTCGACGCCCTTGGCGGGCTGGTCACCAAGTGCGTCTCCCTGGCGCCCCGGCACGGCAATGCCGCGCCGCGGGTGGCGGAGTTCGCCGGCGGGATGCTCAACTCGGTGGGGCTCGCCAATCCCGGGCTCGAGGTGGCGCGCGCGCGCGACCTGCCGCGACTCCTGGCCCGCGCCGCCGGGCGCTTCGCGGTCCTCGTGAATGTCGTCGGCTTCACGCTCGAGGAATACGCCCGGGTGATCGAGGGACTCGCGGGCCTCGAGGGGATCGCCGCCTTCGAGCTCAACCTCTCCTGCCCCAACACCGCGCACGGCGGCATCGAGTTCGGCGCGGAGCCCGAGAGCGTGGCGCGGATCGTGCGGCAGTGCGTCGCGGTGTCCCCCCGTCCGGTCATCGCCAAGCTGAGCCCCGTCCTGGGCGACATCGCCGGGATGGCCGCGGTGGCCGTCGAGGCGGGCGCGGCGGGGGTGTCGCTGGTGAACACCTTCCCCGGCACCCTCTCCGAGGCCGACGGCACCCCGCGGCTCGGCGCGGGGCGCGGCGGGGTGAGCGGCCCGCCGCTCCTCCCGCTCGGCGTGCTCGCCGTGCGGCTCACCCGGCAGCGGCTCCCGGACGCGGTCATCGTCGGCGTCGGCGGGATCCGCTCCGCCGCCGACGCCCGGCAGTACCTCCGCGCCGGCGCCGACCTCGTCGCCA
>DASTRQ010000147.1:0-4360 GCA_035761145.1 Gemmatimonadales bacterium
CACCGCCGCGGCATCGTCCACCGCGACGTCAAGCCGCAGAACATCCTCCTCGACCACGACACCGGCCGCGCGCTCGTCACCGACTTCGGCATCGCCGGCGCGGTGGGCGGCGCCACGCCGAGCGGCGCCCCCGGCGACGACCGGCTCACCGGCCTCGGTCTCGTGGTCGGGACGCCGCGGTACATGTCCCCCGAGCAGGCGGCCGGCAGCCGCGAGCTCGGCCCCGCCTCCGACGTGTACGCGCTCGGCGTCGTGCTCTACGAGATGCTCGCCGGCGCCTACCCGTACCAGCTCTCGAGCCCGAGCGGCGCCGCCGCCGCCCACCTCGTGCAGGCGCCCCTCCCGCTCCGCCAGCGCCGCCCCGAGGTGCCCCTCGCGGCCGAGCTCGCGCTCGACCGGCTCCTCGCCAAGGATCCCGCCAAGCGGATCGCCACCGGCGACGCCGCGGCCACCCTGCTCGACGGGCTCCTGACCCCGAGCGGGATCGCCGCCCTCCCCGGGATGCCCGCGCACCTCGGCGCGCGCGGCTGGGGAGTGCTGGCGCTCATCGCCCTCCTGCTGGGCGCCGTCGGCTGGTGGGCGTTCGCCCGGCCCGGGCCGCCGCGCGGGGTGGATCCGCGCCGCAGCCTGCTCATCGGCTTCTTCGACGCCACCCAGGACTCGAGCCTCGGCTGGCTCCGCGTGGGCGGGGTCAAGCTCCTGGCCGCGCAGCTGCAGCGCTGGGAGGACCTCCAGGTGGTGGACGCCGAGCGGCTCCTCGACCTGGCGCGGCGGGCCCACGTGCGCGCCGACCAGCCCCTCTCGCTCGACGACGCCCGCCGGATGGCCCGCGCGGCGGGGGTGTGGACCACCTCGATCGGTTCGGTGTTCAAGTTCGGCGACCGCATCACGGTGGACCTCAAGCTCTACGACGTGACGAGCGGCACCGAGCTCACCCGGGACAGCGCGGTCGTGGAGAGCGACAGCGCGCTCCCCACCGCGTTCCGGGTGCTGGCGGAGCGGGTGCTCGGCCGCCTCGGCGCGCCGGTGGCCCAGCTGCAGGGGGCGGAGCCCCCGACCCGGTCCATCGCCGCGTGGGCCGCCTACGTGCGCGGGCTGGAGCAGCGGTCGCGCTGGGAGGTGGACAGCGCGCGGGGCGCCTTCGCCGAGGCCACCGCCGCCGATCCCGGCTTCGCCCTGGCCTGGCTCGAGCGGAGCCGGCTGGCGCTCACCGACGCGTGGCTCCGCGGCTCGCGGGAGTACGCCGACCTGGCCGACAGCGCGCTGGCCCACGGCACCGACCGCCCGCCCCGCGAGCGCGCCCTCCTCCAGGCGTACAACGACCTGGTGCACGCCCGCTTCGCCGACGCGCGCACGGGGCTCGGCGCCCTCGTGGCCCGCGACACCACCGATGCGCTCGCCTGGCAGCTCCTGGGGATGGCGTGGCAGTACGACCTGACGCTCGACACGACCGGTGGTCGCGCGCACCTCCCGGCGTCGTACACCCAGGCGCTGCGCGCGTACGAGCGCGCGCTGGCGCTCGACGAGTCCGATCACACCCTCTTCGCCGACGTCGCCGAGCTGTGGGGGGACGTGGGGGACAAGGAAGGGGTCGAGGTCCCCGGGTACCTGCATCCGCCTGCCGGCGGGCTCACCTCGGTCTACGACCGGATCGAGGACGCCAGCTGGCTGCCGGTGTACACCGGCGACTCCATCGTGATGGTGCCGGCCGAGTCGGTGGCGCTGCGGTACCCGCCGCAGCTGCTCGACTCGCTCCGCGCCCGCGCCCGGGCCCGCGCGCTGGCGGTGACGCGGCGCTGGCTCGACGCGGCGCCGTTCGAGGGGAGCGCCCACCTGCGGCTCGGCTACCTCCACTACGCGGCGCAGGACTACGATTCCGCGCTCGCCGCCCTCGCGCGGGCCCAGCGGCTCGGCGTGCCCGAGGAGGAACAGCTCCCCTTCGTGCGGATGCAGGTGTACGCCGCCGCCCAGCGCGATGGCGAGCTCCTCCGCCTGGCCGACTCCCTCGGCGCCATCGGGCCCGACAGCGCCTTCCGGCGCTACGCCATCCAGTCCGTGGCGCTCGCCAACGTCTGGGTGCTGACCGGCCGGCAGGCCGAGGCGGGCCGGCTGATGGGGCTGCTGCAGGCCGACGTGGGCCAGCGGAGCCCGGAGCTCCGGCGCTTCTTCGACGCCTCGCCCGACTATTTCGGGCTCCTGCTCCGGAGCACGTCGGGGACGATGTCGCGCGACGACGTGCGCGAGGCCTCCGCGGCGTACCGACGCGGGATGGGGCGCCTCTCGGGGGCGGGGGCGCGCACGGTGCGGAGCATCGTGCGCACCCCCATCCGGGTCGCGGCGGCGAGCGCCGGCGACACCGCCACCCTGGCCACGTGGCCGCAGGAGGGGGGCGACACCAACTGGGCGCTCGAGGCGTGGGCCCGCGCCGAGGCGGGGGACACCGCGCGCGCCCGCGCCGCGATGGCGCGCGTGGGGCGCACCGACACGGTGACGAGCCTCCTGCGGCTCTGGGCGCTTGCGCGCACCGCCGAGGCGCTGGGGCGTCCCGACGACGCGCTGCGCTGGTACGCGCGCATCGATTCGCTGCCGACCCAGCTCTTCAACGGGCTGGATCCCACGATCACCCTCCGCGCCCGCGCCCTCCCCGCCGCCGCCGCCATCTACGAGGCGCGCGGCGACACCGCCGCGGCGCGGGCGCGCTACCAGCGCTTCCTCACCCTGTGGCGCGGCGCCGACCCCGCGCTGCAGCCCGAGGTGGCGCTGGCCGAGCGGGCGCTGGTGGAGCTGGGGCGGAAGGCCGACTAGGCGCCGGGGCGGGGAGCGCCGCGGACGACGAGGGGCCTCCCGGACGCCGGGAGGCCCCTCGTTGCGTGGCCGTCGGGCCGCCTAGACGTCCAGGTTCGACACGTACTTCGCGTTCTGCTCGATGAACACCCGGCGCGGCTCGACCTCGTCGCCCATCAGCTCCTCGAACAGCCGCGACGCGTGGGCGGCGTCCTCGAGGGTGACGCGCATCAGGGTGCGCTTGGCCGGCTCCATCGTGGTCTCGCGCAGCTGCTCGGGGTTCATCTCGCCGAGGCCCTTGTAGCGCTGGACCATGACGCTCCCCTTGCCGCTCGCGTCGCTGACCCGCTTGATGTACTCGTCGCGCTCGGCCTCGGAGTAGGCGTAGTACACCTCCTTGCCCTTGGCCACGCGGTACAGCGGCGGCTGCGCGATGTAGACGTAGCCCGCGTCGATGAGCTCCGGCATCTGCCGGAAGAAGAAGGTGAGCAGCAGGGTGCGGATGTGCGCGCCGTCCACGTCGGCGTCGGTCATCAGGATGACCTTGTGGTAGCGCACGTCGTCGACCTTGAAGTCCTCCTTCACCCCCGCGCCGATGGCGGTGATCATCGCGCGGATCTCCTCGTTGCCGAGGATCTTGTCGATGCGCGCCTTCTCGACGTTGAGGATCTTGCCGCGCAGCGGCAGGATGGCCTGGAAGCTCCGGTCGCGCCCCTGCTTGGCGCTGCCGCCGGCGCTGTCGCCCTCCACCAGGAAGAGCTCGCAGGTGGCGGGGTCGTCGATGGAGCAGTCGGCCAGCTTCCCGGGGAGCACCGCGCTGTCGAGGCCGCTCTTCTTGCGCACCAGGTCGCGCGCCTTGCGGGCCGCCTCGCGGGCGCGCGCCGCGCTGGCGGCCTTCTCGATCACCGCCTTGGCCACCCCCGGGTGCTCCTCGAGGAAGTTCCCGAGGTGCTCGTTCACCACCGCCTTCACGATCCCCTCGACCTCGCTGTTGCCCAGCTTGGTCTTGGTCTGCCCCTCGAACTGCGGCTCGCGCACCTTCACGTGCAGCACGCAGGTCAGCCCCTCGCGGATGTCGTCGCCGGTGAGGGAGAAATCGGCCTTCTTGAGCGCGCTGCTGTCCTTCGCGAACTCGTTGATCGTGCGCGTCAGCGCCGAGCGGAAGCCCGTGAGGTGGGTGCCGCCCTCGTGCGTGTTGATGTTGTTGACGAACGTGAAGACGTTGTCGTTGTAGCCGTCCTCGTACTGGATGGCGATGTCCACGTCCACGTCGTCCTTCACCGCCGTGAAGGCGATGGGCTTGGGGTGCAGCGGCTTCTTGTTGCGGTTGAGCCACTGCACGAACTCCACCAGCCCCCCCTTGGCGAAGAAGGTCTCCTCCCGCACCTCCTCCTTGCGCTCGTCCCGGAGGGTGATCCGGATCCCCTTGTTGAGGAGGCCGAGATCGACCACCTCTTCGAGTGGCGGAGCCGCGGCACCCCGTTCAACCAGCCCTGCTGCGGGAGCGTCTTCCAGAACCCCGGCGGGCCGAGCTGGGGCCAGCGGGAGGGGCCGCGCACCGCGGGGCAGCTGCTCG
>DASTRQ010000148.1:0-4357 GCA_035761145.1 Gemmatimonadales bacterium
GTCATCTCGGCGAGACCCGCGCCCTTGCCGCCGAGGACATCGCGCATGGCGGCGGTGCCGTCGGCGCGGCCCTGGCCGAAGAAGTAGACGAGCGGCTGGCTGAACGGACCGCTCATGCGGTCACCCCGGCGGGGTCCGGGACCATCGGGGAGGCATGACGCAGGGGCACGAGCTCCTCACCGGAGGAAGTGGGATACTGGCCTGAGAAGCAGGCATGGCAGTAGTTGGCGGGCCCACCCTTCGCGGGCCCGCCGGCCGCCTCGAGCATTCCCTCGAGCGAGAGGTATCCGAGCGAATCGACCCCCAGGTACTGCCGGATCTCTTCCAGCGAATGGGTGGCCGCGATCAGCTCCTCGCGTGTCGGCGTGTCGATACCATAATGGCAGGGTCCGGTGATCGGCGGTGATCCAAGTCGCAAATGCACTTCGCGCGCGCCCGCGCCCCGGATCATCTGCACCAGGCCGCGGCTGGTGGTGCCGCGCACCAGCGAGTCGTCGATCACCACGCACTTCTTGTCGGCGATGACGGCGCGCACCGGGTTGAACTTGATCTTCACCTTCGCCACCCGGAGCGCCTGCGTCGGGTTGATGAAGGTGCGTCCCACGTAATGATTCCGGATGAGCCCGTGCTCCAGCTTCACCCCCGAGGCCTCGGAAAAGCCGAGCGCCATCGCGTTGCTCGAGTCGGGGACGCTGAAGACCACGTCGGCCCCCGGGGCGGGGTGCTCCGCGGCCAGCCGGCGCCCCAGCTCGCGGCGCACCCCGTCCACCGACGCGCCGAAGACGGTGCTGTCGGGGCGCGCGAAGTACACCAGCTCGAAGACGCAGCGGCTCACCGGCCGCGGCGTGAGCGGCGCGAGGTCGGTGACCGTGCCGTCCACGATCTTGAGGAACTCCCCCGGCTTCACCTCGCGGAGCGGCGCCGCCCCCACCAGGTCCAGCGCGCAGCTCTCGCTCGCCACCACGACGCCGCCGTTGAGCGTGCCGAGCACGAGGGGCCGGAAGCCGCGGCCATCCACCACCGCGTAGATGGTGCGCCCCACCGAGAGGAGCAGGGTGTACGCCCCGTCCACCGCCTCGAGCGCCTCGCGGATCTGCCCCTCGACCTCGGGGGCGGTGGAGCGGGCGATGAGGTGGATCAGCGCCTCGGTGTCCGAGGTGCTCGAGAAGATGGCCCCCTGCCGCACCAGCGACGCCCGCAGCTCGAGGGCGTTGGTCAGGTTGCCGTTGTGCGCGATGCCGAGCGGCCCCTGCCGGGTGTTGGCCAGGTAGGGCTGGGCGTTCTCGATGACCGAGCTCCCCGCCGTGCTGTAGCGGGTGTGGCCGATGGCGGTGTCGCCGGGGAGGTGCCGGAACTCCGCCTCGTGGAAGTTGTCCGAGACGAGCCCCATCCCGCGGTGCAGGTGGGCCGCGCCGTCGCGGTCCACCGCCACGATCCCCGCGCTCTCCTGCCCGCGATGCTGCAGCGCGTAGAGGCCCAGGTAGGTGAGCCGCGCCGCGTCAGGGACGCCGGAGACGCCGAAGACACCGCACATCGCGTTACGCTCCCGTCGCCGGCCGCGCCGCCATGCGGCGCGGGATGGCGTCGAAGTAGATCCGCCTCAGGTCGGTCACCGCCCAGTGGTACGAGGTGCCCCCCTGCCGGTCGCTCAGGTCGATGGTGAGCCCCGCGTCGGCCGCGAGGACCTCCCCCGCGCCGAAGCCGTGCACGCCGTGCTCCCGCGCCAGCCGCGCGAGCCTGGCCTCGTCGCCGAGGCGGTAGGTGGCCACCACCCGCGCGTGGTCCTCCGCGTAGAGCACCTGCGCGTCCGCGAGCCCGGGGGCGTACCCCGCGAGCCGCACGTGCGCGCCGAGCGGCGCCGTGGCGTACGGCCCGCCGATGGCCGCCTCGGCCACCGCCACCGCCAGCCCCCCCTGCGAGCAGTCGTGCGCCGACCGGAGGAGCCTGGCCTGCGCCGCGGCGGCCAGGAAGCGCTGCAGTCGCGCCTCCGCCGCGAGGTCCACCGGCGGCACCTCGCCCCCCACGAAGTCGCAGAGCTCCGCCCAGTACGCCGAGCCCCCGAGCCGCCCCGCCGTGGTGCCGAAGACCACGATCCGGTCGCCCGCGGCCTGGAAGTGCGCCGGGATGCGGTGGTCGGCGCGGTCCAGGAGCCCCACGAGCCCGACGACGGGCGTCGGGTCCACGGCGCCGGTGGGGCTCTCGTTGTAGAAGGAGACGTTCCCCCCCGTCACCGGGATCTCGAAGGCGCGGCAGGCGTCGGCGATGCCGCGGCACGCCTCGGTGAACTGGTGGAACACCTCCGGCTTCTCGGGGTTGCCGAAGTTGAGGCAGTCGGTGATGCCGAGCGGCACGGCGCCCGTCACGGCGACGTTGCGCGCCGCCTCGGCCACGGTGGCCTTCCCCCCCTCGTAGGGGTCGATCGCCACGAGGCGGCTGTTGCAGTCGAGCGTCACCGCGAGGGCGAAGTCGGTCCCCTCGACGCGGAGCAGCCCGCCGTCGTGCCCGGGGCCCAGGAGGGTGCTGGCGCGCACGGTGCTGTCGTACTGCTCGTACACCCAGCGCTTGCTCGCGATGCTCGGCGTGTCGAGCAGGGCGGGGAGGGCGCCGGCCACGCTGGCCGAGGGGGCGCGGGCGGGGCGGGCGGCGCGGCGCGCCCGGGCCGCCGCCGACTCGCGCGCCTCGGGGTGGTACACCGGCGCCTCGTCCACCAGCCGGCGGGCGGGGATCTCCACGACGGTCACCCCGTCGTGGGTCACGCGGAACATCCCGTCGTCGGTCACCCGGCCGATCGGCACCGCGTTGAGCTCCCATTTGGCGCACACCGCCGTGATGGCGTCCACCTTGTCGGGGGTGGCCACCACGAGCATCCGCTCCTGCGACTCGCTGAGGAGGATCTCGTACGGCGTCATCCCCGCCTCGCGGGTGGGGACGCGGTCGGTGGCGAGCTCCACCCCCACGCCGCCGCGCGCCGCCATCTCGGCCGAGGAGCTGGTGAGCCCGGCGGCGCCCATGTCCTGGATCGCCACCATCAGGTCCCGGGCGCGGAGCTCGAGGGTGGCCTCGAGGAGGAGCTTCTCGGTGAAGGGGTCGCCCACCTGCACCTGGGGGCGGCGCGCCTCGCTCTTCTCCGAGAGCTCCTCGGAGGCGAAGCTCGCGCCGTGGATCCCGTCGCGCCCGGTGCTCGCGCCGACGGCGATCACCACATTGCCGGGGCCCCGCATCTTCGCGGTGATGAGGTCCTCGGCGCGGAGGATCCCCACCGCCATCGCGTTGACCAGCGGATTGCCGCTGTAGCCGGGGGCGAAGTCCACCTCGCCGCCGAGGGTCGGGATGCCGACGCAGTTGCCGTAGGTGCCCACCCCCTTCACCACGCCGGCGAAGAGGTAGCGGTTGCGCGCGTCGTCGAGCGGGCCGAAGCGGAGCGAGTTGAGCACCGCCACCGGGCGCGCCCCCATCGTGAACACGTCGCGCAGGATCCCGCCCACCCCCGTCGCCGCCCCCTGGAAGGGCTCCACCGCGCTCGGGTGGTTGTGGCTCTCCACCTTGAACGCCACCGCCCACCCCCCGGGGAGCGCCAGCACGCCGGCGTTCTCGCCCGGCCCCTGCAGCACCGCCTTGCCGGTGGTGGGGAAGGTCCGGAGCACCGGCTTGGAGTGCTTGTACGAGCAGTGCTCCGACCAGAGCGCGCTGAACACGCCGAGCTCGGCCAGGGTCGGCACGCGGCCCAGGATCTCCTGGATGCGGCGGTACTCCCCCTCGGTGAGGTTGTGCTCGCGCGCGAGCGCGAGGGTCACCGGCGGGTCGCCGGGGAAGGGGCGGGGGGCGGTGGGCGCGGCGCTGGTGGTCACTTCGCCTCGGGGCGGTTCTCGATGGTGGTGCGGAAGTCGCTGAAGATCCGGGCCAGGAGCCCCTGCGGGTGCTGCCGCGCCAGGGTCTCGAACTCCCCCTGGTCGAGCCAGATCCCGTGGCAGTCGGGGCAGCTCTCGATCTGCACCCCCTCGCGGTCGGCGTGCTGCAGGCGCCCGCCGCACTTGGGGCAGCGCATCAGGTGCGTGCGCCGCTCGGCCGCCTCCGCGGCCGCCATCTGCGAGGCGCGCTGCTTGGCCATCAGCTCGGCGTCGAGCTTCGCGAAGTATTCGTCTTCGTTCTTGCTGGTCATGGTCGTCGTCGTTATCGGTGAACTACGCGCCAGGCGCCTGGAGCCTCGCGAGGCCGACACGGCCTTCCGTCCTGCTCTCGCCGGGATCGTCATGGCCTCTCCAAGCACCAGGCTCCCGGCGCGCTCTTCCTATTTGCCCGCGACCGCCTGCACCATCGACGTGAAGAACCCCAGCCCGTCCGTGCTCCCGAGCAGCGC
>DASTRQ010000149.1:0-2780 GCA_035761145.1 Gemmatimonadales bacterium
TAGCTGGCATCGATGCCGCGGCCGCCGGATTCGGGATCGGCCAGGCGGCACAGCGCGGGAAGCGCGGATGCGGCCGTTTCGGGGGTGTCGGTGGCCACCGTCGCGTCGACGGCGAGCAGGTCGCGCAGCGTCTGCGCCAGCGCGGGTGCGGGGCTGCCTTCGCTGGCGTCGACCACGCCCGGGCCGAGGTCGGCCGCGGTGGCGCGGAACGCCAGCACCGGGGTCTGCCGCGCACGCGCACGGGCGAACGCCTGGCGCCCGTAGGCATCGCCGAGATCGGCGACCAGCAGCGTGCAGCGTGTGCCGTCCCATGCGCGCACGCGCGCCGTGATGCGCCAGGCCGCGAGCCGCGAGGCCGCGCTCTGGGGGCAGACCTTCGCGCGGAGCTTCGGCCCCGCGGCGCTCCCCGACAGCGCGGGCGCCATCCAGACGATCGCCAACCTCCCGCTGCCGCCCACCGACAGCGTCGCGCGCGCGGGCGCCGACTCCACCCGCGCCGGCGACCTGCTCGCGCAGTACTCGGACATCGGGCTTCAGCTCAACACGCGCATCGAGGCGAAGGCGGAGCGCAACAAGAACGAGCGGTGCACCACCACCGACCTCCTCGTCCCCACCTCCAACTGCACGGGGAGCTTCCAGCCGCAGTTCGACTTCCAGTTCAACGTGAAGACCGGGGGCACCGTCGCCGACCGGGTGCACGTGAACGTGGACTACGACTCGGAGCGCGAGTTCGACGCGTCGAACAACATCAACGTCTACTACGAGGGGAAGCCGGACGAGATCCTCCACCGGCTCGAGGTGGGGAACGTCTCCTTCGTCCCGCCCCCCTCCCGCTTCATCACGAGCGGGATCCCGGCGGGCAACTACGGGCTGCAGGCGACAGGGCAGCTCGGCCCCATGACCTTCCGCACCATCCTCGCGCAGCAGAAGGGGAACGTGGTGAAGGACCGCGTCTTCACCGTCGGCGACCGGACGATGCAGGGGGCGGACCGCGACATCGAGGACTACCAGGTGGAGCGCCGCCGCTTCTTCTGGGTGGTGGACCCGGCGCGCGAGTTCCCCGACCTCTTCCCCAACATCGACGTGCTGGACGCGAGCCAGCTCGCCACGCTCGTGCAGCGCCTCCCCCCCGACCGGCGCCCGCGGCGCGTGCTCGTGTACCGCTACCGCCCCCCCAGCGCCACCGCCGCGGGGGGCTCGCGCGACATCAACGGCCCCTACGCCGTCACGCTCGGCGCGCACAACCGCAACGAGATCGGGCCGTACGAGGTGCTGCAGCAGGGGGTGGACTACTACATAGACCCGTCCAACCTCTGGATCTCGCTCGTCACCCCCATCGTGCGCGGCGAGCGGCTGGCGGTGAGCTACACGGTCACGGGCCCCGGCGGCGCCGAGACGACGGTGGGGAGCGTCGGCGGCACCCTCCCGACGCAGCGCGGCGCGGCGGGGGCGGACACCGTCGTGCTCCTCTGGGACAACGACGTCCTCCCCGGCGACTCCGCCTTCACGCGCGAGATGCGCAACGTGTACCGGCTGGGGGGCGAGGACATCGAGCGCGGCTCGGTGGAGCTCAAGATCGTCGTCGGGAGCGGGAGCGACCAGGAGCGGTCGCAGGGGCCCGGCGCGCCCACCTACCTCCAGCTCTTCGGCCTCGCGCAGCCCACCAACCCGTCGGCGTTCGACGCGGTGAACCGCCTCTGGCCGCGCGACGCGGACCCCAACCTCGCCACCAACGCCGGCGGCGGGAGCGCAAAGCTCATCCGCGACTACTTCGTGGTCTTCCCGTCGCTGCGCCCCTTCGCCGACTCGGGGCGGGTGGACCCGCCCGACCCGGTGAACGACTCGCTCTACCGCACGCCTGACGAGGACCTCTTCTCGCAGCGGCGCCCGCCGACGCAGTACCGGCTGCACGTGCGCTACCAGTCGCGCGGCGGCGGCGACTTCGGCACGCTCGCCCTCGGCTCGGTGCAGATCCGCCAGGGCTCGGAGAACCTGAGCATCAACGGCGTGCCGCTGCGGCGCGACGTGGACTACCGCGTGGACTACGAGCTGGGGCAGGTGACCTTCCTCCGCCCCGACACGCTGTTCGCGCAGCCGCGGCAGGTGACGGTGCGCTACGAGGAGAACCCGCTCTTCGCCACCGCGCCCACCTCCATCTTCGGCCTCGCCACCGAGTTCCCGCTCGCCAACAACGGGCGGCTCGGCTTCACCGTCATCTCGCAGTCGCAGCGCACCACCTTCAACCGCCCGCCGCTCGGCTTCGAGCCGGCGTCGGCGCTGGTGGCGGGGGTGAACGGGACGTTCAACTGGGAGGCGGCGCCCCTCACGCGCATGCTCGACCGGCTCCCGGGCGTGACGGCCACCGCGCCGTCGTACGTGAGCCTGCAGGGGGAGTTCGCCACCAGCCGCCCGCAGCCCAACTCGGCGGGGAGCGCGTACGTGGAATCGTTCGAGGGAGAGGGCGGGGTGCCGCTGTCGCTGGCCGAGGCGTCGTGGCGCGTGGGGAGCCAGCCCGCCATCTCAGGCACCGGCGCGAAGATCGGCGCCACCACCTTCGACTTCGACACCGCCGCGGCGGCGACCATCGCCTGGCAGAACCTGGGCTACGCGGTGGACTCGCTCACGGGGCGGCGCACTCCCCTCCAGTTCTACCCGGACCAGATAGACCCGCTCATCAGCTTCACCGGGCGCTCGGCGTTCCGCGTGCCCGAGCAGCTCCTCTGGCTCACCCTCTTCCCGCGCAGCCGCGGCGGCTTCTGGTGCGCCGACTGCTCCCCGCC
>DASTRQ010000150.1:0-12103 GCA_035761145.1 Gemmatimonadales bacterium
TCGCCCTCTGGCACAGCGCTCCCCTCGCCGAGGGGCGCCCCACCGACGAACTGCGCGTGCTCAAGCTCGTGGCGCGCGACCTCGACGCCTTCGAGCGCACCGTGGCGGGGGTGCTCCACGCCGCGCGACAGGAAGGGATGCACCGCGTCGCCATCCGCGCCCAGACCGCCGACGCCGAACCCTACCGCCGGCTCCTCCTCCACGGCTGGCGGGTGCACTGGACCGATCTGAGGATGACGCTCGAGGACCACCCCGAATCCCGGGCGCCGGGGGAAGGGGTGGTCTGGAGCAACTGGGAGATCTGAGGGGGGAGCCTGGCGCCTGCCGCCGACAGCTCCCCGCTACACGTTCTCCCCCACATACATCGTGCTTGCCTTGTACCGGGTCACCGCCCGGCCCAGCACCATCTTCACCAGCACCGCGATGGGGATGGCCAGGAGGAGCCCGGCGAAGCCGAAGAAGGCGCCCGAGAAGGTCAGCGCGATCATGATCCAGAGCGGATGGAGCCCCACCGAGTTCCCCACGATGCGGGGACCCGTGACGCTGCCGTCGAGGAACTGCACGATCGCGAAGACGATCCCCACCCGCAGCAGCCCGCCGAGCGGCTCGGCCATCGTGAGGGCCACGATGAGCGCGGGCACCGCCGAGATGGCGAGCCCGACGTAGGGCACCAGGTTGAACACCCCCGCGATGACGCCGAGCAGGAAGGCGCTCGGCACCCCGAGGATCGCGAGCCCCGTCGTGGTGAGGACGCCCACCAGCATGGCCTCGAGCAGCTGGCCGCGGATGAAGCGCCCCAGCGAGCCGTCGTACTCCTCGACGAAGGCCATCACGCCGTCGCGCGCGTGCGGGGGGATCAGCTCACGCACGGTGCGCAGGAACTTGGCCCAGTCGCTCAGCAGGTAGAACGTCACCACCGGCACCACGACCAGGTAGGCGAGGAGCCCCACCAGGCTCCCGACCCGCGAGAGGAGCCCCAGGCCGAACTGGCCCAGGTCGCCCAGGATCCCCTCGGCGTTCTTCTGCAGGATGGTCCCGAGGCGGGTGCTGTCGAGCTCGCTGAGCCAGGTGCGCTGCTCCGCGCTCAGGAAGGGGAGGTGGCTGAGCCGCTCCCCGACGCCCCCGAGCCACGCCACCGCGCGCTCCGCGAAGGCGGGGAGCCGGGCGATGACCGTCTGCGCCTGGTCGGCCAGCTGGGGGCCGGCGATGACCATCACCGCGGCGCCCGCCGCGAGGATCGGCACCACGACGGTCACGATGGCGAGCCCGCGCCGCATCCCGCGCCTGGTAAGGATCGCCACCAGCGGCGCGATGACGTACGCCACCGCCAGCGCCACCAGGAACGGGGTGAGCAGACCGCCGTAGGCGTGCAGGAACCAGAGCAGGAGGAGCGCGCCCCCCGCCAGCAGGGAGGTGCGCACCTCGCTCCGCGCCCGGAAGGGCCACACCGCCCAGGCGAAGAGGCCGTACACCACCGGCGGGGCGAGCACCTCGCGCACCCCGTAGAGGAGCAGCGCGAAGAGCGCCGCCGAGAGGGCGAAGGCGGCGAACTCGCGGGCGAGGCCGGGGGCCCCGGCGGGGGGCGCGGCCGGGGGGGTGCTCACCGGCCCTCGCTCGCGGGGGTGCGGAGCGCCCACCAGCGCACCAGGAGGGTGACCCCCGCGGCGAGGAGGAGGTGGATCACCCCAGCCCCCACCTTGAGGATGAAGGCGAAGACCACCCAGGCGACGAGGCAGAGCAGCGCGGCGGCGAGCGTGGGCATCGAGGGGCTCACGGGGCGAAGGGAATCCGATTGCGTCCGTCGGGACCGTGCCGTATCTTAGGCTCACGGACGGCGGCAGGGAACTGCGTGTCGAGCCAACAGGTCTGTTGAAGGGCCCGAATGACTTGACGGATGTCACGCCCCCTCGGGGGGAAGGCAGAAGCCGGGCTGAGGGCGCCGCACATATTCAACGGGCTTCGGTAACACCACCCCTGCCGCCGTTCGCTCCCTTGCTCGAGCCCCGCTCCGGCCCCGCGCCGCGAGCGGGGTTCGTCTCCTTGCCCCGGGCCCCCGGTCCGGGCCATCTTCGGTATCCCCGACCCGACCTCCCTGACGCCGATGCCCATCGCCGCCGTGTCGCGGCGCGTGCATTTCAACGCCGCGCACCGCCTGCACAACCCCGCCCGGTCCGACGAGTGGAACCGCCGGACCTTCGGGCCGTGCAACAATCCCAACGGCCACGGCCACAACTACGAGCTCGAGCTCACCGTCGAGGGCCCCGTGGACCCCGAGACGGGGTACGTGATCGACGTCGGCATCCTCAAGGACCTGGCCGAGCGGCACGTGGTGGCCCGGCTCGACCACAAGCACCTCAACCTCGACGTCGACTGGTTCCGGGACCTCCTCCCCTCGGCCGAGCACATCGCGATGATGGCCTGGCGGGAGCTCCGTCCCCACCTTCCCGCCGAGCTGGCGCTCCGCGTCCGGCTCTGGGAGACCCCCCGCAACTGGGTGGATTACGATGGCCGCTGAGTCGCCCGACCTTCCCGCCGCCGTCCGCGCCCTCCTCGCCGCCATCGGCGAGGACCCCGAGCGCGACGGCCTGAAGAAGACCCCCGCGCGCGTGGACGCCTCGCTCCGCGCCCTCACCCGCGGCTACCGGATGAGCGTCGAGGACGTGATCGGCGACGCGCTCTTCGAGGAGACGCACCAGTCCATGATCCTGGTGCGCGACATCGAGCTCTACAGCCTGTGCGAGCATCATATGCTCCCGTTCTTCGGGCGGGCGCACGTGGCCTACATCCCCAACGGGCGCATCGTGGGGCTCTCCAAGCTGCCGCGGGTGGTGGACGTCTTCGCCCGGCGCCTCCAGGTGCAGGAGCGCCTCACCGACCAGGTGGCCGACGCCATCATGGATGTCCTCCACCCGCAGGGGGTGGGGGTCGTGGTGGAGTGCGTGCACCTCTGCATGGCGATGCGCGGGGTGGAGAAGCAGAACAGCCGCACGATCACCAGCGCCCTCCGTGGCGCGTTCCGCGACGACCCGCGCACCCGCGACGAGTTCCTGCGCCTGGTGGCGCCGGGCCGCGGCATCGAATGACGGCGCCGCTCGCCGTGGTGGTGGGCGCGTCGCGGGGGATCGGCGCCGCGTGCGCCGACGCCCTCGCCGCCGCCGGCTTCGGCGTGGCGCGCGTGGCCCGCTCCGCGGGGGACTACCGCTGCGACGTCACCGACGCCGCCGCCTGGGAGGCCGCCGCCCGCCGGCTCCTCGACGAGCGGGGCGTTCCCGAGGTCGTGGTGCACAGCGCCGGCGCCTTCCTCCTCAAGCCGCTCGAGGAGACCTCCGTCGCGGAGTTCACCCGCCAGCTCGAGCTCAATCTCGTCGCCGCGTTCCGGGTGCTCAGGAGCTTCGTCCCTCCGATGCGTGCCGCGGGGCGGGGGAGCCTCGTCCTGGTCGGTTCCGTGGCCGACCACACCGGCTACCCCGGCAACGCCGCCTACGCGGCGGGGAAGTTCGGCCTCCGGGGGCTCCACGAGGTCCTCGTGGCGGAGCTGCGGGGGAGCGGGGTGCGCGCCACGCTCGTCTCGCCCGGCCCCACCGACACCGGGCTCTGGGATCCGGTCGATCCCGACACCCGCCCAGGCTTCACCCCCCGCCGCCGGATGCTCCGCCCCGGCGACGTGGCCGACGCGGTGGTCTTCGCCGCCACCCGCCCGCCGCACGTGCATCTCGACCAACTTCGTCTCGCACCGGTCTGACCGCCATGCGCTCTCTCCTCGTCGTCACGCTCCTCGCCGCCGGCGCCACCGGCCTCGCCGCCCAGGTCAACGCGCCCCCCCGCGCCCCCCGCGCCGTGCGCCGCGAGCCGCCCCCCACGATCCCCGCCCTCCCCGACTCGTCCGGGTTCGGCGTGCCGGTGCTGGCGGTGACGCGCGCCCCCGACGGGGCGCTCTGGGTCGGGACGTACGGCCGCGGGATCTTCGTCCTGCGCCCCGGCGATCCCACCTGGACCCGCCTCGCGCGCGACACCACCGGGAGCTCGATCTCGTTCGACTACGTCAACGACATCTCCTTCGGCACCCGCGGCCGGATCTGGTACGGCACGCCCGGCAACGGCTGGGGGATGAGCGCCGACGGCGGCCGCACCTGGACCAACTGGACCGGCGAGCAGCTCGGCCCCGAGTACCAGTACGTCGCCCCCGACGGCATCGTCACCAAGGGGGACACCGTCTATATCGCCACCGCCGACGGCGTGATGCTCACCTGGGACGACGGGCAGACCTGGGAGGCGCTGGTGGACTCGGTGGGGCCGCAGACCGGCCAGCTCGGCGCCCGCACCTACCCCGTGCTCCGCAGCGAGTACGTCAAGCAGATCCTCGCCGACCGCCGCGGCCTCACCGTCCAGACCCTGCGCGGCAACCAGCGCCTCGTGCGCGGGCCCAACGGCTGGGCCAGCTTCCCCGCCACCGGATTCGTCCCGTTCCGGCCGCACAACAGCGCCCAGCTGGGCCGCTGGCTGCTGCGCGGGAGCAACTGCGGCCTCCGCATCCGCGGCTCGGCCGAGGACGTGCCCTGCTACAGCACCGCGCGCGCCGTCCCCGCCGACTCGGGCCGCCCCTCGCGCACCGCCTGGTTCGACCGCCCCATCCACGCCGACGGCCAGGTGTACATCGACCAGACCTACCGCTACGGCAGCACCTTCGGCGGCACCTTCCAGCCGCACCAGGGGGTGGAGTTCAACAACCCCGACGGCACCCCCGTGCACGCCATCGGGAGCGGGGTGGTGGTCTGGGCGGGGCCGGCGGAGCAGGGGGCGCTCACCGTGGCCATCCGGCACGACACCACGGTCACCGGCGTCGTGCCCCGGAGCCCGGTGGACACCACCCCGCTCCCGCCCAACGCGGCGCGGCAGCGGCTCTACCTCTACTCGGTGTACTACCACAACACCGCGCTCAAGGTGAAGGTGGGCGACCGCGTGCGCGAGGGGGACGTGATCTCGTACGTGGGGAACACCGGCCGCGCCACCAACGACCACCTGCACCTCGAGGTGCACGCGAGCCCGGTGGACTCGACGCCCCTCATCGTGGACCCCAACGAGCGCTACCCGCGCTACACCACCAATCCCGAGCTCTGGATCCGGAACCTCCCCGGCACCGGTTGGGTGGCGGGCCAGGTCTTCGACGCCCACGGCGACCCGGTGCCCCAGGCGCGCCTCGTGGGACTCACCAAGTTCGAGCCCGCCGAGACCCCGCTCGTCACCGTGGAGACCTACGGCCCCCGGAACCACATGAACCCCGTGTACCAGGAACACTTCGCCATCGGCGACGTGCCCAAGGGGGACTACGTGATGGGCGTCGAGATCGATGGCCGGAAGGTGTACCGCAAGGTGACCGTGTCGGAGGGGATGGTGACCTGGGTGGTGTTCCGGCCGTGAGGGGTGAAGGGTGAGAGGTGAGCGGTGAGTGGGGGCTCTCGAACGAGGGCCCCTCTCGCTTCCCACCTCTCACCCCTCGCCCTTCCCCCCTTACCTTCCGGCATGTTCATCGAACTCACCGACCACCTGCGCTGTCCCGCCCCGCACGAGGAGTCGTTCCTGGTGCTCCTCCCCGATGTCATCGAGCGGCGGAGCGTGCGGCGCGGCCTCCTTGGGTGCCCGGCGTGCAACGCCAGCTACCGGATCGAGGAGGGGGTGGCGCGCTTCGGGGGCGGGGCGGCGCCGGCGGTGGCCGCGCCCGTGGCGCCGCCTCCCGTCGAGGGGGTGGCGGCCTTCCTGGGGCTGTCGGGGCCGGGTGGGTACGTGGCCCTGGTGGGGGACGTGGCGTCGCTCGCCGGGGAGCTGGCCACCGCGGTCCCGGGGGTCCACCTGGTGGGGGTCAACGCGCCGGCCGGGACCACCGAGGCGGAGCGGGTGAGCCTCCTCGAGGCGCCCGCCCTCCCGATCAAGGCGCGTCAGCTGCGGGGGGTGGTGCTGGGGGGCGGGTACGGCGGCGATCCGGCGTGGGTGGCCGAGGGGGTGCGCGTCATCCTCCCCGGCCTCCGCCTCGCGGGGGCCGGGCCGGCGCCCGCGACCGGGAGCGTGGAGCTCCTCGCCGAGGCGGGAGGGTGGTGGGTGGCCCGCAAACGATGATCCCTCTCGCGCCTCACGCGCCTCTCCCCTCTCACCGCCCGTCCAGGTCCCTCGGCCCCCCTTCGCGCTCCGCGTACGTCGCCTCGATGTCGGCCTTGTAGTTCCGCTCCACGACCCGGCGCTTGACCTTCATCGTCGGGGTGAGCTCGCCGCTCTCGATGGTGAAGTCGCGCTCGATGAGCAGGAACTTCTTCGGCACCTCGAACTGGGCCAGGTCGCGGAGCGTCTTGAGCGTCTCGCGCTCCATCTTGGCGCGCACCTGGTCGAGCGCGATGAGCGAGCGGTGGTCGGTGAAGTTGATCCCCTTGTGGGTGGCCCACGCCTGCAGGTTCTCGAAGTTGGGCACCACGAGCATGATGGGGAACTTGCGCTTGTCGCCGAGCATCACCGCGTTGGCCACGAACTTGGACTGCTTGGCCATGTTCTCGATCGGCTGGGGGGCGATGTTCTTCCCGCCCGCGGTGACGATGATGTCCTTCTTGCGGTCGGTGATGCGCAGGAAGCCCTCGAGGTCGAGCTCGCCGATATCGCCGGTGTGGAACCACCCCTCGGCGTCGATGGCCTCGCGGGTGGCCTCGGGCTTCTGGTAGTAGCCCTTCATCACGTGGGGGCCGCGGGTGAGGATCTCGCCGTCCTCGGCGATCCGCACCTCCACCCCCGGGAGCGGCTTGCCCACCGTGCCGATCTTCAGGGCGTCGAAGGTGTTCACCGCGATGACCGGCGAGGTCTCGGTGAGGCCGTAGCCCTCGAGGATCGGGAGCCCCGCCGCGTGGAAGAAGCGCGCGATGTCGGGGGAGAGCGGGGCGCCGCCCGAGACGAAGAAGCGGAGCCGGCCGCCCGTGCGGGCGCGCAGCTTGGAGAAGACCAGCCGGTCGGCGATGCGCTTGCCGAACGCCAGGCCGCCGGGCACCGCCTTGCGGCCCAGCGTCAGGTCCACGAACTCCTCGCCCGTGCGCTTGGCCCAGAAGAAGATGTTCCGCTTGAGCGCGCCGCCCCCCAGCGCGTTCTCGAGCACGCGGGCGTAGATCTTCTCGTACAGCCGCGGCACCGAGAGCACCACGGTGGGGCGCACCTCCACCAGCTCCGCCGCCACGGTGTCCACGCTGGTGGCGTAGTTGATCACCACGCCGGCGTGGAGCATCACGTAGTGCCCCGCCATCCGCTCGAAGATGTGCGAGAGCGGGAGGAACGAGAGGCACTCGTCGGTGGTGCTCAGCCCGAGCACCGCGAGCCCCGCCACCACGTTGCTCGTGATGTTGCCGTGGGTGAGCATCACCCCCTTGGGGTCGCCCGTGGTGCCGCTGGTGTAGATGAACGTCGCCACCTCGTCCGGCGTCGCGGCCAGCGCCTCGGCGCGCCACGCGGCGGCGTCCCGGCCGCTCGCGCGCCCGCGCGCCTGCACCTCGGCCAGCGAGATCACGTCCGCGCCGCTGATGGCGGGGTCGAAGGCGATGATGTGCCGGAGCGCGGGCAGCTCGGCCTTCACCTCCAGGATCTTGTCGCACTGCGCCTGCGTGCTCACGCAGATCGCCACCGCCCCCGAGTCGCGCAGCACGTACTCCACCTGCCGCGCGGGCAGGGTGGGGTAGATCGGCACGTCGGTGCAGCGCGCCGTGAGGCACGCCAGGTCGGCCACCGCCCACTCCGGCCGGTTCTCCGCCAGGATCGCCACCCGGTCCCCCGGCCGCACGCCGATCTCGGCCAGCCCCCACGAGGTCTCCCGCACCTGGTCGGCCAGCTGGCGGTAGCTGATGTCGGTCCACCGCCCGTCCACCTTCCGGCGCATCACCACCGGACGCTGGAGGTACCGGTCCAGCGCGCCGAAGTAGATCTCGGTCAGGGTACGCGGCGTGGTCATGGCGAACCTGGTTCGGGGAACGGTGGACGGACGACGGACGACCGACCTCTACTGCTCGAAGAAGACCCGGATCCTCTGTCCCGACCCCGGCACCACCGCGCCGCTCGGGCGCCGCGCCTCCACCTCGACCAGCGCGCTGTCGGGGGGCGGGCCGCTCACCTTGCGGAGCACCACCCCGGCCGGGGTGCCGGCGCCGCTGGTGGTGACGGTGTCCGCGAGCTTCGCGCCCGGCAGGAGCACGCTGCCGTCGGTCGGGGCCACGAGGGTCAGGATCAGCCGGACGTTGGCGACGCCGGTGCCCGCGCTGTCGGCCACCAGCGGGAGGAGCTGGGCCGAGGCGCTGTCGGCGATGGCGACGAAGAGCGACTCCGCGGCCGCGTCCACGACCACCGTGTCGGCGCGGCGGGTCACCGAGAAGGTGACCATCGGCCCGACCAGCGTCCCCGCGAGGGGCTGGAGCTTGGCCGAGCCGGTGAAGCGTCCCGACACCAGGCCGGTCGTGCTGTCGAGCGCCACGGTGGTGTCGGCGGTGCGCCAGTGGATCACGGCGTCCACGCTGTCGCCGTTCTGGTCCACGGCGCGGGCCCGCAGCCGGATCGTGTCGCCGAGCTGGATCACCGCGGGCACCGGCACCAGCGCCTCGATCCCCACCGGCACGCCGGGGCCGCCGATGTCGCTGCACGCGGCGGCGAACGCCGCCCCCGCGGCGAGGGAGAGAACGGCCGCGCGACGCATCAGGAGGGATCCGCCGCCAGCGACGCCTCGACCTGCCGGAGCGTCCCCTCGGCGTGCCGCACCCACTTCTCGGCCTCGGGGCCCTTGAGCGGACGGGCCAGGAACTCGCGCAGGTGCGCCGCCCCTTCCGCCAGCTGGCCCCGCTTCACCAGCAGGAAGCCGAGCCCGTAATGCGCCCCGGGAAGCGCGGCGTCGAGGTCGAGCGCCCGGCGGTAGTAGCGGATCGCCTCTTCGGGCTGGTCGGTCTTGCTGTAGAGGATGGCGATGTTCTGGAGGAGCCGGACGTCGTCGGGGGCGCCGCGCAGGGCGAGCCGGTACGAGGTCAGCGCGCCCTCGAAGTCCCCCTGACGCTCGAGCGCGAGGGCCTCGTTCAAGTAGTCCAGCCGCGCCGGCCGGGGGGCGTTGGAGGGGCCGTCGCCGAACAGCTTCCGCCACAGGCTCATGAAGCGGAAGTTACCGCCGGGCCAAGACTTGGGCAACGCAGTTGCCCCCGCCCCCGGAGGGCGGTACACTCCCGGCAACCTCCCGCCGGAGTGCCCCCGATGCCCGCCCGGAAAGCCCCCCCCAAGAGCAGCAAGAAGGTCCCGCGCACCACCCCCGTGCGCCGCCTCGCCGGGCCCCCCTCCGTCCTCGAGGTGGACTGGCCCTTTTTCGGCGAGCTCTGCCGCGCCCTGGCGCTCAAGGTGGCCCGCGATTTCGACCCCGAGGTGGTCCTCGGCATCGCCCGGGCCGGGGCCATCCCGGGGGTCGTGGTCGCCTCCATCCTGCAGCGGGAGTTCGCCTCGATGGTGGTGCACCGCCCCGGCAAGGGGGTGGCCCCCGTCCTCGTGAGCGGCCCTCCCGCCACCCTGAAGGGGCGCCGCGTGCTCATCGTCGACGCCACCTGCGACAGCGGCGACACGATGGCCCTCGCCGTCCGCGAGGTCCAGGCGCAGGGGCCCGGTGACGTGCGCACCGCCGTCGCCATCCAGACCGGGGCCTACGCCCCGGACTATGAAGCGTTCCTGTCGGCCTCCTTCATCATCCTCCCGTGGGATCGCGAGATCCTCGAACGGGGGAAGCTCGTGATCCGCCCCGACTACGCCGAGCGGCTCGGCCTCGCGCCCTGAATGCTCGACCGCATCGCGGAGGCGCTCCGCTCCTCCCGCGCCGACCATACCGACATCCGCTGTGAGCGGGCGTGGACCTCCGCCGCGGCGGCCCGCGGCCGCCGGGTGGAGGGACTCACCCGGCACCGGGACGCCGGCGGCGTGGTCCGCTGCCTCGTGCACGGCCGCGGCTGGGGGATCGTGAGCTTCACCGGGCTTGACCGGCTCGGCGAGATGGTGACGCGCGCCTACGAGCTCGCCCTGGCGGTCCACGCCGAGCCCGCGCCCGCGCTCGCCCCCGTCCCTCCGCGCGAGCTCCTCCTCGCCCATCCCCCCGCCGACGATCCCCGCGGCGTCCCGCTCGCCGAACGGCGCCGCGTGCTCGACACCCTCACCGGGGAGCTCTTCGGGGTGGATCGGCGGGTGGTGGACCTGCAGCTGGCGCTCCGCGATGAAGTGGTGGAGCGGTGGTACGTCTCGAGCGAAGGGGCCCGCATCCACGAGCTCCGGAGCGAAGGGACCGTCGCCGCCGTCGCCGCCGCGCGGGAGGAGGGGGTGGTGGCGCGCGCGGTGGACTCCGTGGCGCTCCGCGGCGGGTGGGAGACGATGCGCGGCCACGAAGCGTGGATCCGCGCCGTCGGCGCGCGCGCGGTGGCCCTCCTCGCCGCGGGGCGCCCGCGGGTGGGGGAGATGCCGGTGGTGCTCGATCCCCGCGCCGCCGGCGTGATGGTCCACGCCGCCCTCGCCCACCAGCTCGAGGGCGACCTTCCCGGCGCCCTCCCCCTCGGCGCGGCGGTCGGCAGCGAGCACCTCACCGTGGGAGACGACCCCAGCGCCTCGCCCCTCCGCGGCACCCTCACCGTGGACGACGAGGGGACCCCCGCCCAGCCCACCCTCCTCGTGCAGTCGGGGGTGGTGGTGGCGCGGCTCCATTCCCGCGCGTCGGCGGCCCGCACCGGCGAGGCCCCCACCGGCAACGCCCGCGCGGCGTCGTTCCGCCACATCCCCGCCGTCCGGGTCACCAACTTCCACCTCGGCCGCGGCACCGGCAGCCGCGAGGACCTCCTCGCCGGGATCCGGCTCGGCTGCTACATCGAGGACGCCCGCGGGGTGCAGGTCGATGGCGACCGGCTGGCGCTCGTGGTCGGGGAAGGGCGGATGATCCGCGACGGCCGCCTGGCCGAGCCGGTGCGCGATTTCCTCGTGCACGGCACCCGGGCGGAGTGGCTCGGCGGCATCGAGGGCGTGGCGGGGGACTTCACTTGGAACCCCGCCGCCGCGATGTGCGCGCGCGGCGTGGACGGCGCGGTGCCGGTGACCGACGGGGCGCCCCACGTGCGCGTCCGCCGGCTCCACGTCGGAGGGCTCCTGGCGTGATCCCGCAGCTCCTCGAACGGGTGCGCCGCGCCGGCGCACTGGGCGACATCGTCGCCAAGCAGGATGACGCGCTCGTCCTTGAGCTGGAGCAGGGGAGGCTGGTCCGCTCCGCCGCCCTGCGCGAACGGGGCGTCAACCTCCGCGTGCTCCGGGAGGGGCGCTCCGGCGTGGCCGGCGCCACCGACGACGACGTGGAGGCGCTGGTGGAGGCCGCCCTGGCCGCGTCCGAGGATGGCGCCCCGGCCGAGTTCTCCCTCCCCGAGCCCCGCCCCCTCCCGCGGGTGGTGACGCGCATCCCGCGCGCCGCCGCCGCGGCCGCGGACGAGCTCCGCTTCCTGGGCCAGATGGTGGGCGACCGCCTCGCCGCGGACGGGCGCGTCGTCCGCGTCACGGTGGAGCAGTCGGTGGGCAGCGTCCGCTCCGCCAACACCGCCGGGCTCGACGCCGGCTACGAGACCTCCACCCTGGCGCTGCTGGCCGAGGTCGCCGCGCCCGACGAGCTCGTGGTGCGGGGCGAGGTGATCCAGTCCGACCTGCCGGACGGCGCCACCCTCGAGCGGCTCGTCGAGCGGCTGCGCCGCACGCGGCGCGACGGCACGGAGAAGTTCGCGCGCACGGTGAAGGTCGGCTCGGGCGTCCAGCGCATGGAGCTGGAGGAGCCGACCACCCCCGAGCTGTTCGCGGCGCTGTGGCCGCTCACCCGCGAGCGGCGCGTGCGCAAGCGGCGCTACGCCGTCCCCGAGGGGAGCCTCACGTGGGAGGTGGACGAGTTCATGGACCGCACGCTCGTGCTCGCGGAGGTGGAGCTGCCGAGCGCGGAGCTGCAGCCGCAGCCGCCGGCGTGGCTCGCGCCGTACGTGGTGCGCGAGGTGACGGACGAGGCGGAGTACGTGAACGTGAACCTCGCGCGCCCCGACGCGGGGGCGTGACGCGG
>DASTRQ010000151.1:0-5827 GCA_035761145.1 Gemmatimonadales bacterium
CCCGACCGCCCGAACGGCGCGAAGACGGCGTTGGTGCGCTTCTCCTCGATCCGCTCGGGCGGCAGGCTCTTGAGGAAGCGGCTCGGCACCCCCGGCATCAGCTGCCCCCCCCGCCGGCGCGAGCGCGCCCAGGTGAGGTAGAGCTTGTCGCGTGAGCGGGTGATCCCCACATAGGCGAGCCGGCGCTCCTCCTCCACCCCATCGGGCGTCTCGAGGGCGCGGGAGAGGGGGAAGAGCCCCTCTTCCATCCCCGCCATCACCACCACCGGCCACTCGAGCCCCTTGGCGGTGTGGAGCGTCATCAGCGTCACCCCCGCCTCGTCCCCCGCCTGCTTGTCCGTGCTGGTGAGGAGCGCCGCCTCCTCGAGGAAACGCTCCAGCGGCGTCCCCTCGAGCGCTTCCTCCGCGCCTTCCGCGCCGGTCGCGCCTGGCACCTCCTCGGACCACTCCGCCGCCCCGGCCACCAGCTCGCGCACGTTCTCCCACCGCTCGGCCCCTTCGGGACCTTCGTCGAGGAGCACCTGCTCGTAGTTGATGGCCTCGATGAGCCGCTCGAGGAGGGGGGCCGGCATCTCCGCCTGGGCGTAGCCGCGCATCCGGTCGATGAGCTCCGCGAAGGCGACGAGCGCGTTGCGCACGTTGGGGCGGAGCGTGTCGACGGCGCCGGCAGTGCGCGCCGCCTCGAGGAGCGACTTCTGCCACTGCCGCGCCGCGAGCTGGAAGGCGTTGAGGCTCGCCTCGCCGATGCCGCGCCGGGGGACGGCGATGGCGCGGAGGAAGGCCTCGTCGTCCTTGGGGTTGGCCACGAGGCGCAGGTAGGCGAGGAGGTCCTTTACCTCGCGCCGGTCGTAGAAGCTGATGGCCCCCACGATCCGGTACGGCACCCCGGCCCGTCGCAGCTGCTCCTCGAAGGCGCGGCTCTGCGCGTTGGTGCGGTAGAGGATCGCCATCGCGCCGTAGTCCCAGTCGGCGCGGCGCGCCTGCAGCTCGCGCACCACCCACTCCGCTTCGTCGCGCTCGTCGGCCGCGGCCAGGACCGTGACCGGCTCCCCGCCCGTCCGGGTGGTGGTGAGGGTCTTCCCGATGCGGCCGGTGTTCTCGGCGATGACCTGGTTGGCCGCGTCGAGCACCACCTGGGTGGAGCGGTAGTTGAGCTCGAGCCGCACCGTGCGCGCGCCGCGGAAGTCCTGCTGGAACTCCCGCATGTTGCCGACGTTGGCGCCGCGCCAGCCGTAGATGGACTGGTCGTCGTCGCCCACGGCCATCACGTTGCCGTGGCCCAGCCCCAGGAAGCGCACCAGGCGGTATTGCGCCAGGTTGGTGTCCTGGAACTCGTCGATGAGCAGGAAGTCGAACCGGTGCCGCCACGCCTCGAGCCGGTCGGGGCGCTCGTGGAAGAGCCGCACCGGGTGGAGCAGGAGGTCGTCGAAGTCCATCGCGTTGGCGGCCTGGAGCGCGGGGCCCAGGCGCTCGTACACCTGCGCCGCCGCCTTCACCAGGAGGTCGAACGGGCTCGAGCGCGCCAGCTCGGCGGGGTCCTGCATCCGGTTCTTGGCGCCGCTGATGATCCCCGCCACGGCGCGCGGGGTGAACTTCTTCCGGTCGTACCCCAGCTCCTCGAGCAGCCGGCCGATGAGGGCGTTGCGGTCGTCCTCATCGTAGATGGTGAACTGCCGGGTGAAGCCGAGCGCCTCGGCCTCGCGCCGGAGCAGCCGGGCGCTGAGCGAGTGGAACGTGCCGATCCAGAGCCCCGCCGGGTCGCGCCCCAGCAGCCGCCCCACCCGCTCCTTCATCTCGCCGGCGGCCTTGTTGGTGAAGGTCACCGCGAGGATCCGGTCGGGACGCACCCCGTGCTCCTCGATGAGCCGCGCGATGCGGAGCGTGAGCACGCGGGTCTTCCCCGACCCCGCCCCCGCGACGACGAGGATGGGCCCGGAGACGTGCTCCACCGCCTCCCGCTGCGCGGGATTCAGGGAGTCGAGGAGTTCGGCGTCGGAAGTGGACATCGCGGCAGGAAGATAATCGGTGCCACTCGCGCCGACGGCATCATTTTCGCGCGCGCGGCGCGTGGTCCGCCGGGCGCGGCCGGATGGTTCAGCCCGGCGGCGGCCCTTCCACCGGCAGCCGGATCTCGAAGCACGCTCCCGCCGCCATCGGGAGCACGTTGACGCGCCCGTCGTGGTTCTCCTCCACCACGCGCTTCACCAGCGCGAGGCCGATCCCCCACCCGCTCGTCTTGCTCGAGATGCCGGGTTCGAAGATGTCGAGCCCCAGCTCCCCCGGGATCCCCGGCCCGTCGTCGGTGACGCGCAGCACGGCGTCGTCCCCCGCGATCCCCGCCTCGAGGGTGATGGTGCCGCTCCGGCCCTTGAGTGCTTCGATGTCGTTATTGACCAGCGACTCGAGCGCCCACTCGAGCAGCACCTCGTCCCCCAGCACCATCGGCCCCGGGCCCGAGGCGGCCACGCTGATGGTGATGGGATTGGCGTGGCGCGGGAGACGGGGGCGGAAGTACTCCGCCACCCGGGCCGCCAGCGCGCCGAGCCCCACCGGCTTCCGCGCCGCGGGGCTCCCGATCCGCTCGAAGCGCCGCGCCACCCGTCCCAGCCGCTCGGTGTCCTGGCGGAGGAAGTCGGCCATCGCCGCGGGGGGCGTGTGGCCGGCGCGGAGCTGCTCGATCCATCCCTGCAGGCTGGTGAGCGGGGTGCCGAGCTGGTGCGCCGCCTCGCGCGCCATCGCCACCCAGAGCCGGTCGCGCCGGGCGTTGGCGGAGCTCCGGAACGCCACCACCCCCACGAGCACCATCCCGAGGAGGGTGAGCCCCTGCAGGAGGCCCAGCATCACGAGCTGCCGCTCCGCGGGGAGGGGGCCGTAATGCACCAGCCCCACCGGCGTGCGGATGGGGGGGCGCTCCTCGTCGAGCGCCTGCGCGAACGCCTTGACCCGGGGGTCCGACAGCTCGGCCGAGAACGGGAGGTTGTCGGCCGCGGTGACGGTGCCGAGGCCGTCGGTGACGATGACGGGGAGCCCCTGCGCGCGCACCAGCTCGCCGAGGCGGAGGAGCGCCTCCTCGGCGGCGCCGGGACGCGGGTCGTTGAGCCCGCCGAAGACGCCCGAGAAGAGCTGGCCGATGGCGGCGGAGTCGCGGCCCAGGTGCCGCGCCATCAGCCAGCTGGTGCCCACGGAGAGGCCCGCCAGGAGCGCCACGAGCACCACCACCGCGGTGGGGGCCCAGCGCCGGAGGCCTCCCTTACGCACCGGGGAGGAGCCGCGCCGTCCCCGCGTACGGCACCAGCGCCTCGGGGAGCGTCACCGAGCCGTCGGCCTGCTGGCCGGTCTCGAGGAGGGCGATGAGGGTGCGCGGGAAGGCGAGGCCGCTGGCGTTGAGCGTGTGCACGAACTCCGGCTTCCCCCCCGGCTCCGGGCGGTAGCGCAGGTCGGCCCGCCGCGCCTGGAAGTCGGTGAAGCAGGACGAACTCGACACCTCGAGCCACTGCCCCACGCCGGGCGCCCAGACCTCGAGGTCGTAGGTGCGCGCGGAGGCGAAGCCGGTGTCCCCCGCGGCGAGCGCCAGCACCCGGTAGTGGAGCCCGAGCCGCTGCAGCACCGCCTCGGCGTGCGCCGTCATCCGTTCGTGCTCGGCATCCGAGTCCTCGGGCCGGCAGAGCCGCACCAGCTCCACCTTGTCGAACTGGTGCACCCGCAGGATCCCGCGCGTGTCCTTCCCCGCCGACCCCGCCTCGCGGCGGAAGCAGGGGGTCCACGCGGTGTACGCGCGCGGGAGCTCCGCGGCCTCGAGGATCTCCCCCCGGTGCAGGTTCGTCACCGGGACCTCGGCCGTGGGGATGAGGAAGAGGTCGTCCGCCGGCGCGGCGTACATATCCTCCTCGAACTTGGGGAGCTGCCCCGTGCCGGTCAGGGTGGCGCGGTTGACGAGGTACGGCGGGCTCACCTCGCGATAGCCGTGCTCGCCGGTATGGAGGTCGAGCATGAAGTTGGCCAGCGCGCGGAGCAGCCGGCTCCCCATTCCGGTGAAGACGGGGAACCCCGACCCCGCGAGCTTGGCCCCCCGCGGCAGGTCGAGGATCCCGAGCGCGGCGCCCAGCTCCCAGTGGGGCCTGGGGGTGAAGCCGAAGGCGGGCGCGGTGCCCCAGGTGCGCCGCACCACGTTGTGGCTGGCATCGCCGTCGGGGACGTCGGGGAGCGGGAGGTTGGGCACCTCGAGCAGCCGCCGCTCCAGCGCCTCGTCCACCTCCTTCACCTCGGCGTCGAGCGCCTTGACCCGCTCGCCCGAGGCCTTGAGCGTGGCCAGGAGCTCGTCGGCGGGCTCCTTGGCCTTCTTCTTCCGCGCCACCTCGTCGCTCATCGCGTTGCGCTCCGCCTTGAGCGCCTCGGCGGCGGTGAGCAGCTCGCGCCGCCGGCGGTCGAGCGCGAGGAGCGCGTCCACCGCCTGGTCGAGGGACGGGTCGCCCCGGCGCGCGAGCGCGGCCCGCACGCCGTCGGGATCCTGCCGCAGCCGCTTGATGTCGATCACGGGATCAGTGGGCGGGCAGGCCGGGCTCGAGCCCGCGGTAGCCGCAGTTGCCGTCGTTGAGGATCTCGAAGACGACGCTCTTGGCGGCGGTGTCCACGCTGAGGATCCGGAGCTTGGCGTAGAGCGGGACCCCGATGGAGCAGCTGATCCGCGAGCGCGCGATGAAGACGTCCCCCGTGTCCACCGCGAGCACCGAGTCGGTGATGTACCCGTTGCTCTTGGCGATGGTGATGGAATCGAACGGGAGGTCGCTCCGCTGGAGCCCGGGGTTGGTCTTGGCGGCCGGGATCACGCCGAGCACCGCGGCGGGGTAGAACCCCGGGGTGCCCGCGCTGTCCAGGTCGTAGACGAAGTCGAACGCCGAGCTGATGTCGGTGCGGATCGGGGCCGCGGCGGCGACCGAGTACCCGCTGGCGAGGCTGATCGAGGTGCCGTGCAGGGCCCCCAGCGTCACCGTGTCCACGAAGTTCTCGGACGTCGGCTGGAGGAGGTTGTCCTGGTTGCTGCAGGCGGCCGCGACCACCCCGAGCAGGGTGGCGATGAGGGCGTGACGGAGGCGCATTTGGCGAAGGATATCGCCCCCGTCCGGGACGGGTCAACCCGGTGGCATTCCTTGACTTCGCCCCTCCCGGCGGGTAACCTGCCCCGCACTTCCCCAGTGGATCCCCTGCACCAGAGGAGCGTGGCGATGGCGGGCTTGCGCGAGGTGGTCCGGGCGCTCGCAGGGCGCCCCGGCGTGGCCGCGGTGGTGGTGGTGAGCGGCGACGGCCTCACGATCGACCAGGCCGGCAGCGGCCTCGACAGCGACACGGTGGCGGCGCTCGTCCCCGCCATCGTGAGCAACGCCCGCCGCCTTGGCGAGAGCGCCGGCCACGGCGCCCTCGGCCTCGGCGCCTTCGAGTACGCCAACGGCACCGCCGTCATCGCCGGGCTCGGCACCGACGCCAGCCTCCTCGTCTTCTGCGGCGCCGGCGCCGACATCGGCCAGCTCCTCTTCGACCTCAACACCCACCGCCCCGCCCTGGCGCAGCTGGTCTGAGGCCCCGGGTCGCCCCCTCCGCGACCCCCGCCCCTCGACTCGCGACCCTCGACCCGCGACCCCGATGCACTGGGCCATCATCCTCGCCGGGGGCGCCGGGACGCGGTTCTGGCCGCTCAGCACCCCCACCCGCCCCAAGCAGGCGCTCCCGCTCGCCTCCGACCAGCCGCTCGTCCTGGACGCCCTCGCGCGCCTCGAGGGGCTGATCCCGCGCGAGCGGATCCTCCTCGTCACCGGTGCCGCCCTCGCCGGCC
>DASTRQ010000152.1:0-13856 GCA_035761145.1 Gemmatimonadales bacterium
CGGCGACCAGCTGCTTCACCGCGGCGAGGGTCTCGAGCGAGGCGCGGCGCCCGGCGAGGACCACCACGGGGCCGCCGGCGCCGCGCACCAGCCCGGCCAGCGCCTCGAGGCCCTTGAGCCAGTCGGTGGCGGCGAGCTTCCCGTCCACGCGGACGAGCGGCGCCTCGACGCGGTCGCCGCGGTTCATCCAGCGGTAGTCGAGGCGGCCGGCGTCGCACATGAAGTGGCGGTTCACCTCGAGGTTGGGGCGCGGCTTGAGGCGCACCACCGCGTCGTCGCGGGTCTCGAGGGTGATGGCGCACCCCTGGCTGCACCCGGTGCAGACCGAGGCGGCCTTGTCGAGGTCCCAGGCGCGGGCCTTGTGCAGGAAGTCCTTGGAGAGGAGCGAGCCGACCGGGCAGAGGTCGACCACGTTGCCGCTCCAGGCGTGGGTGAGCTGGTGCGCCGGGTCGATCCCGATGTAGGCGCGGTCGCCGCGCTCGGAGACGTTGAGCACCGGCTCCCCGGCCACGTCGCCCATGAAGCGGACGCAGCGGGTGCAGAGGATGCAGCGGTTGGCGACGTAGAGGATGTCGGGCCCGAAGTCCTCGACCGGGTTGTAGCGCTTGGGGTAGTCGCTGTACCGGGTGCCGCTGCGGCCTTCCTGGAAGGTGTAGTCCTGCAGCTCGCACTCGCCCGACTGGTCGCAGATGGGGCAGTCGAGCGGGTGGTTGATGAGCAGCAGCTCGAGCACCCCCTCGCGCGCCTTGACGGCGATCTCGCTGTGGACGTGCACCACCTGGCCTTCGGCCACGGTGGTGACGCACGAGGGCTGCAGCTTGGGGCTCTTCTCGACCTCCACGAGGCACATCCGGCAGACGGCCGGGCTCGGGAGCGAGGGGTGGTAGCAGTAGTGCGGGATCAGGACGCCGGCCTGCTTGGCGGCCTCGATGAGGGTCGTGCCCTTGGGCACGCTCACCGGCATCCCGTCGATGGTGAGGTTGACGAGCTCGCTCATGGGATCAGGCCACCGCGGGGGCGCGCCGGCGGGCGAGGTAGGCCTCGAACTCGCCGCGGAACTTGTTGATGCCGCTCACGACCGGGGCGGCGCAGGAGTCGGAGAGCACGCAGATGGTCTTGCCGGTCATGTTCTCGGCCAGGTCGAACAGGAGGTCGAGGTCCTTGGCCTCCCCCTCCCCGGCGACGATGCGCTCGAGGATCTTGACCGTCCACGCCGTGCCCTCGCGGCACTGGGTGCACTGGGCGCACGACTCGTGGGCGTAGAACTTGGCGAGCCGGAGCACCATCCGGACCATGTCGGTGCTGTCGTCCATCACGATCATCCCGGCGGAGCCGAGCATCGAGCCCTTGGCCACGACGCCCTCGTAGTCGAGCAGGCAGTCGCGCGCCTCCTCGGCGCTCATGATGGGCACCGAGGAGCCGCCGGGGATGACCGCCTTGAGGGTGCGGCCGGGGCGCATTCCGCCGCACATCTCGTCGATGAGCGTCATCATGGGGGTGCCCATGGTGATCTCGTAGTTGCCGGGGCGCTGCACGTGCCCGCACACCGAGAAGAGCTTGGTGCCGGTGCTCTTGGGGCTCGAGAGGCAGAGCCCCTTGTACCAGTCGGCCCCGCGGGTGAGGATGTGCGGCACCGCCGTCAGCGTCTCGACGTTGTTGATGGTGGTGGGCATCCCGAAGAGGCCCGCCTGCGCCGGGAACGGGGGCTTGACGCGCGGGTTGCCGCGCTTGCCCTCGATCGAGTTCATCAGGGCGGTCTCCTCGCCGCAGATGTAGGCGCCCGCGCCGCGGTGCAGCACGATGTCGATGCGCTTGCCGCTCCCCAGGGCGTTGTCACCCAGCGCCCCGGCGGCGTAGGCCTCGGCCACCGCCTGCGCCATGATGGCGTACGGCTCGGTGAACTCCCCGCGGATGTAGATGTAGGCCCGCTCCGCCCCGATGGCGTAGGCGCCGATGGCCACCCCCTCGATCAGGGCGTGGGGGGTCCACCGCATGATCTCGCGGTCCTTGAAGGTGCCCGGCTCGGACTCGTCGGCGTTGCAGACGAGGTAGTGGGGCTTCCCGTCCCCCTTGGGCATGAACGACCACTTGAGCCCGGTCGGGAAGCCGGCGCCGCCGCGGCCGCGGAGGCCGGAGGCCTTCACCACCTCGATGATGGCGTCGGGGGTCATCCCGAGCGCCTGCTTAAGCGCCTGGTACCCGCCGCGCTCCACCCACCCCTGGTAGGTGCGCGCGCCGGCGTCGCCGAAGTGCCGGGAGAGGACGACGGTCTCCTTGGGGTGCGACGGATGCGGGTAGCCCATCAGGCGTACCTCTGCAGCAGGCCGGGGACGCGCTCGGGCGTCACCGACTCGATGAAGTCGTCGTCGATGAGCACCGGCGTCGCGAAGCCGCAGGCGCCGAGGCACTCGGTCTCGACCACGGTGAACCGGCCGTCGGGGCTGGTGCGCCCCAGTTCCTGGCAGCCGGTGTGGGTGAGCAGCGCCTGCAGGGTGTCCTCGGCGCCGCAGATGCCGCACGGGCTCGTGGTGCACACCTGGATGACGTGCCGCCCCATCGGGTGCTGGTGGTACATGGTGTAGAAGGTCACCACGCCCTTCACGTAGGCGGGGGTGAGCCCCAGCACGTCGGCCACCTCGGCCACCCCCTGCTCGGGGATCCAGCCGCGGGCCTCCTGCACCATCCAGAGGGCCGGCAGCAGGCAGGCCTGCCTGGTGGGATACTTGGCGAAGAGCGCCTCGAGCTTCTGCTTCGTCGCGCCGACGAAGACGGGCTCGTACGGGGCGCTCGCGTGGGCCGCGCTCATCGGTCGATCTCCCCCATCACGATGTCCACGCTGGCGTTGATCGCGATCACGTCGGAGAGCAGCGCGCCCTCGCACATCTTGGGGAGCGCCGCCAGGTTGATCAGCGACGGCGGCCGGATGCGCCAGCGCACCGGCTTGGCCGTGCCGTCGGACACGAAGTAGTAGCCCAGCTCGCCCTTCGGGTTCTCCACCGCGCCGTAGGCCTCGCCCTCGGGGGGGCTCACGCCCTCCATCACCTGCTTGAAGTGGTAGATCATCGCCTCCATGTCGCTCATCGCGCGCGACTTGGGGGGGAGGATCACGCGGGGGTCGTCCACGTTGAGCGGCGCGCCGCGCAGGCCGGCCAGCCGGTCGAGCGCCTGCTCGAGGATGCGCACCGACTGGTACATCTCCTCGAGCCGCACGCGGTAACGGTCGTAGATGTCGCCGTGCTCGCCCACCGGGACGTCGAAGTCGTACGTCTCGTACCCCAGGTAGGGGCGGTCCTTCCGCACGTCGTACGCCACGCCGCTGGCGCGGAGCATCGGGCCCGAGAGGCTGTAGTTCACCGCCTCCTCGGCGGTGAGCACGCCCACGCCCTGGGTGCGCCCGATCCAGATGGCGTTGCGGGTGAACATGGTGTCCACCTCGTCGAGCGTCTTCGGGAAGGTGCGGCAGAAGTCGCGCAGCCCCGCCTCGAAGCCGTCGGGCACGTCGGCCATCATCCCGCCGACGCGGGTCAGCGAGGTGGTGAGCCGCGCGCCGGTCCACATCTCCTGCAGGTTGTACACCCGCTCGCGCTGCTGGAACGACCAGAGGAACGGCGTGAACGCGCCCAGGTCGATGCCGGTGGTGCCGAGCCACACCAGGTGCGAGATGATGCGGCTCATCTCGCAGGCGATGACGCGGAGCACCTGGCAGCGCTCGGTCACCTGGAGGCCCAGCAGCTGCTCCGCCGCAAGGGCGAGGCAGACGTTGTTGGCCATCGGCGAGAGGTAGTCGGTGCGGTCGGTGAGCGGCACGATCTGGTTGTAGTGCCGGTACTCGCCCAGCTTCTCGAAGCCCGAGTGCAGGTAGCCGATGTGCGGGATGACCTTCACCACCCGCTCGCCGTCGAGCTCGACCACGAGCCGGAGCACGCCGTGGGTGGCGGGGTGCTGGGGCCCGATGTTGATGAGCATGTGCTCCGCGTGCAGGTCGTCGGCGGTGCGCTCCACGCGCTGCAGGCCGAGCGGCGTCATCTGCACCCGCCCCTGGGCGTCGAGCCCGGGGGTGCGGAGTTCCATCTCCACGGTGCGCGTGGCCATCAGACGTTCCCCCGCTCGCCGCGCGCCAGGCGCTCCCGCATCTCCTGCGGCAGGTCCTCGTACGCCTCGGCGATCGAGAGCTCCTCGATCGAGTAGTGGGCCTCGGGATTGGCGGCCAGCGCCTGGCGGGTCTGCTCGGCGCGGCTGAAGTGCCCGCGCAGCGGGAAGCCCTTCCGGAGGGGATGCCCCTCGTGGTAGGTCTCCCACATCAGGAGCCGGCGGAGGTCGGGATGGCCGCGGAAGGTCACGCCGAACATGTCGAACACCTCGCGCTCGAGCCAGTCGGCGCCCTTCCAGAGGTCCACCACCGAGTCCACGGCCAGCGGCCCCGCGGGGTCGAGCGCCACCTTGCAGCGGAGCTCGCGCCCCGTGGCGAGGTCGCGGAGCATCCAGACCACCTCGAACGGGAGCTCGGGGTCGCGGTACTCCACGGCGGTGATGTCCACCAGGTAGGCGTAGCCCTGGCTCCAGAGCCAGGCCAGGATCTCGTGCGCGCGCTCGGGGGCGAGCCACACGAGGTGGTCGCCGTTGGAGACGGCGTGGCGGGTCACCGCCGCGCCGAAGGTGGCCTGGAGCGCCGCGACGTCGGGGGCGGTCTTCATGCCGAGCGGGTCTGGTGCACGGAGTTGCCGAACGGCTCGGAGACCTCGTCGATGCGCGGCGCCGGCCGGAAGAGCCCGTCGGGCCGGAGCAGGTGCTCGCTCCGGAGCTCGGCGTCGGTGAAGGTCTCGCCCTTGATCTTCTTCTGCAGGAGGGTGATGCCGTAGATGAGCCCCTCCGGCCGCGGCGGGCAGCCGGGGACGTACACGTCCACCGGGATGATCGTGTCGATCCCCTGCACCATCGCGTAGGTGTCGAAGATGCCGCCGGTCGAGGCGCAGGCGCCCATCGAGATGGCCCACTTGGGCTGGGGCATCTGGTCCCAGATCTTGCGGATCACCGGCGCGAGCTTGAAGGGCAGGCGCCCGGCGCAGATGAGCAGGTCCGCCTGGCGCGGCGAGAAGCTCATCCGCTCCATCCCGAAGCGGGACAGGTCGAAGCGCGCCGCCGCCGTGGCCATGAACTCGATGGCGCAGCACGCGGTGCCGAAGGGCATCGGCCAGAGCGAGTTGGCCCGCCCCCAGTTGATGACCGCGTCGACGGTGGTGGTGAGATAGTTGGGCGAGGCGGCCGAGATCTCCGGGGCCGTCTCGTCGGGCAGCGTCAGTCCCATTCCAGGGCCCCCCGCTTCCAGACGTACACGAAGCCCACCACGAGGATGAGCATGAAGACGAGCATCTCCACGAGCAGCAGCCCGCCGATGTCCTGCAGCTGGCGGAAGGCCACCGCCCACGGGATCATGAACACCGCCTCGATGTCGAAGACGATGAACAGGATCGTGACGAGGTAGAACTTGACCGAGAAGCGCTCCCCCGCCTGGCCCAGCGCGGGCATCCCCGATTCATAGGGGGCGAGCTTGACGGCGGTGGGCTTGTAACTCTTGAGCAGCAGATCCGCCGCGCGGCTGACGCCGAGCATCATGACCGCGTTGGCGACCACGAACGCGACGACCAGCAGGAGCGGCAGGTAGGCGGTGAGCATGGGGCTCGCGATTCGTGAAAAGATTCACTAAGTAGCGGCCAAACTTAACCTTGGCTGAAGGTCACTTCAACCCGTTTTTGTGCGCGGAATGGGGTGTGACGTGGTCGGGTTTGCGGGTCGCGGAAGGAGGGGCGCGCATCTAGGCACCGCGCCCGCCCCGTCACTACCTTTCGCGCCGTCCGCCCTCCCGACTCCCCCCACCCCACCCCGCATGTCCATCAAGTCCGACCGCTGGATCCGCCGCATGGCCCGCGAGCGCGGGATGATCGAGCCCTTCGTCGAGGGGCAGGTGCGCGAACTCGACGCCCAGGGGCGCAAGGTCATCTCCTACGGCGTCTCCTCCTACGGCTACGACATGCGGGTGGCGCCGGAGTTCAAGATCTTCACCAACGCGCTGAGCGCCATCGTGGACCCGAAGGGCTTCGACCCGAAGAGCTTCGTGGAATACGAGGGGGACATCTGCATCGTCCCCCCCAACAGCTTCGCGCTGGCGCGCTCGGTCGAGTACTTCCGGATCCCCCGCGAGGTGCTGACGATCTGCGTGGGCAAGAGCACCTACGCCCGCTGCGGCATCATCACCAACGTGACCCCCTTCGAGCCCGAGTGGGAGGGGCACGTCACCCTCGAGATCAGCAACACCACCCCCCTCCCGGCGCGGATCTATGCCAACGAGGGGATCTGCCAGGTGCTCTTCTTCGAGGCCGATGCCGACGACGTCTGCGAGACGAGCTACAAGGACAAGCGGGGGAAGTACCAGGCGCAGACCGGGGTGACGCTGCCGCGGCTGTAGGTGGGAGGCGCTCGAGACGCTCGAGACGCTCGGAGGGGCCCGGGAACAGAACATCCCGGGCACCTGCTGCGTATGTATCCCCGGGTCGGTCGTCCCCTGACCGGCGTACCCCAGCGGCGCCCCGCGCGCCTGTTCCCTTCAACCGGATCCCCATAATGCGTTTCCTCCTCCTCGCGGCCCTGTGCGCCGCGCCGGCGGCGGCCCAGCAGCCCACGACGCCCCCGACGCCGGCGTCCCCCGCCCCGGCCCGGCGCCCGCAGCTCCCGCCGCTCCGCACCCCGACCGCCGACACCGGCGTCTTCCAGCACCTCGACCTGGCGCCCGGCAACGAGGTCCGCACCGCCGACGGCCGCCCGGGGCCGCGCTACTGGCAGCAGCGCGCCGACTACGACATCCGGGCCACGCTCGACACCGCCGCCAAGACGCTCACCGGCACCGTCCGCATCACCTACACCAACCACAGCCCCGACACCCTGGCCCACGTGTACCTCCAGCTGGACCAGAACCTCTTCCGCCAGGGGAGCGTGGGGTCGCGGATGTTCCCCGCCTCGAGCCGCTTCGGCACGCGCGGCTTCGACGGCGGCTTCACCATCACCCGCATCACGCAGGAGACCGCCCCCGCGGCGGGGCCGCGCGCCCGCGCGGCGCGCCCCCGGAGCGCGGCGCTCACCGGCCGCACCGACGACACGATGATGTACCTCCCGCTGGCGATGCCGCTGGCCCCGGGGGCGCGCACGGTGCTCGTCATCGAGTACAGCTTCCTGATCCCGGAGCACGGCGCCGACCGGATGGGGCGTGACGGCGCCCTCTACGAGCTGGCGCAGTGGTACCCCCGGATGGCGGTGTACGACGACATCCGCGGCTGGAACACCGACCAGTACCTGGGCCAGGGGGAGTTCTACCTCGAGTACGGCGACTACACCTACGCGGTGACCGTGCCCGCCGGCTACATCGTGGCCGGCACCGGGATGGTGCAGAACCCGGCCGAGGTCTACACCGCCGCCCAGCGCGCCCGCCTCGCCACGGCGCTCCGGAGCGACACCACGATCCACATCATCACCGCCCAGGAGCTCGCCGACGGCTCGGCCCGCCCGCGGGGCGCCCAGGGCACCACGACCTGGCGCTTCAAGGCCGCCAACGTCCGCGACGTGGCCTGGGCCGCCTCCCCCGACTACCTGTTCGACGCGAGCGGCTGGAACGGGATCTACGCCTTCGCCTACTACCGCGCCGGGGCGGCGGGCACCTGGGCCGACGGGGCCCGGATGAGCCGCTTCTCCATCAAGGAGTACAGCGAGCGCTGGTTCCCGTACCCGTACCCGCAGATCTCCGCGGTGGAGGGGCCCATCAGCGGGATGGAGTACCCGATGGTGGCGATGGAGGCCCCCTCGCGCACCAAGGAGGGGCTCTACAACGTGGTGACCCACGAGATCGGTCACATGTGGTACCCGATGATCGTCGGCTCCAATGAGCGGCTGTACGCGTGGATGGACGAGGGGTTCAACACGTTCATCAACACGTTCTCGGAGGAGGACTACTGGTCGCGGAGCGACACGCTGCAGCGGCGCGGCGAGCAGCGCTTCGTGATGGTGAACGACCAGGCGCCCACCGCGCAGCCCATCATGACGCCCGCCAACCGGTACCGCACCAACGGCAACCTCGGCTCGCTGGCGTACGTCAAGCCGTCGATCACCCTGCTCACGCTCCGCAACGTGGTGCTGGGACCCGAGGTGTTCGACCCCGCCTTCCGCGAATACACCCGCCGCTGGGCGTTCAAGCACCCCACCCCGGCCGACTTCTTCCGCACCATGGAGGACCTGTCGGGCCGTGACCTGAGCTGGTTCTGGCGCGAGTACTTCTACACCACCGCCACCGTGGACCAGGCGGTGGACAGCGTCACGAACGTCGCCGGGCCCAACGGCAACACCGCGCGCATCGTGCTCAAGAACAACGGCGCGGCGGTGCTCCCGGTGCAGATGACCCTCACCCTCGACGACGGCAGCACCCAGCGGGTGGACCTCCCGGTCGAGATCTGGTACTACGACCAGACCCGCTTCCAGGCCGAGGTGGCCACCAGCCGCCCGGTCACCAAGGTGCAGCTCTGGACCGGCGGGTGGGTGAAGGATTACGTGGGCACCAACGACACCTGGACCGCGACGCCGTAAGGCGCCCGCGGTCCCCGGACGCACGGACGACCCAGGAGGCACCCGCCTCCTGGGTCGTTCGCCTCGGGAGGGCCGGCTAGCGGAGCGCCGCCTGCGCCGCCACCACCCGCGCCCGCGCCGCGGCGAGGCGCTGCGCCAGGTCGGCCACCTCGCGCGCCAGGCGCGCCCGGTCACGGTCGCGCAGCGCCTCGGCGACGCCCGGGAGCGGCACGTCGGCGTACCCGTTGTCGCGGTCGGCGGCGTAGAGGAGGTTCCGGTACCAGGGGCGCCCCACGAGCCCCGACGGCCGCGCCAGCTGCCGCTCCGCCTCGCGCAGCTCGGTGTTGACCCGGGCCAGGCGCTGGGCGTCGGTGGGCGTGCCCCGCGCCTCCGCCGCGGCGAAGGCGTCGGCGGCGGTGCGGAGCGCGCGCGAGGCGGCGAGGAGCCGCGCGAAGGGCGCGCCGGTCATCCGGAGCCGGGCGGCGGAATCGCGCGCCGCGGTGGCGAGCCGGGTCACCTCGTCGGCCAGGGCGCCGACATCGAAGGGCACCACGTCCGCCTGCGCCAGCCGCGCGCTCACGAGGCCGGTGATCCGCGCGCTCGCCTGGTGCGCCACCCAGCCCGGGTCGCCGAAGCGCTCCATCCACATCGGGTCGTCGTACTGTGAGTGGTAGATCCCCTGCCCGCCGCCGAAGCCCCAGTCGGCCGAGGCGATGCCGAGGTGGTTGTAGAACCCGGCGAAGTCGCTCCCGCCCCCCAGGTTCCCCATCGCCGGCTCGCTGTCGGCGGGGGTCTTGCTGAGCGCGCGCCACGAGGCGTACACGCTCCCCGTGTCGCCGGGGGCCGGGACCAGCCGCACCGCCTCCCGGACCACGTTGCGGAGCGTCGGGGTGGCGGCGCCCCCGAAGGCGCGGCCGGCCGCGATGGCGTCCTGGTTGAGGTACGCCACCGCGCTCTGCCGCAGGGCGCTCTCCTGGCTCTCGGCGTACTCGCTGCTCCCGACCAGGCCCCACTCCTCCGCATCCCACGTGGCGAAGATCAGGGTGCGGCGCGGGCGGAAGCCGGCGTTGGCCGCGGCGGCCCAGGCGCGCGCCGTCTCGAGGACGCTCACGGTGCCGCTGATGTTGTCCCAGCTGCCGGGGCCCCAGGCGTCGCGGTGCCCGCCGATGATCACCACTTCGTCGGGCCAGGTGCTGCCGCGCAGGATGCCGAAGGTGTTGGTGATGCGCTTGAAGGCGGAGTCCCCCGTCTGCAGGCGGACGGTGACGTGGACCGTCACGGCCCCCCCGCCGCCGGCGCGGTAGTCGATGCCGAGGCCCCCCTTCCACGCCGCCGGGACCGCCGGCCCGTCGAGCCCGGTCAGGAGCTCGGCGGCGTTGGCGGCGCCCATCGGCACCGAGGGGATGTGGGGGATGTCCATCTGCGCCAGCGGCACCCGGCGCGCCCCGTCCACCGCCGGCCAGCCGGGGGTGGAGGGATCGCCGGGGGAGAGCTTCACGCTGCCCCGCTGCATCCCGTGCGCCGGGCGCCAGGGGCCGTCGGGGAAGGTCGGACCCTTGGCGGCGCCGTCGTCGCCGGGATCGGTGTAGAGGATCACGCCGAGGGCGCCGCGCGCCTCGGCCTCACGCACCTTGATGCCGCGGTGGCTCCGCCCGTAGCGGGCGACGACGATGGCCCCGCGCACGGAGACGCCGAGCGAGTCGAGCACCCGGTAGTCGTCGGGGAGCCCGTAGTTGGCATAGACCACCGGGCCGGTCACGTCCCCCGCCCCGGCGTAGCCGTTCACCGTGGGCCACTGCGGCCCGCTCGAGTAGGGGTCGCCCGGGATCGGGGGCTCGGGGAGGCTCAGCGTGAGCGGCGTGGGGCGGATGCGCACCACCGAGACCGACTCGGGCGCCGCGAGGTACACCGTGAAGGTGGCCCGCGACGTGTCGAGCCCCCACGCGGCCATCTGGCCCAGGACGTACGCCGCGGTGCTCTCCTGCGCCGGGGTCCCGGCCACGTGCGTGCGGGAAGAGAGCGCGAGGGAGTGCCGTCGCGCCATCGCCGTGTCGGGGGTGGCGAGGAGGATCGAGTCGAGCGCCGAGCGCGGCGCGGCCTGCTGCGCGGCGAGGGGCGCGGCCAGGAGACAGCAGAGGAGCGGAAGGATGCGGCGCATGGGTGGCACGTGAGGGGTGCGGGGGGAAGGTCCGAGGTCCGGGGTCCAGGGTGCCAACGCTCCCCGAGCGGGTCCGTAACCGCTAGACTCCGAGGACCGTATGGTACCCGTTCCCGCCGTCGCCACCAAGTCCCACTGGAGGAACCCCGCCGTGCCCGCACTCGGTCGGATCGCCGCACTCCTCGTCGCCACGGCGCTGCCGCTCGCGGCGCAGACCCCGCCGCCGGTCACCGATGCGGCCTCGCCGTTCCACCGCCTGGAGCTCCCGGCGGCGAACACCATCCGCACCGGGTCGGGCAAGCCGGGCCGGGACTACTGGCAGCAGCGTGCCGACTACGTGATCCGCGCCACGCTCGACACCACGGCGAAGGTGCTCCGCGGCGAGGAGGAGATCACCTACACCAACCGCTCCCCGGACACCCTCACCTACGTCTGGTTGCAGATGGACCAGGACCTGTTCCGGCGCGACAGCCGGGGGGCGCTGGTCTTCGACCAGGGCACGCGCTTCGGCACGGCGGGGGCGGACGGCGGCTTCACCCTGACGCGGCTGCAGGTGCGGCCCCTCCCGGCGCGCGGCCGCGCCACCGCGCCGCGGCGCGACGCGGCCACCACCCGGGTGGGCACGATGATGCGGGTGGACCTGCCGCGGCCGCTGCCGCCGGGGGGCCGGCTCGAGATCACCGCCGCCTGGAGCTTCCCCTTCGGGCCCAACGGCAACCGGATGGGGCTCGAGCACGTGGACGGGCACGACATCTACGAGGTGGCCCAGTGGTACCCGCGGATGGCGGTGTACGACGACGTGCGGGGATGGAACACCGAGCAGTACTACGGCCAGGGGGAGTTCTACCTCGAGTACGGCGCCTTCGACGTGCGCCTGACCCTCCCGGCCGACCTCCTGGTGGGGGCCACCGGGACCCTCGTGAACCCGGCGCAGGTCCTGACGCCGGCGCAGGCGGCCCGGCTCCGCCGCGCGCGCGCGAGCGCCACCACGGTGGTGATCCGCGGCGCCGACGAGGTGGCCGACCCCGCCAGCCGGCCGCACCCCGCCGGCGGGATGCTCACCTGGCACTTCACCGCCGACAGCGTGCGCGACTTCGCCTGGGCGGCGGCGCGGCACTTCATCTGGGACGCGGTGGGCGCCGACGGCGGCCGGGTGCTGGCGCAGAGCCTCTACCCGCCCAGCGCCGACTCGATCTGGCGCCGCTCGAGCGAGTACGTCAAGCACGCGCTCGAGTTCTACGGCGGCAAGTGGATGCGCTATCCCTACCCCACGATGACCAACATCAACGGCATCGAGGGGGGGATGGAGTACCCGATGATCGTCTTCTGCCACAACCGGGTGAGCCCCACCGCCCTCTTCAGCGTGACCGACCACGAGGTGGGCCACAGCTGGTTCCCGATGATCGTCGGCAGCAACGAGCGGCGGCACCCCTGGATGGACGAGGGATTCAACACCTTCCAGAACTACTACAGCTGGACCGACTTCTACGGCGCGCCGCCGGTGCATCGCGGCACCCCCGAGGGGATCGCGACCTACCAGCGCCAGGGGGGCGAGCAGCCCGTCACCACCGCGCCCGACCGGACCCGCGCCCTCGGCGTGGTGGCCTACCAGAAGCCGGGGGTGGGCCTCCGCATCCTCCGCGACGTGGTGCTGGGCCCCGACCGCTTCGACGGCGCCCTGCGCGAATACACCCGGCGGTGGGCGTTCCGTCACCCGACCCCGGCGGACTTCTTCCGCACCGTCGAGGACTACGCCGGCGAGGACCTGAGCTGGTTCTGGCACGGCTGGTTCGAGACCACCGGCACGCTCGACCAGGCGGTGGACTCGGTCACCACCGTGGCCGCCAACGGCCGCCAGCGGGTGTACCTCCGCAACGCCGGCGCCCTGGTGATGCCGGTGCCGCTCCGGCTCGACTACGCCGACGGCACCTCCGACCGGGTGACGCTCCCGGTGGAGGTGTGGTTCTACGGCCCGAGCTACTTCTACGTGGTGGACGGCGGGAAGCCGCTGGCCGGCGTGACGATCGACCCCGACTCGCTGCTGCCGGACGTGGCGCGGGGGAACAATTCCTGGAGGCGGTAGGCGGGGAGGGCGTGACGGAGGGAGGAAGGCCCGTCACGGCACCCCGAGCTTCCAGAGCCCGCCCAGCATGTCGCTCGCCCAGAGCGCGCCGCCGGACAGCATCACGCCCCAGACGTAGGTGCTGCCGGCGCCGCCGGGCTGGATCCGGGCGATCTCGCGCGCGGCGAGGTCGCCGCGGAGCGTGCCGGTGATGTCGAGCGCCACGACCCCGCCGTTGTAGTACGCCGCGTACAGGATGCCGCGGGACTCGTCCACCCAGAAGTTGTGCGTGCCGGCGCCCCCCAGGTGGTACCTGGCCACCTCCTCGGGATGCGCCAGGTCCGAGACGTCCACGACGTGGATGTCGCCCGAGGAGGAGCTCCCCACGCTGCCGGGCCCCTCCTGCCCCACGAAGACGTAGCGCCGGTCGCCATCGGGCGCGTGGTACCACCACGCGTTGTGGACGCAGTTGCAGCTGAGCCCCGAGCTGGAGGTCACCACCGACCCCACCAGCTGCGGGGCCGCCGGGCTTCCCCCCGCGCGGCCGTCGCCCACGTCGTAGATCCGGAGCCCGGTGTTCCAGTCGCTCACGAAGGCGAGGCCTTCGCGGACATAGGTGTCGTGGATGCCGTAGTTGGCCGGCTGTCCCACCGTGGCCACCGGCGCGATGGGGTCGGCCGAATCGGGCTGGATGCGGTAGACCATCAGGGCCGGGGCCCCGGGATCGCGCGCGGCGAAGACGTAGCGCTCCCCGTCGATGTCGGCGAAGGTGCCGGTGTGGAGCCCGTTCCCCCCGAGGCGCTCGAACCCGACCAGCGCGGGGTGCGCCGGGTCGGCGAGGGAATAGACGAACAGCCCGCTCCGCGCCCCGTATTCCCCGGTCACCAGGAGGAGGGTGCCGTCGGCGCTCACCTCGTCGTCGCTGATGGTGCCGACGGAGTCCACCACCACCGAGTCCACCAGGACGACGCCGCTCGAGACGTCCCAGACGTAGAGGACGTTCCCGGTGGCGCTCCGGAATCCCCAGGTGCC
>DASTRQ010000153.1:0-8030 GCA_035761145.1 Gemmatimonadales bacterium
GAACGAGAGCCGATAGTCGTCGTCGCGGATATAGAGCACGTCGCGGAGCCCGGTGGGGTTCCCCTCCACGAAGCAGAAATCGCAGCGGTTGGCGCAGCGGCGGATGCGCGGCGGCTCGACCGTGACCCCCATCGGGAGGTCGTCCGGCCGCTCCACGTCGTACTCGATCTCCTCGCCGTCGGGGTGGCGCACGTGGAGGAGGAAATGGTCGTCGGCGGTCAGGAACTCCCAGTCCAGGAAATCCTCCACCACCCGGCCGTTCACGGACAGGAGTTCCGTGCCCGGTCGGAGGCCGAGTTCGGCCCCGAGGGTGTCAGGATGGACCGCGGTGACCTTCAACATGACGAACCGACCCCGCCAAAGGCGCAAAAAGGCGGCACAGACTGGCCGCCCGGACCGCAGGAAGATGGCACCGCCGATCCCTAAAGTCAAATAGCGATTGGACTTACACCTCTCGCCGGGCCGGCGATAGCACGGAAACCCCTAAGCCCCGAAAAAAAGACTACCAGGGGGGCCGGTGCGTTCGTTTCGGGGTTTTGGGGTTTCCGCGCTCTTGCTCGGCCCCGGAACTACGCCGTAAGCACCACCCGGTAGCGCGCCTTCCCTTCGGCCAGGTGCTTGAGCGCCTCGTTGACGCGCGCCATCGGGAACGTCTCGGTGATGGCGGCGATGCGGTGCCGGGCGGCGAAGTCGAGCATCTGGGCCATCGTGGTGGGGCTTCCGGTGGGGCTCGAGCTGAGCGACTTCTGCCCGCTCATGAGCCGGCCGGTGGGCACCGGGATCGGCTCGGCGATGGCGCCCACGACGTGCATCTGCCCGTGCGGCGCGAGGGTGCGGAGGTAGCTGTCCCAGTCGAGCGCCACGTTGGCGGTGACGAGGAGGAAGTCGATCCGCCCCGCCTGCTTCCGGATGGCCTTCGGGTCGCGGCTGTTCACCACCTCGTGGGCGCCCATCCGCGTGATGGCCTCCTCCTTCCCCGCGGTGCCGCTGAAGGCCACCACCTCGCATCCCCACTTGTTCGCGAACATCACCGCCAGGTGCCCCAGGCCGCCGATCCCCACCACCCCCACCCGGGCGGTGGGGCTCACGTTGCGGTGCACGAAGGGGGAGAAGACGGTGATCCCGCCGCAGAGCATCGGCCCCACGGTCAGGGGGTCGAGCGCGTCCGGGATGGGGAGGGCCCAGAGCGGGTCGAGGCGGATCCGGTCGGCGTAGCAGCCGTGGTTGCCGACGATGGTCTGGCGCGAATTTCGGCAGAGATGCTGGTCGCCGGCCACGCAGGAGGCGCAGTGCCCGCAGGTGCCCAGGTACCAGCCGATGCCGACGATCTGGCCCACCTGGCGGCCCTGCACCCGCTCTCCCACCGCCACGATGCGCCCCACCCCTTCGTGCCCGGGGACGAAGGGCCACTTGGTGGAGCCCCAGTCGTTGGAGAGCATATGGAGGTCGCTGTGGCAGATGCCGCAGGCGATGATCTCGACCTCGACCTGATCGGGGCTCAGCGGGCCGGGGTCGTATTCGAAGGGGACGAGCGGCGCGCCTGGGGTCAGCGCGGCGTAGGCGCGGATCTTGGAGGGCATGGGGGATGCGGTGAGCGGTGACCTGTGACCGGTGAACTGTGACGTGGGATCCACCGAATGATACCCCCGATCCCGCCCCGCGGCCCGGTCACTGCGCACCGGTTGCTGGTCACGCGTCACCCGTCACTGGTCACCCCCGAAACGCAAAGCCCCCCGATCCTGGGATCGGAGGGCTGCAAGCGGGAGACGGGGTTCGAACCCGCGACCCTCAGCTTGGGAAGCTGATGCTCTACCAACTGAGCTACTCCCGCGCGGGGGTGAAATTGAAGGGGGGGAAGCGATTTTCGCAAGTTGGCAGGCGCCCGAGACGCTCGAGGCGCTACAGGGGTCGCTGGGAGCTCCCTGGAGCGCGTTGAGCGCCTTTCGCGTCTGCCTACTTCCGGTGGTACCGCCAGAACGCGATCCCCGCTCCGTTCCCCGTCACGGTCACGTCCTGCGTGGCGTCGGGGGCGAGCGCCGGGACGGTGGCCTCGGCGGTGGCCACCACGGCGCCCGCCTTGTCGAGGAACTCCACCACCACCGGGACGGCCGCCGGCGGGATGACGCGGTCGGCGGCGTTGCGGCCCTGGCGCCCCACGGCGCGGAGCGTGAGCGTGGCGCTGCTGGCGCCCGTCTGGAGCGCGGCGCTCACGTTGACGGTGGCCCCGGCCACCGCCTCGGCGGCGCGCAGGAGGTTGGGCTGGTCGTGCTTGAGGCGGTACGCCGCGCCCACCAGCTGCAGCACCTCGAAGCTCAGCGGGTCCATCTCCTTGAGCTTGAGCGCCACCGGCAGGAGCTTGTCGCCGTCGTTCATCCCGAAGTACGACTGGGCCAGGTTGTACTGCGCGTCGCGGTTGAACGGCTCCACCGCGACGATCTTCTCGAAGGTCGTGGCCGCGTCGGCATAGTTGTGGGCGTTGAAGTACCCCACGCCGATGTCGAAGAGCTGGGCCACCGTGAGGCCCCCTTCGCTCCCCGCGGCCTGGCTCATCAGCGCCTGCTCGATCTTGGCGGCGCTGTCGGCCATCCCGGCCTGGCGCAGCGAGGCGGCCAGGTTGCGGCGGGCGTCGGCGTCGTCGGGCTTGAGCTGCAGCGCCACGTCGAAGGCGTGCGCCGCCTCGGCGAAGTTGCGCTCGTTGTAGTCGATCACCCCGAGGGTGTAGGCCGCCGCCTGGCGGATGGTCTTGGCGTTGGGGCTCGAGTCGGAGGTGATCTCGACCGCCTTGCGGAAGAACACCGCCGCGCTGTCGTTCTGCTGCAGCTCGACGAAGCCGTTGCCCAGCATGTACCACCCGTGCGGCCGGCTCGGGTCGATCGACACCGCGGCGCGGGCGAAGTACATCGCGCTGTCGGCCTGGGAGGCGCTCCGGGCCGCGGAGGCCGCCCCGATGAGCGTGGCCCCCGCCCGCTGGCGGTAGACGGCCACCTCGGCGGCGCACCCCGGGGTCAGCGCGACCACGCGCTTGAACGCGGAGTCGGCGGCCACGAGGTCGCCGAGCTGCAGCGCCACGCGGCCATAGAAGTACCACGCCTTGGAACTGCCGGCCTGGCCGTTCTGGAGGGTGTTGAGCGCCAGGTCGTGCCCGTCGTGCAGCAGGCGCCGCTTGTTGTCGGGCACCGAGTTGTCGAGCGCCGACTTGAGCTTGGTGCCGATGCTCGTGACGAGGAAGTTCCCCCCGGCGAGATGGCAGTCGCTCCCGCTGGGAGGGAGGCCCTCCCCCTGGAGGTTCAGCATCCGGTCGGCGATGGGGCCCTGCTGGGCCACCGCGGGCGCGGCGAGGAGGACGGACAGCGCGGCAACGCCACGCAGCAGGCGGGTCATCGGGACTCCTGGTTCGGGGTTCCGGAGGCGCCCTCGGCGCCACCTTCCAGCTGCCCCCGGGCGCGCTCGGCCGCCTCGCGGGCAAGTTCGTGCGCCGGGCGGCCGGTCTGGCGGGCCGCAGCGGCGATGTCATCGTATTCGGGCTTGAACCGGGGACCGTCGGGGGCCGACAGCACCTTGACCCGGATTATAGCACCCTCCGTGCCGGGCACCTGTAACTCCTTGCGCGGCAACGTGATACGCTCTGCCACCTGACGCCGGATCCCGGCGGTGGTGCTGTGGCGGAACAGCGCCTGGGACACCCCCTCCACCCTCCCCGGCTCGCAGACCAGCTCCACACGGAACCCCACGCGGCCCTTCTTCATCTGCGTGGTCCAGGTCTGCACATCGAGCGCGCCGGCCGCCATCACCGCCTCGCGCAACGGCTCCAGGTATTCGGGCGCGAGGTCGTCGATGTCAGCCTGAAGAACGACCACCTCCCCCGCCTCCCGCACCGGCTCGGCCAGGATGAGCCTCAGGGCGTTGGGGTACCCGTGCGGGTCCCGCCCTCCTGCCCCCCACCCTTCCCCGAGCGCGCGCCACCGCGCCGGCACCGACTCGGTCACCAGGACGCGCAGCAGCACCGCCCCCGTCGGAGTGGTGGCCTCGCCGGTCACCGGGCCGTTGGGGCCGATCTCGAGCCCCTGGAGCAGTCGCAGCGTCGCGGGTGCCGGCACGGCGATGGTGCCGTGCGCCGCGCGCACCCACCCGCTCCCCACCGTCACCGGGCGAGTGGCCACACGCGTGATGCCGAGCCGTTCGAAGCCCTCGATGACGCCGACGATGTCCACCAGGGCGTCGACCGCACCGACCTCGTGCAGGTGCACCTGATCCCACGCCATCCCGTGCACCTGCCCCTCCGCCTCGGCCAGGAGGCGGAACGCGGCGATGGCCCGGTCTCGCACGGAAGCCGACAAATCGGCCTGTTCGACCTGCCGGATCAGCTCACCGACGTGCCGATGGGGCCCGTGATGGTGATGCTCGTGGGCGTGCGCCCCGTGGTGATGATGCTCGTGCGAATGGTCGTGCGCGTGGTGGTGCTCCGGCTCCACCTCCTCCGCCGGGGTCTCGGAGACCCCTCCCGGGAGCACCACATCGACCTTGGTGCACGCCACCCCTCCCCGCAGGACTTTCCGCGTGGTCACGGTGGCCTCGACGCCGAGGCGGCGCGGAAGGTCGGCGAGCCACTCTTCCCCCGCCCCGGCGGCCACGAGGGCGCCGAGGAGCATGTCGCCGGAGATCCCGGCGGAGGGGTCGAGGATGGCGAGTCGGGGCAGGTTCATGGCAGACGTGAAATATACAGCCCGGGGGGCCCCGCCGCGGGGCGGATCAGCGGTAGAGCCACCCCGCCCCGGTGTTGAAGGCGACGATGCGTTCGTCGGGATCCACGAGGCCATCGCGCAGGAGATGCGCAAGGGCGGCGAGACTTGCACCCCCCTCGGGAGAGAGGTCGAGCCCTTCGAGCCGCGAATGCTCCTCCGCCGCGGCGGAGAGCTCCTCGTCCGAGACCGCCACCGCGCCCCCTCCGGACTCCCGGAGCGCGGTGAGGATGAGCCGGTCCCCCAGCGGGCCGGGGACGCGGAGCCCGCTCGCTACCGTCCACGGGTCGGTCCACGGCTCGGCCCTGGGGGTGCCGGCAGCGAAGGCGCGCACGATCGGGGCGCAGCCGGTGGACTGCACGGTGTACATCCGGGGGAGCTTGCCACGGATCCATCCCGCGTCGCGCAGTTCGTTGAACGCCTTCCACATCCCGATGAGGCCGGTGCCTCCCCCCGTCGGGTACAGGATCACGTCGGGGACGGTCCACCCGAACTGCTCCGCCAGCTCCAGGCCGAGGGTCTTCTTCCCCTCGATGCGGTAGGGCTCGCGAAGGGTGCTCAGGTCCATCGCCCCCGACTCGGTGGCCCAGGCGCGGCTCCGCTTGCCGCAGTCGCCGATGTGGCCGGGGTCGAGGTGCAGGTCGCCGCCGAACCACCGCACCTGCGCCAGCAGGGTCTTGGGGGTGGACTCGGGCGCGAAGACGCGCACCGGGAGCCCCGCGCGGCTCCCGTACGCCGAGGCGGCGACGCCGGCGTTGCCCGCGGTGGGAAGGGTGAAGGCGGTGGCCCCGTCGAGGGCGGCGCGGGTGACCGCGGCGGAGAGCCCGCGCGCCTTGAACGACCCGGTGGGATTCACCCCTTCGTCCTTGACCCAGAGCTGCCGGGCGCCGAGCCGCTCACCGATGCGGGGCACGCGGAGGAGGGGCGTCAGCCCTTCACCGAGGGAGACGGGGGCCTCGGCCGGGGTGAGCGGCAGAAAGGGGCGGTAGCGCCACATCGAGCGCTCGTTGGCCAGGGCGGCGGGGGTGAGCCGCTCCCAGCGGCGCTCGGGATAGCGCACCAGCCACGGGTGCCCGCAGGCGCAGACGGTGTCGAGGGGCGCGGGGGCCTTGGAGGCGCCGCAGGCGGGGCAATCGAGTCGCCAATCCACGTCAGCGATCCTTGAGGTGGGTGAGGATCCGTTCGGCCAGCACCGCGCTGAAGCCGGGCACCGCGGCGATCTCGGCCACGGTGGCGCTCTTGACCCCCGCGAGGCTCCCGAAGGTCTCGAGGAGCCGGCGCCGCTTGGTGGGGCCGACGCCGGGGATCTCGAGCAGCTCGGAGGTGATGGTGCGGGCCGAGCGCTTGGCGCGGTTGAAGCTCACGCCGAAGCGGTGGGTCTCGTCGCGCAGGCGCTGGAGCAGCCGGAGCGAGGGGCTGCGCCGCGGGAGCCGGAGCGGGTCGGGGCGGCCGGGGAAGTAGACCTCCTCCTCGCGCTTGGCGAGGGAGACCAGTGGCAGGGTGTCGAAGCCGAGCGCGTCGGCCGCCGCCTTGGCGCTGCTCAGCTGTCCCTTGCCGCCGTCGATCACCACGAGATCGGGGAGGGGCTTCTGCTCGTCGCGTCGCCGGGTGAGGTAGCGCGTCAGCACCTCGTGGATGGCGGCGAAATCGTCCTGCTGCCCCGCCCCCTTGATGGCGAACTTGCGGTACTCGGACTTGCGCGGGCGCCCCGCCTCGAACCAGGTGAGAGAGCCTACGGTGTCGCGTCCCTGGTTGGTGCTGATGTCGATGCAGATCATCGACCGGGGCACCACCTGCAGGCCGAGGTCGCGACCCAGGGCGTAGACCGGGTCCTCGGCCCGTTCGTCGGTCTCGAAGCTCTCGATGCGGAGGCTCTCGAGGAGGTGACGGGCGTTCTGGTCGGCCAGGTCGCGCCAGCGGGCGGCGGTGCCGCGGCTCGGGACGTGGAACTCCGCCTCGGGGATCACCTGCCCCAGCTCGGCCAGGTCGTCGGGAGGGAACGGGAGCACCACGCGGCGGGCGCGCCCGGGGGCCAGGCGATACTCCTGCACCAGCCAGTTGCTGAGGATGACGGCATCGGGCTCCCCCTCGACGTTCTCGAGGAAGCGGTGGTCGCGCGCCACGACGCGGCCGTCGCGGACGCGGAAAAAGGTCACCGCCGCGTCGTCGCCGTCGCGCGCGAAGCCGATGGCGTCGGCGTCGCCGCTGCCCACCTGCTCCACCGTGACGGGTTGCTCGAGCTGCTCCACCCACTTGAGGGTGTCGCGCAGGTCCTTGGCGCGCTCGTAGTCCTCGCGCTCGGCGGCGGCCATCATCATCGCGCGGAGCCGGCCGCGCACGTCGGCGGTGTCCCCCTCGAGGAAGGCCACGACCTCGCCGATCATCGCGCGGTAGTCGGCCTCGGACTGCCACCCCACGCACGGCGCCCGGCAGCGGCCGATGTGGTAGTCCAGGCAGGGACGCTCGCGGCGCTCGCGGGGCAGGTCGTCGGCGCAGGAGCGCACGGTGAAGATGCGGCGCACGATGCCGAGGGTGCGGCGCATCAGGCTCACGTCGGTGTACGGGCCGTAGTAGCGGGCGCCGGGGAGGTCGCGGCGGCGCGTCACCAGCACGCGCGGGAACGGCTCCTTGAGCGTCACGGCGATGGACGGGTAGCTCTTGTCGTCCTTGAGCCGGGCGTTGAAGCGCGGCTGGTACTCCTTGATGAGGTTGTTCTCGAGCAGGAGCGAGTCCGCCTCGCCGGCGGTGACGATGGTCTCGACGTCGGCCGCGAGCCGCATCAGGTGCCGGAGTTTCGGGGACTCGGCGTGGTCGTCGTGGACGTAGCTGCGGACGCGGCTCCGCAGGCTCTTGGCCTTCCCGACGTAGAGGATCCCCCCCCCGGCGTCCTTCCAGAGGTACACCCCTGGGGCGTCGGGGAGCGTGGCGAGCTTGCGGGCGAGAGGGTCGGACGGGCCGGTCACGCGGGGAAATCTAGCGGCGGAATGGTACGGCGGGCGGTGGAATGGTTAGGTGGAGGGGCAGGGGTCCCGATAAGGTCATGCAGGGCGCGGAAACCCCGAAACCCCGAAGGTGCCCATGCGTGAACTTATCGAAGGTCCATCGGACGTCATCGACGATCGCTACTCCCATCAGGTGATCGGGGCGGCGATCGAGGTACACCGGCGGCTGGGCCCAGGCTTCCTGGAGGCCGTCTACCAGCGGGCGCTGCGGTGCGAGCTCACGAACCAGAAACTGGATTGGGCGGCCGAGGTGGAGGTGCCGATCCTCTATCGCGGCACGGTCGTGGGA
>DASTRQ010000154.1:0-7676 GCA_035761145.1 Gemmatimonadales bacterium
GGCGCGTGGCGCTCGCGCCGGTGACGCCCCTCGGCGACTCGGTCACCGTCGGCGGCCGCACCGTGGCGGGGATGGGGCGCCTGCGGGGCATCAACATGACGGGCCCCTGGTACGGTGGCGTCCTGCGCGAGATCCCGCTCGGCGAGATCCCCGCCGCGGACGTCAACTGGAACAACGTCGTCGGCGACACGCTGCCGGTCTTCGTGACCCGCGCCACCGACGGCTGGGTCCTGCTCGCCGACCTCGACGGCGACGGCTCCCTCGCCAACGAGCGTCCGGTGCACGACTTCCGCGTGGCGCGCGAGCGCTTCGGCTGGGCCGCGCCGGGACGGACCCCCGCGCTCACCTTCACCGCCGACCTGGCGGAGGTGGACGGGGTCCCGGTGCTCGATCTCTTCTTCGACACCAGCGGGCACGGGACCCACGTCGCCGGCATCGCGGCCGGGCACGGCATCCTCGGCGCCGACGGCTTCGACGGCGTGGCCCCCGGCGCGCAGCTCCTCGGGCTCAAGATCGCCAACGACGCCCAGGGGGGGATCAGCACCACCGGCTCGATGCTCCGGGCGCTCGACTACGCCATCCGCACCGCGGCGGCGCGCCAGCGCCCCCTCGTGGTCAACATGAGCTTCGGCGTGGGGAACGAGCGCGGCGAGGAGGGGACGGCCCGCATCGACGCCCTCATCGACTCGGTGCTCGCGGAGCATCCCGACGTGGTCTTCAGCATCAGCGCCGGGAACGACGGTCCCGGCGTCTCCACCCTCGGCTTCCCCGGCTCGGCCGCGCGCGCCCTCTCGGTGGGGGCCACCTTCCCGCGCGTCTTCCTGAGCCGCCAGCCGACCCCCGGGCTCGACCCGATCGCCTACTTCAGCTCGCGGGGGGGCGAGGTGGCGCGGCCCGACCTGCTCACCCCCGGCGTGGCGTTCTCCACGGTGCCGCGCTGGAACTTCGGCGACGAGGTGAAGGGCGGCACCTCGATGGCCGCGCCCCACGCCGCCGGCCTCGCCGCGCTCCTCGTCTCGGGGCTCGCCGCCACCGGGCGGCCGGTGGACGCCCGGCGCATCCGGCAGGCGCTGATGGCCACCGCCCAGCCGCTCGAGGGGCTCACCGCGCTCGACCAGGGCGCCGGCGTGCCCAACGTGGGCCGCGCCTGGCGCTGGCTCGAGGGGAACTACGCCTGGATCCCCCTCGCCGCCGACGCCGTCGGCCCCGCGGGGCACGGGAACGCCGCCTTCCGCGGCGAGGGGCTCGCCCCGGGCGACACCACCCAGCAGTTCCTGCTGCACCTGCCCGCAGGCACCAAGCTCCCGCTTGCCGTCACCCTCCGCTCCGACGCCCCGTGGCTCGGCGCGCCGAGCGCCTACGACTTCAGCCGCTGGGAGGGGGGCGTCACCGTCACCTATCACGCCGCCCAGCTCCAGGCCCCGGGCACGTATGTCGGCACGGTGACGGTCTGGGGAGCGGACACGATGGCGGGCCCGCTCGCGCGCCTCGTCAACACGGTGGTGGTCCCCGCCGCCCCCGAGGGCGAGGTCGCGCTCCCGGTGGCCGCCCTCACCGCGGGGCACGAGCGCCGCGTGACCTTCGCCGCGCAGGAGGGTCGCCCCTTTGCGGTGCGCGTGGCGAGCGGCGCGCCGAAGGACGTGGTGCGCGCCTGGCTCCACGAGCCCGGCGGCCAGCCCTTCCGCAACGGCAACGAGCAGGAAGGCGCCGCGGGGGACGAGGCCGCCCGGTTCGAGGTCGAGGCGCAGGACGTCGTTCCCGGCCTCTATGAGGTGGTGGCCGCCGCGCCCCCCATCGCCAACTCCTCGGCCGGCATCGCCGTGCACCGTTCGCCGCTGGGCCTCTTCGCCGACCTGCGTGACGGGGCCCCCCTCGTGGCGCTCGTCAATCACACCGCGGCGCCGGTCACCGCCACGGTGGCGGCCGCGGTGGTGGGCGGGGCGCGCGAGGAGGTCCTCACTGGCGCCGGTGCCGACACCGGGAGCCTCGCCTTCGAGCTTCCCGCCTGGGTGCGGCGCGTCGAGGTGGATGTGCGGATGCCCGCCACCGACTGGGCCCGCTTCACCGACTTCGGCGTGACGCTCGAGAACGCCGACGGCTCGCAGATCGGGCAGGCCCCGCTCAATTACGCCTTCGGTCGCCTCGAGGCGGAGCTGCCGCGCCAGCGCGCCGCCGGCACCGCGACGCTCAAGCTCTACCCGGGGTGGGCCGATCCCGGGAGCGCCGCGCGCTGGACCCTGACGGCGCGGGTCCGCCTCTACGGCGACAGCGCCCAGCGCGCGCCCCTCGCCGTCGCGGGGAACGCCACCGTCACGATCCCTGCCGGCACCCCGGAGTCGGTGCGCTTCGCCGCGCCCGCGTCCCCCTGGCCCCTCCCGGCCGGGTTCGTCCCGCTCCTCGGCTACACGGTCACCGCCGGCGACGGCACGCCGTGGCGCCTCACCGCTCCCCTTGTGCGGGCCCGTGCCCCGCTGATGCGCTGAGATGACCCGCACCGTCCGCGTGGCCGCCGGCCAGGGATTCTGGGGGGACTGGCTCGAGGCGCCGGTCCGCCAGGTCGAGGGCGGCCCGATCGACTACCTGATGATGGACTACCTCGCCGAGGTGACGATGTCCATCATGCAGAAGCAGAAGGCGCGCGACCCGAACGCGGGCTACGCGCGCGACTTCGTCCCGCTGATGGAGCGGATCCTCCCCACGGTCGCCCGCGAGCGGATCCGCGTCGTCTCCAACGCGGGGGGCGTCAACCCGCGCGCCTGCGCCGAGGCGGTCATCGGCGTCGCGCGGAAGCTCGGCCTCGCGGGCCAGGTCAAGGTGGCGGTGGTGTCGGGGGACGACCTCCTGCCGCGGCTCGACGAGCTGCTGGCGGCCGGGCATCCCCTCACCGACCTCGACACCGGGCGGCCCCTCTCCGTCATCCGTGACCGCGTCGTCTCGGCCAACGCCTACCTCGGGATGGCGCCGGTGGTCGAGGCGCTGGACCGCGGCGCCGACATCGTCATCACCGGCCGCGTCACCGACACCGGGCTCACCCTGGGCCCGCTGGTGCACGAGTTCGGCTGGGGGCGCGACGACTGGGACCGCATCGCCGCCGGCACCATCGCCGGGCACATCATCGAATGCGGCGCGCAGGCCTCGGGCGGCAACCTCCTCAAGGACTGGCGGAAGGTCCGCGGCCTCGCGAACCCCGGTTTCCCGATCGTCGAGGCGGCCGAGGACGGCACCTTCGTCGTCACCAAGCACCCCGGCACCGGGGGAGTGGTGAATGTGGCCTCGGTCACCGAGCAGCTGGTGTACGAGATGGGCGACCCGAAGCACTACATCACCCCCGACGGCGTCGCCGACTTCACGAGCATCCAGCTCCGCCCCGCGGGGAAGGATCGCGTGGCCGTCTCGGGGATCCGCGGCGCGCCGCGCACCGACAAGCTCAAGGTCTCCATCGCGTATCACTACGGGTGGAAGGCGGTGGGCACGCTGGTGTACAGCTGGCCCGACGCCCTCCTCAAGGCGCGCGCCGCCGACGGGATCCTCCGCCAGCGGCTCAAGGACCTGGGGCTCGAGTTCGAGACGATCCTGACCGAGTTCGTCGGCGCCGACGCCACCCACGGCCCCCTCGCGAGCCCGCCCTGCGCCGACCTGGCCGAGGTGCAGCTCCGCGTCGGCGTGCGGGGCCCCGACAGGAAGGCGGTCGAGCGCTTCACCCGCGAGTTCGCGCCGCTCGTCCTCACCGGCCCGCCCAGCGTCACCGGGTTCGCCGGGGGACGGCCGGAGGTGCAGGAGATCCTGGCCTACTGGCCCGCGCTCATCGACCGCACCGTGGTCGAGCCGCACGTCCACGTGGAGGTGCTCGATGCCTAGGCGGCGAGGCGGCGAGACGGCGAGGCGGCGAGGCAAGGAAGTTCAGCTTCGGTGGCTTGCCCACGCTCGCTCCGGGGACAAAGGGGACACGGCCAACGTGGGCCTCATCGCCCTCAGGCCGGAGTGGTACGACCTCCTGGTGAAAGAGGTCACGCTGGCACGGGTGAAGAAGCACTTCAAGGGAATGGTCAGCGGCGTGGAGCGCTTCGAGCTCCCCAACCTGAAGGCGCTGAACTTCCTCCTCCACGGCGCGCTCGACGGCGGGGGCACCATCTCGCTCAAGACCGACGCGCAGGGGAAGGTCTATTCCACGGCGCTGCTCCGGATGACGATCCCCGTGCCGCCGGCGATCGTGAAGGCCCTGCCGGCCCAGGCCCGTTCCAGGCAGCATAGCTCCGCGAAATAGCGCCCTCCGCTCTGCGCTGCTTCGCGATCTCGCGTTCTCGTGGGAGATTGGCCGATGCTGGCGACCCAGTTTGATGCAGGCATCCTCACCCTGACCCTCGACCGCCCCGAGAAGCGCAACGCGCTCTCCACGGCGCTGGTCGAGGCGCTGCACGCCGCCCTGGAGCGCGCCGACCTCGACGCCGAGGTCCGCGTGGTGGTCCTGCGCGGGGCGGGGAAGGATTTCTGCGCCGGGGCCGACCTCGAGGAGCTCCTCGCGTCCGCCGACAAGGACGCCGCCGAGAACGAGGCGAGCGCGCTCCGCCTGGGCGAGCTCTTCCTCGCCCTGCGCCGCCTCCCCAAGCCGGTCGTCGCGGTGGTGCAGGGGCGCGCGCTCGCCGGCGGCTGCGGGCTCGCCACCGCCTGCGATATCGTCCTGGCCGCCGACTCGGCGCAATTCGGGTATCCGGAGATCTCGCGCGGCTTCGTGCCGGCGATGGTGATGGCGCTCCTGCGGCGGCAGATGGGGGAGAAGCCCGCCTTCGAGCTCGTGGCCACCGGGGCGCCGGTCGGGGCGGAGGAGGCGTGGGAGATGGGGCTCGTGAGCGAGGTGGTGCCCGCCGGCGAGCTCGACGCCCGCGCCGCGGCCCTGGCGGCCCAGCTCGCAGGCCAGAGCGCCAGCGCCTTCGCCTTCACCAAGCAGCTCTTCTACGCCCAGGATGCCCTGCCGCTCGAGGAGGGGGTCCGCCTGGGCGCGCGCATCAACGCCGCCAGCCGGATGACCCCCGACTTCCGCGCCGCGATCGCCCGATTCCTCCGGAAATGACCGAACCCCCCGTCACCGAGCCCACCGCCTCGGCCTGGCCGTTCCTGCAGCGGCTGCGGCTGGGCCTCCTCCTCGCCGCCCTCGCCATCGGCGCCATCGGCATCGCGCGGGACGACCGGCGCATCGTCTGGGTCGCGATCGTCTGTGCCGGCGCGGGGTCGGTGCTGCGGTTCATCCGCAAGCGGTGATCGTCGCCCGCTACCTCCGCAGCACCCGCACCACCAGCGCCACCAACGGTCCCAGCAGCAGCAGCCACGGCAGCGCCAGGGCTTCCAGCCGCAGTCGGTCGGCGTGGGAGCGGGTGCCCGCCGCGGGGCGTCCCGCGTCCTCCAGCCACCCCCGCACCAACTCGGCGCGGATCGCCGGCGTCCGGTGGAAGAGCGGCAACCCCGCCGCCCGGTCGGCGCGGGCGCGCACGCGCCGCTCCGGGAGGGCAAGCCACGCCCGTACCCAGACGGCGAGGAAGAGCGGGGCCGCGCAGAGGGCGAGCCCGGTGGCGCCCTGCGGGAGGAGGCCCGTCCCCCACAGTCCCGTGAGGAGGGCCGTCCCCGCGAGCCCGGTCAGGAGCGCCGCCGCCCCGCGGCGGCGCGCGCGGATCATCCGGCGCCGGTCGGGGTCCGACACGAGCGCGAACCCGCCGACCCCGTTCAGGAGGTCGCCGCCGTTGCGGCGGTGATCCAGGGCGGCGTCGAGCAGGATGTCCCGCGGGTACCCCGCCCGCCAGCCGCGGAGCAGTCCCGTCATCGCGTCGGCCGCCATCCCCCCGGCGCTCAGCATCAGCACGATGAAGAGCACCACCGCCGCCGCGTCGGTGATGGCCGCCGCCTGCGCGTTCTCGAACGGGGGCAGGTAGGGCGTCGCCGCCAGCACCACCAGGGCCAGCGCCTCGGCCCCCGCTCCCCGGACGAGCGCCCGCCAGCCGCGCCCGGTGAGCCGCTCGAGCCCCGGCGGCGGCCACTCCACCTGGGTGCTCTGCTCCGGCAGCAGCGCCCGCGCCACCGCCTCGGCCGAGGGGCGATCCTGCGGATGCTTGGCAAGGCAGCGGTCGATGAGCGTCGCGAACTCGGCGTCGAGGTCGGGCCGGAGCGACTCGACGCTGGGCGGGGTGTGGTTGAGGTGCGCCGCCGCCATCGCCTGCGGGGTGGGCTCCACGAAGGGGAGGCCTCCCGTCACCAGCTCGAACGCCAGCACGCCGAGGCTGTACACGTCGCTCTTGGGCGTCACCGGCTCGGTGGCCGCCTGCTCGGGGCTCATATAGTAGGGAGTGCCGATCACCATCCCTTCGCTGGTGAGCCCGCTCTGGATGGTATGGTCCACCGCCGCGAACGCCGCGTGGCTCCCGGTGAGCCGCGCGCTTGGCGCGCTCCCCCGGGGGCGCGTGGGGGTGAGCACCGCGCTGATGCCGAAGTCCAGCACGATGGCCCGTCCCGTCTCCTGCTCCAGGATCACGTTGGTCGGCTTGATGTCCCGGTGCACCAGGCGGCGGGCGTGCGCCGCCGCCAGCGCGCTCGCGATCTCGCCCACGATGCGCTTGGCCTGGTCCTCCGGCGCCACCGTCCCCTCGGGGAAGGCCTGGTTGAGCGTCGGCCCGTCCACGAACTGCATCACCATGTACGCCGTGCCCGAGCGGGGCAGCTCCCCGACCTCGAACACCCCGACCACGTTGGGGTGCGCCACCGCGGCGGCTGCCTCGGCCTCCCGCTGGAAGCGCGCCTGCGCCCGCGCGTTGAGCGCCAGCGCGGGGGCCAGCGCCTTCACCACCACCAGCCGCTTGAGGGCGGGATCGCGCGCCAGGTACACCAGCCCCATTCCCCCGCGCGCCAGCGGCTTGAGCAGGAGGAGCCGCGGCTCCAGCGCCTCCTTGAGCTCGACGAGCAGCGGATCGGACGCCACCGCGGGGAGGGCGGGGGAGGAGGTGGCGGTGAGCGGGCGCAGCAGCCCCTCGGCCGTGCGCGCCACCGGCGAGGCCGCGCCGCAATGCGGGCAGGCGCGCGCCGGGTCGGCGAGCGAGGTGCCGCATTCGGGGCAGCGGACGGTGAGGGTACCGGGATCGGTCATGCTCCGCTGAACTTACCGGCCCCCACCCACTCGGCAAGGCGCGGCGCGCCGTATTCGGCGCCGGCTCGCGTGCGTTGGATGACGCTCCGTCAGCGCCCCGGCCCCAGCTTGGGGGGCATGACACCCCCCATCACTCCCGCCACCCCGCTGGCCGAGCGCGTCGAGGCCGCCCGCCGGCTCCTCCAGCGCCACTGGGGCTTCGGCGAGTTCCGTCCCGCGCAGGCGCGCGTCATCCGCTCCGTCCTGGCCGGGCGGGACGTCCTGGCCATCCTTCCCACCGGCGGCGGGAAGTCGCTCTGCTTCCAGATCCCCGCGCTGGTGCTCGGCGGGCTCACCATCGTCGTGTCCCCACTTCTCGCCCTGATGCAGGACCAGGTGGCCGCCCTCCGTGCGCGCGGGGTCGAGGCGGCCGCTCTCAACTCCCTCCTCAAGGCGCCCCAGCAGGCCGAGCTCCTCCAGCGCGTGGTGGCGGGGACGGTCCGCCTCCTCTACGTCTCCCCCGAGCGGTTGGACCGGCTGGCCACCGACCTCGCCAAGGCGAAGATCATCC
>DASTRQ010000155.1:0-2970 GCA_035761145.1 Gemmatimonadales bacterium
CTCATCGCCTACCCCACCGAGACGGTGTACGGCCTGGGTGGCCTGGCGCGCCCCGAAGTGGTGGCGCGGGTCGCGGCGCTCAAGGGGCGGCCCCCCGGGAAGCCCTTCCTGCTCATCATCTCGGGGCCGGCGATGGCGGAAGGGCTGGGGCTCCTCTTCACCGACGCCGCCCGCGCAATGGCGCGCGCCTGCTGGCCCGGCCCGCTGACCCTCGTGCTGGCCGGCGGGCCGCGCCTCCCCGACCAGCTGCGGGGCCCCGAAGGGGGGATCGCCGTGCGCCACACGAGCCACCGCGCCCTCGCGCGCCTCGTCGCCGCGCTCGGCGAGCCGCTCACGAGCACCTCGGCCAACCGGCCCGGCGAACGCCCGGCCCCCGGGGCGGAGACGGTCGAGGCCCAGTTCGGCGCGGCGGTCGCGGCCGGCGAGCTCCTCGTGCTCGATGGCGGCGTGATCGGACAGATGCCCCCCTCGACCTTGGTGGACTGCACCACGAGCCAGCCCCGCCTCATCCGCGAAGGGGCGATCCCGCGCGCCGAGTTGCGACGGCTGGTGGGGCGGTCGGCGCCATAGACTGAGACGACACCACGACAGCTCGACCAGGCTCCAGGCACGAGGCCCCAGACGCGCACCCGAGACCCCCGGCACCCATGAAGATCCTGCTCATCTGCACCGGCAACACCTGTCGCTCCCCGATGGCGGAGGTCCTGCTCCGGCGGGAGCTCGAGGCCGTGGGGGCGAAGGACGTCCGGGTGACCTCCGCGGGCACGGGGGCGTGGGAGGGGGAGCCCGCCTCCGAGGGGTCGTACCTCGTGGCGCTGGAGCACGGGCTTGACCTGGCGTCGCATCGCGCGCGCCGGGCCACGCGGGGGTTGATCGCAGAAAGCGATCTCATCCTGGTGATGGCCCGGGCGCATCTCGAGCGCCTGGCGGAGCTCGGCGGGTTCGAGAAGGCGCACCTGCTCGGCGAGTACGCCGGGGAGGGGGAGCGCACGGAAGTATCCGACCCCGTGGGTGGCCCGATCGAAGGGTACCGGCGCACGTTCGAGCAGCTCCAGGCGCTGGTGAAGCACGCGGCGCGCCGCATCGCCGCCGAGGCGGGGCGTGGCGAGCGGTAGGACGCGGCTCTTCCTCCTGCTCGGCAGGCCGGTGGCGCATTCGCTCTCGCCCGCGATGCAGAACGCCGCCTTTGCCGCGCTGGGCCTCGACGCCACCTACGCCGCGCTCGATTGCGCCGCCGACGACCTCCCCGTGCTCGTGGCGGCGCTGGCGCGCGCAGGGGGCGGGGGGAACGCCACCGTGCCGTACAAGGAGGCGCTGGCCGCGGCGGTGGCGCGTCCGAGCGCGCGGGCGGCCCGGCTGGGGAGCGCCAACACCTTCTGGGGCGAGGAGGGGGCCGTCGCGGGGGAGAGCACCGACGTGGACGGCGTCCTCGACGCCCTGGCGCGGCTCGACGCGCCCGCGTCGACGTGGCTCGTGGCGGGCACCGGCGGGAGCGCGCGGGCGGTGGTGGGCGCGGCGGCCGAGCGGGGCGCGCGCGTGGCCGTGCGCTCCCGCTCGGCGGAGCGCGCCGCGGCCTTCCGCGCGTGGGCCGCGGGGCTCGGCGTGGCGGCGGCGGACGAGGATGAGTGCGAGGTGCTCATCAACGCCACCCCGCAGGGGCTCGGGGCCGCGGACCCGCTCCCGCTCGATCCGGCCGCCTTCGCGCGCGCGCGCTGGGGGCTCGACCTCGTCTACCGGCGCGGGGGCACGGCGTGGGTGCGGGCGCTCGCCGGTCGCGGGGTGCGCGCCGCCGATGGCCGCGACGTGCTGGTGGCGCAGGGGGCGGCGGCGCTGGAGCGGTGGTTCTCCAAGGTCCGTGCGCCGCGCGAGGTGATGCGTGCCGCGGTGGCCCGCGCGCTGGCCTGAGCTCGCCGGGGCGGCGTCGGCGCTGGAGCGCTGGCTCCTCCCCGCCGAGTGCCTCGCGTGCACCCGGCCGGTGGGCCCCTCCGACGCGCTCGTATGCGACCGGTGCCGCCGCGCGTGGCGCCGGGTCGTGCCGCCGTGGTGCGCGCGGTGCGGCCAGCCCGGTCTGGCGGGGGTGCCGTGCCGCCTCTGCGCCGACTGGCCCGGGGCGCTGGCGCGGGTGCGGAGCGCCGTGTGGCTCGACGCCGGGGCGCGCCGCGTGGTGCACGCCCTCAAGTACGACGGCTGGTGGCGGGTCACCGACGTGATGGCGCGCGCGGCGGAGGGGCTCGAGCCGCTGGCGGATGGGATTATCTTGGTGCCCGTACCGCTGGCCGCGAAGCGGCTCGCCGAGCGCGGCTACAACCAGGCCGAGCGCCTGGCCGCGGCGATCGGCCGGCGGTGCGGGGCGGCGGTGGCGCCCGAGGCGCTGGTCCGTCGGCGTGAGACCCCGACCCAGACGGCGCTGACCCCCGAAGGGCGGCGCGCCAACGTCGCGGGGGCCTTCGCGGCCCGGGAGGTGCGGGGACGGCGGGTGGTGCTCGTGGACGACGTGCTCACCACCGGCGCCACCCTCGGCGCCTGCGCCGAGGCGCTGGCGGTGGCGGGGGCGCTGCAAGTGGAAGCCGTGACATTCGCGAGGGCGCGCATCGTCGGCGACCTCGGTTAAAGCCCAAATTCCGTACCGGGAGCTCCAATGGCACTCCGTGTCGCGATCAACGGGTTCGGCCGCATCGGCCGCAACGTCCTCCGGGCCGCCAAGGCGCGCGGCGCCGATATCGACTTCGTGGCGGTCAACGACCTGACCGACAACAAGACCCTCGCCCACCTGCTCAAGTACGACTCGGTGCACGGGCGCTACGACGGTACCGTCGAGGCCACCGCCGACGGGATCAAGGTGGACGGCGACGTGATCAAGGTCCTGGCCGAGAAGGACCCGGCCAGGCTGCCGTGGAAGGACCTCGGCGTGGACATCGTGCTCGAGAGCACCGGGCGCTTCACCGAGAAGGAGAAGGCGGCGGCGCACCT
>DASTRQ010000156.1:0-3722 GCA_035761145.1 Gemmatimonadales bacterium
AGGCGGCGGCTCACCGCGCGGGACCTTCGCCGCGCGGGGGGCGGCGCGCGCCCACCCAGAGGGCGCGGAGGAACCCGGCGCGGGTCCCCTCGGCCCAGGGCTCCTGCAGGAAACCGCCGGCGCTCAGCGTGGAGTGCACGAGGGTGTCGTTGGGCCCGGCGAAGGCCACGTGGGTCACCGAGCGGCCGTTCTCGCTGAAGAAATGGAGGTCGCCGGGGCGCACGGTCTCGAGGGTGAGGGGTTCCCCCTCCTCCGCCTGGAGGAACGAGTCGCGCGGGTAGGCCACGCCGCGCGCGGCCAGGGTGAGTTGCACCAGCCCCGAGCAGTCCACGCCCCACGGCGTGCAGCCGCCCCACTGGTAGGGCGCGCCCGCGAAGAACTTGGCGACCCACTTGTCCACCGGCATGGCGCGGGCCTCCTGGGCGATCGTGTCGGCGACGACGACGCGGCCGTTGAGGAGCTTCCCCTTGCGCCCCCCGGGCATCACGACGCCCCCCGCCCCGTCGAGGTGCACCCGCCCCCCGAGGGGGACGCGCACGAGCCGTTCGCGCACCTCGATGGTGGCCCCTTCGCTCCAGCCCTGCGCCGCCAGCTCCCAGGCGTCGGCCTCCTTCGGATCCACCTCGCGGCCGTAGCCGACGTGGACCCAGCCGAGGTAGTGGTCGGCGCGCGCCTGCACGCGGCGCCAGTCGCCCTGCGCCTCGAGCACGTCGGCCACCCGGCCGAAGAGGAGCTGGGAGAGCTGCTCGCTCCGGAGCGAGGGCTCGGCCTGCACCGGCGCCACGGTGGCGGCGCAGATCAGCGCGGAGCTCACGGCGCGGGGGGCGCGCCGGCGCCGGCGTCGAGCCGGGCCTGGCACGCCTTGCAGCGCACCACGCCGCGGGTGGTGCAGATGACGCAGATGAACGTGCCGCAGTCCTGGCAGGGGTAGCCTTCCGAGGCGCGTTCCTGGTTGCCGCAGGCGCGGCAGACCATCATGTCGACTTCCCTGATCTCGGCCATACAGGACCTCCGGTCAGACGGAGATGGCGTACCGACGGATCTTGTTGATGAGCGTGGCGCGGGAGATGCCCAGTTCGTCCGCGGCCTTGGTGCGGTTGCCCGAGTGGTGCCGCAGGGTGCGCTCGATATGCTGGCGCTCCAGGTCCTCGAGCGAGAGCGGCACGTGGCGCCGCTCGCCGGAGCCGCCCCGGGCGCGGAACTCGGGGGGCAGGTGGTCCACCGCGACGGAGACCTGTCCGCGGCCCAGGATGAGCGCCCGCTCGAGCACGTTGCGCATCTCGCGCACGTTGCCGGGCCACGGGTGGGCCAGGAGCCGCTCCAGCGCCTCGGGGGCGATGAGGCTCGGCGCCCCCGGCACCGAGGCGCGGAGGTCCTGGAACAGCCGGGTGATGAGCGAGAGCCGGTCCTCGCGCGACCGGTCGCGCAGCGGCGGGAGCTCCAGCGGCATCACGTTGAGGCGGTAGAACAGGTCCTCGCGGAAGCGCCCCGCCGCCACGTCGCCGGGCAGGTCGCGGTTGGTGGCGGCCACCAGGCGCACGTCCACGGTGATCTCGCGGGTGCCGCCCAGGCGGCGGAAGGTCTTGGTCTCGAGCACCTTGAGCAGCTTGGGCTGGAGCTCCACCGCCAGGTCGCCGATCTCGTCGAGGAAGATCGTGCCGCGGTCGGCGATCTCGAAGAGCCCCTGCTTGCGGTCCTTGGCGTCGGTGAAGGCGCCCTTCTCGTGGCCGAAGAGCTCCGAGTCGAGGAAGGTGGCCGAGAGCCCCGCGCAGTTGACCTCGACGAAGGGCATCTTGGCGCGGGGACTCAGGTTGTGGATCATCCGCGCCACCCATCCCTTGCCGGTGCCGCTCTCGCCGACGAGGAGCACGGTGGTGCGGTCGCTCTGGGCGAGGAGGCTCACCTGCCGGGCGAACTCCTGCATCCGGGCGCTGTGCCCGAGCGACTCGAGCCCCTCGCCCGGGACCACCGAGGCGAGCAGGAGCTCGTTGACGCGGCGGAGCTTCACCTTGTCGGCCACGCGCGCGGTCACGGCGACGAGGTGCGCCATGTCCACCGGCTTGAGCAGGAAGTTCTCGGCGCCGAGCTGCATGGCGCGCACGGCGGTGGGGACGTCCGACTGCCCGGTGAGCAGCACGACCGAGGCGCCCCGTTCGCGCAGCCGCTCGAGGACGGTCATCCCGTCCATCCCGGGGAGCCCCAGGTCGAGCAGGACCACGTCGGGGTGCATCCGGTCGTGGGCCTCGAGGCCGGCCTCGCCGGTGAGCTCGCGCCCCACCTCGTAGCCCATCTGCTCGAAGTAGTTGCCCACCGAGCGGAGGATGTCGGGATCGTCGTCGATCAGGAGTACGGTATCGGCCATCGGGGTCACCTTGGGCGCGGGGGGATCGCGCGAGGAAGTTCGAACCAGAAGCGGGCGCCACCCGTGGGGCGGTTCTGCGCGCGGATCTCACCGCCGTGCGCCCGGATGATACCGTGGGAGATGCTGAGGCCGAGCCCGGTCCCCTCCCCGGCGGGTTTGGTCGTGAAGAACGGCTCGAAGATGCGGTTCAGGACGTCGGGCGCAATCCCGGGGCCCTCGTCGGCCACCTCGCAGGCGACGCGGTCCCCCTCCGCCCAGGCCCGGAGCCGGCCGCGGGCGCCGGGCCGGCCGGCCATCGCCTGGTCGGCGTTGCGCACCAGGTTGCGCAGCACCTGGAGCAGCTGGTCGGGATCGGCGTCCGCCGGGGGCACCTCCCCCTCGGCGACGAGCTCCCAGCGCGCGGGGTCCACTCCCGGCGCCGCCACCGCCTCGCGCAGCAGCGCGGGAAGGTCCACCGCCCGGCGCACCAGGGGACGCTGGTGGGAGAAGAGCAGCAGGTCCTGCACGATGCGCGCGGCGCGCGCGGCCTCCCGGCGGATCGTCTCGAGGACCCGCTCGGTCCCCTCGTCCTGGACGTCGAGCGCCAACGCCTCGGCCAGTGCGGTGATGCCGGCGAGCGGGTTGTTGAGCTCGTGCGCCACGCCCGAGACGAGCTGGCCCAGCGCGGCCATCTTTTCCGCGTGCGCCACCCGCTCCTGCAGGGCGCGCTCGTCGGTGACGTCGCGGGCGATGCCCAGCACGGTGCGCACGCCGCCCCGCTCCTCGATGGGCACGAGCACCAGGGCCACCTCGCGCACGGTGCCGTCGGGGCGGCGGAAGTGCACCGTGCATTCGCGCCGCGCGCCGCCGAACGCCTGCTGGCACTGTCCCGCGAGGAAGGAACGGTCGCCGGGCACCACGAGGTCGGCCAGGAAGGCGCGCGGCACGTCGGGGAGCCCCACCAGGGCCTGGGCGGTGGCGTTCACCGCCTCGACGGTCCCGGTACGCTCGATGGTGAGGATGGCCACGGGCGCCGCCTCGAGCAGGGCGCGGAAGCGCGCCTCCGAGCGGCGGAGCGCCTCGTGCGCCTCCTGCTCGCGGGTGATGTCGTCCACCACCGCGACGATGCGCCCCGCGCGTTCGGGCGCGAGGGTCAGCACCAGCATCCGCCCCCCGGGCCCCGCGATGAGGCGCGAGGAGGTGGCCCCTTCGCGCGCCCGCGCCAGCGGGTCCGCGTCCCCCGCGGGCCACTCGGGGAAGAGCGCCGGGAGCGCGCAGCCCGGGAGCCCCTGCAGCGGGACACCGGTGAGCCGGGCCAGGGTCAGGTTCCCCCGGGCCACGCGCCCCTCCCGGTCCACGATGGCGAGGCCGCTCGGCGCCG
>DASTRQ010000157.1:0-8044 GCA_035761145.1 Gemmatimonadales bacterium
GCGCCTCGGCCGCCAGGTTGGCCAGGTCCCCCTCCACCGCGGCCCGGCGGAAGAGCTCGCGGCTCCGCTCCAGCGCCTCCCGCAACCGCTGCTGCTCCGCCGTGAGGTCCTTGAGCGCCTCGCGCGCCCGCTCGGCGTCGAGGTCGGCCAGCGCGCGCTGCAGCCCCGCCAGCCGCTCGCGCAGCTCGGGGGTCAGCGCGCGGTCGAGCTCGCGGCGGATCTCCTCGAGCTGGCGCTGCCACTCGGGGTCGGAGGCGCCCGAGGCCTCGGCGGCCCGCTGGAGCTCCTCCACCTGCCGCCGCAGCGCCTCGGCCTGCGCCACCATCTCCTGCTGGTCGTGCGCCACCTGCTCGGCCCGGCGCGCGGCGTCGTAGTCGAGCGCCTGGTCGGCCGCGTCGTTCCCGCCGCTCGCGGCGCGGTCCCGTTCCTGGGCCAGGTCCCCGGTGGCGCGCTCCAGCCGTCGGCTCCGCGCCGCGGCGCTGTCGAGCGCGGTCCCGATGGCGGCGCTGGCCGCCCGGGCGGCGGCGCGCAGTTCGTCGGGGCGCGCCAGGCGGAAGAGGTACGCGCGCGAGCGCGCCCGGTGCGCCACCGGCGCCGCGTCCTCCGCCTGGACCACCACCCGCACGCTGTCGCCGGGAAGGAGGCCGCGGTCGGTCAGGTCGAGCACCAGCGGCACCACCGCGTGGTCGGGGAGCCCCTGCTCCAGCGGCACCTCCTGGCGCACCGCCCCCGCGGGCGCCCCCGCCGCAAGCCGCTCGCTCTCCACCGTGAGGCGCGCCAGTCCGTGGTCGTCGCGCGCCTCGATGACGAGCGGGAGCCTGAGGTCGATCGGAATGAGCGTGTCCACTCCCGGCACGGGGATGGCCACCTCCGGCGCGCTGTCGGCCACCACGCGCACCGGGAGGGTCACCGCCTCGCCGGCCAGCGGCGCGCCATCGGCCGTGGTGAGGTCGAGCCGCCAGCTCCCCGCCCCGCGCGGCTCGAACGCGCCGCGGAACGTGGCGCCCTGCACCGCGAGCGGCGCCGGCCCGCGCGGGCCCACCCAGGCCGCGGCCCCGAGCTCGGCCGTCGCCTCGCCGGCGGTCACCAGCCGGGCGCCGAGGGGGAGGAGGATCGTGTCGCCGTCGAGCGGGAGCGGTTCGGGATCGAGCCGGAGGTACGCGGGGTAGTGCGCGGTGACCGTCACCTGTCCCACGAACGCGGGGAGGAGCACGTGGATGGCCAGCGTGTCGCTCCCCCGTCCCCCCGCGGTGAAGCGCGCGAAGAGGTCGCTCTCGAGCGGGGCGGTCTGGTAACGGCCGCGCCCCGCGGAGTCGAGCGCGACGGCGACGCCGCGCCACGTCTCGCCGGGGGCGCGGAGCCAGAGGATCGCCCGGCGCCGCCCCGGGGCGGTGAGCTCCAGCGTCACCGGGGCGCCGCGCGGCACCGCCGCATCGGGACCGCGGAGCCGGAAGGGCGCCGTCGCCTCGCGCCACGCGGCGCGCGGCTGCCAGAGGAGGGCGGCCCGCCCGCTCGTGGGGCGCGCCGCCGCGAGCCCCGCGGCGGCGAGGAGCAGCACCCCCGCCCCGCGCGCCGCGGCGCGGCGCGCCGTCGCCACCCGCGCGGCGAGGAGCACCGGCCCCTCCGTGCGGAGCGTCCGCTCGGCGGCGCCGTCGGCGGCCGCGAAGAGCTCACCGCTCGTGCCCGGAGCGGCGTCGCCCAGGAGTCCCGCCAGGGCGCCGCGCCGCCACCGCCCCGACTCCTCGAGCCAGCGCGCCACCGCGGCCGGCCCGCCGCGACGGGTGGCGCGCACCGCCAGCGCGGCGGCAAGACCCAGCGCCGCGAGCGCCGCCCCCCACGCGAGCGCCACCCACGTGGCGCCATCCACCCAGCCGAGCCGGGCCCCCCACGCCGCGAGGGCCAGCGCCCCGACCGCGCACCCCGCCCCGCCCAGGAGCCGCGCGGCGGCGGGCCAGCCGCGGAGCGGCGCCCCGAGCTGCGCCAGCGCGCGCGCCGTTCCCGTCACGGGGCGCTCCCCACCGCGTAGGTGAAGAGGTTCACCCCCATCCGGAGCGCCTGCTCGCGCACCGCGGCGGGGTCGTGATGCACCTCGGGATCCTCCCACCCGTCGCCGAGGTCGCTCTGGTACGAGTAGTACACCGCGAGGCGGCCGTCGAGGAAGATGCCGAACCCCTGCGCCGGCTTGCCGTCGTGCTCGTGGATCTTGGGGATGCCGCGCGGCAGGTCGTACACCACGTGGTAGATCGGGTGGTCCAGCGGCACCTCGACCAGGGGGTGGTCGGGAAAGAGCCGCGCCAGCTCGCGCCGGATGGAAGCGTCCATCCCGTAGTTGTCGTCGGCGTGGAGGAAGCCGCCGCGCCGCAGGTATTCCCGCAGGATCGCGAGCTCGGCGTCGCTCCAGCGGACGTTGCCGTGCCCCGTCATATAGAGGTACGGGATGTCCCAGAGCCGCTCGTCGGTGAGCCGCACCGTCTCCTCCCGCTCGGCGGTGCGGAGCCCCGTGCGGGCGCGCACCGCGGCCAGGAGGTTGGGGAGGCTCGACGGGTTGGCATACCAATCGCCGCCCCCATCGTAATGGAGGCGGCCGATGGTGAGGGCCGCCGGCGGCGCCGTGGGGCGCCGTGGGGCGGCGAGCACCAATCCCGTGCAGGCCAGGATGGCCGCGAGCTTCATCGCTTCGCCAGGTGCGTCACCAGGTCATAGACGGTGTTGCGCGGGAGGCCGGTGCGGTCGGTCACCTCGCGGATCACGTCGCGCGTCGAGCGCCCCGCGGCCAGGAGCTCCTGCGCCAGCGCCCGGGCCGCGTCGGCATCGGCGCCCCCCGTGGCGCGCTCGGGAAGGGGCCCGAGGACCAGCGTCACCTCCCCCTTGGGCGGAGGCTCCACCGTGAACTGCGCGGCGAGCGCGGTCAGGGTCCCTACTCGGAATTCCTCGTGGAGTTTCGTGAGCTCGCGCGCCACGCACACCGGACGCTCGCCGTGCCCGCCGGCCGCGAGGTCGGTGAGGAGCTCCTCCACCCGCCCCGGCGCCTCGAAGCAGACCACCGTGATCCCGGGCGTGGTGGCGCGCCGCAGCCAGCGGTCGCGCTCCGGCCCGCGGCGGGGCGGGAAGCCGAGGAAGAGGTACTGGTCGGCGGGGAGCCCCGAGGCGGAGAGCGCCGTGGCCACCGCGCTCGGTCCGGGGATGGGGACGACCAGGAGCCCCCGCGCGCGCACCGCGGCCACGAGCACCGGCCCCGGGTCGCTCACGCCGGGGGTGCCGGCGTCGGTCACGTAGGCGATGTCCTCGCCCGCCGCGAGGCGGTCGACGACCTGGGCGACGCGATCGGCGCCGGAATGCTGGTGGAGGGCGAGCAGGCGCGGGCGCGCGCCCAGGTGGGTCAGCAGGCCGCGGGTGACGCGGGTGTCCTCCGCCGCCACCACCGGCACCGTCCGCAGGATCTCGGCGGCGCGTGCGGAGAGGTCGCCGAGGTTCCCCAGCGGGGTGGCGACGATGTAGAGGGTGCCGGGGGCCCCTACCAGCTCACCGGCCACGGCAGTCGCTCGTAGAAGCCGGCGGCCTGCAGCTGGTGGCGGTGCTCCCGGGTCGCCTCGCGCAGCACGGTGAGCGCCCCGCCGGGGGAGACGATCTCGACGTCCCCGAGCAGCTTGGCCGTCCACGCCGCCAGCGCCGCGGTGAGCTCGTCCCCCGTCACCACGAGCGCCGGCGGCGCGCCGTACTCGGGCGCGCTCAGCAGCTCCAGCGCCGGGTGCGTCGTGGCGAGCCCCGCGCTGTGGCGCTGGTGCTTGCGCCCCGCCTCGCCGAGGAGCTCCTTGTCGGCCGAGGTGAGGATGCGCGCCTGCACCTCGCGGAAGAGCTTCACCTGCGTCGGGAGCGCCTGCACCGGGAGCGCCGCGAGGGGGGTGAGGTCGTGCGCCACCACCTCGCGCGCGGGGCGCCCCTCCGGCTGCAGCATCGCGCGCAGGTGCTTCTCGGGCCCCACGCCGGGGGGCTGGTCGTGCAGGTAGCCGCCGTGGAACGCGCCCGCCACGAACTGCAGGTAGTTCACCCGCCCGTCGATCACCAGCTCCGTCACCCCGTCGTAGATCTCGGCGCGGAACACGTCGAGCAGCTTCTCGGGCTGCTGCGGGTCCACGAAGCGGGTCCGCGGCGCCGTGGCGCACGCCGAGATCATCCAGAGCAGCTGCTGCGCCGGCGCCTGGCAGAACACCACCTCGCTCCGCTCCGTCTCCGCCTTCATCCGCCGCTGCGCCTCGGCGATGGGGAGGAGCCGGCGCCCGTCGGGCCGGATCGTGGCCGCGTTGAAGAGCTCCCCCTTCTTGAAGAAGAGGAGGATCAGCTCCTCGGGGAGATAGGCCGCCATATAGGCGTCCACCATCCCGTCCCGGTCGCGCTTGGCGTACGCCAGCACGTTCTCGACGTGGATGAACGCCAGCCGCGTCCGCGCGATCATCCGCGCCGTGGCCGGGAATTCCAGGTCGAAGAGCCGGACCTCGCTGGAGAGGAAGCGGGCGGTGCTGGCGCGCATGTCGGGGTGGCGGGGGGGGTCGGTGGGGGCCGGGGGTCCGAAGTGCGGGGGCCGGAGTGCGAGGTCCGAAGTGCGAGATCCGAGGTCCTCGGACCTCGGACCCCGGACCTTCCCCCGGCCCTCGGTGCTGGCCCCGCCCCCGCCCCTCAGGCCAGGTGCTGCGTCACCTTCTGCTCGAGCGCGCCGGGGTTGGCCCCGACGAGGGTGTCCACGTGCTTGCCGTCCTTGAAGAACATCATCGTCGGGATCGAGCGCACGTTGAAGCGGATGGACGTCCGCTGGTTGGCGTCCACGTCCAGCTTGAGGACCTTGAGCTTCCCGGCGTACTTCTGCGCCATCTGCTCGAGGTAGGGCGCGATCATCAGGCAGGGGCCGCACCAGGTGGCCCAGAAGTCCACCAGCACGAGGCCCTTCGCCCCTTCCACTTCGGCGGCGAAAGTGTCGTCCGTGACGGCGGCGGTATGCGTGCTCATTGTATAATTGTATCCTGAATGTACGGTTTCTTTGGATCTGTTCGTGGTCGTCGGTCTTTGGCGGCAGCGACCAGCGACCAGCGACTTACGACCATCGACCATCGACCCCTCAAATGCCCCTCCCCGCCACCGCCCGCATCGCCCATATCGGCGTCGCCGTGACGGACATCGCGGCCGCGCTCCCCTTTTACCGCGACGTCCTGGGGCTCGTGCCGCACCCGCCGGAGGAGGCCGACGGGGCCACGATCGTCTCGCTGACCCTCGGCGAGTCGGACGTGGAGCTGCTGCAGCCCACCGGCCCCGACACGCCGGTCGGGAAGTTCCTCGCCAAGCGCGGGCCGGGGATCCACCACGTCTGCTACCAGGTGGACGACCTCGACGCCGCGCTCGGTGCCTGTGCCGCCGCCGGCTACCAGCTCATCGACCAGGTGCCGCGGACGGGGGCGCACGGACGGCGCATCGCCTTCCTGCACCCCAAGAGCACCGCGGGGATCCTGATCGAGCTCACCGGGCCCTGACCGGAGAACGTCCGGCGGTTCCCGGTGGGCTCAGGTGCCGCCGGTGGGACAGGGGTTGGCGGGGTTCCCGGCGGCGTTGATGTCCACCGACTCCACCAGCCAGCCGTGGGTCCCCGCCGGCGCCGCGGTGAACGGCACCGCCTTGACGCAGCTCCCCCGGGTGAGCTCCACGAGGAGGTCGCGCTTGGCGGGGGAGGTCGGGTTGGGCGCGTCGCGGACGATGCGGAAGGTGGCGCCGCGCAGCCAGAGCTGCACCACCATCAGCCGCTCGTGCCACCGGTCGGGCTTGCCGGTCAGGGCCGCGGGCCCGTCGGCGGAGCCCCACACGCGGCCCATCCGGTCGATGTTGCTGTCGGCCACGGCGGCCATGAACTCGCGCACCGCGGCGTCGGCGCTGGGCAGCGGCTGGGGAGTGGCGGGACCCGAATGACCGCCGCACGCAGCGAGCGCGCAGAGGCCCAGGGCCAGGATGGTGTTCCGGGTGGTCACGATCACACGCTCCGGGAGGGGACGTGAAGGCTCAAGCTAACGGGTCACCGAAGGGGGCACAACGCTCCGGCGGCGCGCTCCGCCTCTACGTGAACGTGGACCACGTGGCCACGGTGCGGCAGGCGCGCCGCACCGACGAGCCCGACCCCGTGGCCGCCGCCCGCGCCTGCGAAGCGGCGGGCGCCGACGGCATCACCTGCCACCTCCGCGAGGACCGCCGCCACATCCAGGACGCCGACGTCGTCGCACTGGCGGGGGCGGTGACCACGGTGCTCAACCTCGAGCTCGCCACCAGCGAGGAGATCCTCGCGCTCGCCTGCCGGCTCCGCCCCTTCCAGGCCACCCTCGTCCCCGAGCGGCGCGAGGAAGTGACCACCGAGGGGGGGCTCGACCTGGCGCGCCACGCGGAGCCGCTCCGCCGCGCCATCGGCCGGCTCGCCGAGGCGGGGGTGCGCGTGAGCCTCTTCATCGACCCCGACCGCGCCAGCATCGACCGGGCCGTGGCGCTCGGCGTCCCCGCCATCGAGCTCCACACCGGGCGCTACGCCCACGCCTGGGGCAAAGAAGAGAAGAAGGCGCGCGAGGCGCGCGAGGCGCTGAAGGATGCGGCCACGTATGCCCGGTCCCTCGGGCTCGCGGTCCACGCCGGCCACGGCCTCACCTACGACAACGTGGGCCCGGTGGCGGCGATCCCCGGGATCGAGGAGCTCAACATCGGCCACAGCATCGTCAGCCGCGCCATCTTCAGCGGGATGGAGGCCGCCGTCCGCGAGATGCGCGCGCGCATGGCCGTTGCCCTTTCTCCTTCTCTCCCATAACCTTAGCGCATTCCCACCCCCACCCCGCCATGACCACGCCGCTCGGCATGCTGGACTACTTCGCGATGGAGGCGGGCGAGTACATCGACCGCCTCCGCGGGCTGGTCGACATCGCCGACCAGCCTCCCGCGGCCGACCTCGTGCGCTACGCCCGCGCCCTGCGCGGCGCGGCGCTGATGGCCAACCAGCAGCCCATCGCCCGCGGCGCCAACGGGCTCGAGGCGCTGGCGCGCGCCGTGCGCGACGGCCAGCGCGCCTGGGACGGGACCACGCAGGACGTGGCCCGCCGCGCGGTGGAGTCGCTGGCGGGGTTCATCAAGCGCGCCAGCCAGTGGACCGCGGCCGACGGCCAGGCGGCCGAGCAGCTCGCCAAGGACCTCGAGGCCCTGGCCGGCGGCGCCGCCACGCCGCTCCGCGTCCCCTCCGCCGCCGCCCCGGCCGCCGCGGCAGAGTCCCCGGCGCTCGACGCCGGCGCCCGCGCCTTCCTGGCGCGCGAGAGCGCCCTCATCGCCACCGCGCTGGGCCAGGCCGCGGCCGCGCTCCGCACCGCCCCGCCGGCCAAGGAGGCGCTCGCCGGCGTGCTCCGCCGGATGCAGCCGCTGCGCGGCCTCGCCGCCCTCGGCGACCTCCCGCCCCTCCCCGACCTCCTCGAGGCGGTGGACCGCGCCGTCAACGACCTCTCCCGCCTCGAGCACACCCCGCCCGGCACCGCCGATGTCTTCGAGTCGGCCGCCCAGGCGCTCACCCGCGCCGCGCGCGACGTGACCGAACGGGGACTCCCCACCCCCGACGCCGAGGAGTCGCAGCGCTTCGCCGGGCTGGTGCTCCGCACCTTCGTGCCGCCGAGCGGCACGGTGCCGATCGCCACCCTCCTCGCGGAGGGAGAAGCGGTGGTCCCCGGCTCCGCCAGCGGCGCCGCGGTGACCGGGAGCATCGGGCGCGTGGAGCTCGTGAGCCAGGGGGAATACCTGGCCGCCGCCGCCGACGAGCTCGAGCGCGCCCGCACCATCACCCAGCGCGACCTGCGCCTCCACGCGCTGAGCGGCGCGCTCCGCACCCTGGGCGACGGCGCCGGCGGGCGGGTGGGCGACTTCGCCACCCTCGCCCGCGACCTCATCGGGCAGGGTCACGCCGCCGCCGCGCCGCAGGACTTCGCCGCCGCGCTCCGCGCCGCCGGCGCCGCGCTCCGGCAGATCCCCGACGCCGGCCCCGGCGACT
>DASTRQ010000158.1:0-10412 GCA_035761145.1 Gemmatimonadales bacterium
GACGGCGCCATCCTGCTCAAGGTGCAGGGGGGAGAGATCGACTCGGTCGTGGGCGGCGCGATGGCCCAGTACGGCGGCTACACCATCCAGCCGTCGTTCACCCGCATCGTGGTGGCGGGGAACATCACCGACGGCATCGTCGCCCGCGTGCAGGTGCCCGACATCAACAACGCCGGCGCCTACAGCGCCACCGTCGAGCAGGTCGCGGTGCGCAACAGCTCCACCACGCGCAGCACGGCGGGGTACACGCTCACCGTCTCCGCGCCCTGACCGCGCGACCGCGACACGGCGACACGGCGTGAGAAAGGGCCCCGAAGACGATCGGGGCCCCTTCTTTTTCGCCGGGCCGCCGTGCCGTTACCGCACGCCCACGGCGGTGCCGAGCTGCAGGCCGAACTGATGACGGCCCGCGCCGGTCTGGAACCAGGTCACCCGGGTCAGGAGGGTCAGGTCGAGCGCGGGCGAGAGGTGGATGTCCGCGCCGCCCCCCGTGTGGATCCCCACGAGCATACCGTCGTCGGGGCCGCCCACGAACCCGAGAAGCTGGGGGCCGATCTCGAGGAAGGGGCGTCCCCAGCGCGTGCGCCAGCCATACTCCGCGGCGGGCTGCACGATCCACGCGGTGGCGCGCTCGGCGGTGCCGGTCTCGTCGCTCGTGAGGCCCGCCGCGCCCGCCTCGACGGCGATGCTCGCGTGCGCCCCCTTGTCGCGGCGGAAGCGGATGCCGGCGTAGGGCGAGCGCGCGGTGTACGGCCCGTGCCCGAGCCGCGCCACCCCCACCGCGAAGGGCGCCACGCTCCCGGGCGTCGAGGTCGCGGCGCGCACGGGACCCAGCGCGTACACCCCCTGCAGGCGGTACTCGGTGCTCCGGAGCCCGTTGTCCATCCGGAGCCGTCCTTCGGCGCCGAGCCAGGCGTGGTCGCCGAGGGTGGTGCCAAGGCCCAGCCCCATCAGGCTCGTGAAGCCCCACTCCGTGGCGGGCTGGGTGAGCAGGCCTCCCGGCGTGGTGTAGCGGTAGGCGCCGATGCCGGTGGTGATGAACGGGGCCACGCCCGACGCCTCGACCGGGAAGTACCGGCTCTCCACGCCGAAGGCGGTGAGGTCCTCGTTCGGCGTGCCGAGGCCGGTGCCCACCCAGCGGGTCAGGAAGGCGGCGGTCTCGCTGGTGCTGTTGGCGAGCCAGCCCACCGACGCCGTGTACCCGGTGCCGGCCGGCATCGCGTCGCGCGGGGAGAGGTGGCTCACGGCGCCCCCGAAGCGGAGCGCGCGCTGGGCGTGGAGCGGCAGGGCCGGGAGCGCGAGCAGGAGCGCGCTGCCGACGACCCGGATCAGGATCGAACGCATCAAGCCTCCGAAGTGCGAGTGCACGTCCAAGGTAGGTGAATGTCCCTTCACGCGCCGTGCAGCGCTTCACGCCCCCGGCGGGACATCCTGCACCGGCGGCGCGTGACCTGCGCGGCCCTCGGGGTGTGACCCTTGCCACATCCAGCGGCCCGCCCGAGCTTCCCTGCCATGGACCGTCGCCACTTTCTCCGCGTCACCGCCACCGCCGCCGGTGGCCTGTCGCTCGCCGTCAGCCTGGCCGGCTGCCGCGACGATGGCGCGCCTCCGGATGGCGGCGCGGCGTTCGTCCCCGATGCCTGGATCCGCATCGCGGGGGACGGCACCGTCACCGTGGTCCTGGCGCGGACCGAGATGGGGCAGGGGGTGAGCACCGGCCTGCCGATGCTGGTGGCCGAGGAGCTCGACGCCGACTGGGAGACGCTCCGCGTGGTGCAGGCCCCCGCGCACGAGGCGTACGGCAACACCGCGCTGCAGGCCGGGGTGATGATGACCGGCGGGAGCAGCTCGGTGCGCGAGGCGTGGGCGCCGCTCCGCCGGGCGGGGGCCACCGCGCGGGCGCTCCTGGTGGCGGCGGCGGCGCGACGGTGGGGGGTGCCGGCCGGGGAGTGCCGCACCGAGCGGGGACGCGTGCTCCATCCTCCCTCCGACCGGGCCGCCGGCTACGGCGAGCTGGCCGCGGACGCGGCGCGGCTCCCCGTGCCGCGCGACGTCCCCCTCAAGCTCCCTTCGGCGTGGCGGCTCCTGGGCCGTTCCCTGCCGCGGCGCGACGTGCCCGACGTGGTGCGCGGGGCGGCCACCTTCGGGCTCGACGTGCGGCGCCCCGGGATACTCTACGCCTCGGTGGAGCGCGCGCCCGTGTGGGGCGGCACGCTCACGCGCGCCGACACCGCGGCGGCGGCCGCCGCCCCCGGCGTGCACGGGGTGCACCTCTTCCGCGACAAGGTGGCCGTCGTGGCCGACAGCCACTGGCGCGCGCTGCAGGCGCGCCAGCGCCTGGTGTGCGAATGGGACGAGGGTCCCCTCGCCGCCCTCTCCGACGAGACGATCGGCGCGCGGCTCCGCGCCATCGCCGACGCGGGGCCGGGGGGCGTGGCGGCCGAGCACGGCGACGCCGCGGGGGTGCTCGACTCGAGCGCCACCGTGCTCACGGCCGAGTACGAGCTCCCCTTCCTGCCGCACCAGACGATGGAGCCGATGAATTGCACCGTGGACCCGGTGACCGGCGAGGTCTGGGCGCCCACGCAGTTCCAGGACGGCCCGCTGATGATCGACCGCGGCGGGGCGCGCGGCCACGCCGCCGACGCCCTGGGCCGCTCCCGCCGCGACGTGCAGGTGCACACCACCCGCGTCGGCGGCGGGTTCGGCCGCCGGCTCGACGTGGACTACGTGCGGGAGGCGGCCGAGATCGCCCGCCGGGTGGGCCGCGCGGTGCAGGTGGTCTGGACCCGCGAGGACGACACCCGGCACGACCGCTTCCGCCCCCGCGCGCTGCACCGGGTGCGCGCCGCGCTCGACGACGCCGGCCGCCTGGTGGCGTGGCAGCAGCAGGTCGTGGCGCCCAGCATCTCGCGGAAGTTCGTCCCCGCCGCGGTGCCCGACGCCCTGGTGAAGCTCGGCGGTCCCCTCAAGGGCGGGGTGGACCAGAGCACCGTCGAGGGGGCGGCCGACCTTCCCTACCACATCCCGAACTTCCGGGTCACCAGCGCGATGGCCAACGTCGGCGTCCCGGTGGGCTACTGGCGCTCGGTGGGGCACTCGCACACCGCGTTCGCGGTGGAGTGCTTCGTGGACGAGCTGGCCCACGCCGCGGGGGCCGACCCGCTGGCGTTCCGTCGCGGCCTGCTGGGGCACCTGCCGCGGTACCAGGCGCTCCTTGACCTGGTGGCGGAGCGGAGCGGGTGGGGCGCCCCCCTCCCGGCCGGCCGGGCGCGCGGGGTGGCGTTCCACCTGTCGTTCGGGAGCGCGGTGGCGGAAGTGGCCGAGGTCTCGCTGGCCGGGCGCGAGGCGCGGGTGCACCGCGTCGTCGTGGCGGCCGACTGCGGCACCGTGGTGAACCCCGCGCTCGTCACCGCGCAGCTCGAGGGGGGCGTGCACTTCGGGCTCTCGGCCGCGCTCCACGGCGGCGTCACCATCAGGGACGGCCGGGTGCAGGAGAGCAACTTCCACGACCACCGGGTGCTCCGGATGTCCGAAGCCCCGGCGGTCGAGGTGCATCTCCTGCCGAGCGACGAGCCGCCCGAAGGGGTGGGGGAGCCGGGGGTGCCCCCGATCGCCCCCGCGGTGGCCAACGCGCTCTTCGTGCTGACGGGGAAGCGGATCAGGACGCTGCCGATCCGGGTGTAGGCCTCACCACGACTCCTCGCGCACCTCCGCCAGCACCCCCTCGAAATCATTGAAGCTCACCTGCTTCACCTGCCCCGGCAGCGGCGGCAGGTCGGCGGTGCTCTCCGGCCCCCGCACCAGGATGCGGGTGCGGAGCGCGCGGCCATCCTGCAGGGTGACCGTCACCGGCACGTACATCATGAACGAATCGGGCACGTGGGACTGCCGCACCCGGAGGTGGACCACCTGCTGGCCATTGGCGCCGGGGGTGGCCTGCCAGGCCCAGGCGTAGGTCGGGAGCCCGGTGCCGTCGATCCACTCGTCGAAGAACCAGCGAAGGTCGGCCCCGGCGTGCTTCTCCATCACCCGGCGCAGGTCGTCGGTCGAGGCGCTCCGTCCCTGGTAGGTGGTGTAGAACTCCCGCATCGCGTCGGTGAAGCGGTCCTCGTTCATCGTGGAGAGCTGCAGCATCAGCACCCGCAGCATGTGCGCCACCCAGGCGCCCTTCTGGTACACGCCGTAGGTGTAGTACTGCGGGAAGCGCCCCGTGCCGGTCCGGTGCCCGAGCGAGGTGGCGCCCAGGTGCTCGCGGGCCGCGACGAGGTTGGTGCGGTACTCGCGCAGGAAGCCGAGGTACTTGTCGAGGCTCCCGGTGCGGGTCTGCAGGTACCAGAGGCCGGAGAACTCGGCCAGCCCCTCGCTGAGCCAGCGGTCCCGGTAGCTCGCGTAGTCCACGCCGATGCCCCACCACTGGTGGGCCACCTCGTGCGCCCGGAACACCTGGTCGAAGCCCACCTGCTGGCCGGCGTTGGGGAGGAACGTGGCGAACGAGTAGTGGATGAGCCCCGGGAAGGCCTCGCCGTGCAGCTGGGGGATCTCGGTGGCGTAGAACTGCGGCTCGAGCGGGGCGCCGTAGACGTTGGTGAAGAACTTCACCGCGCTGGCGGCCTCGTCGGTGATCGTCTCGCGCACATGGGCCTGCGGGGCGACGCCGAAGTCGCGGGCGATGGCGCGGTGTCCCGCGTCGCTCCAGAGCAGGGTGACCGGCGGCACGCCGGGCGCCTGGAGGACGTAGGTCTTGAACCGGCCGACGTTGAAGCCGGCGTTGCGGATCGGCGTCTCGTGCACCCAGTGGGTGGTCACGACGCGCCCCGCGGTGGCGCTGTCGGTCAGCGTTCCCACGCTCCCGATCGGGTGGCCGAGCGGGGTGTGGTAGGTGATGTCGAACGCCGCCTTGGCCAGGGCGTCGACGGGGCGGGGATACCACCCCGAGGCGTCCTTCAGGACGAACCAGTCGCCGTAGCGCGCCAGCAGGTCCCCGTGATACCAGAGGTCGAGCGTCGGCGTGGTCCCCGCCGGGAGCGCCTCCGGTGCCCGCACCCAGACATAGTAGGCGTCGTCGTTCTTGTACGCGGGGATCGGGACGTCGCCCCAGCGGGCCGAGTCCACGTCCAGCTCGGGGAAGAGCAGGAAGGGGATCCACGGCCCGTACCCGCCCTCCGGCGCGTGGAGCGTGGCGCGGGCGTGGGTGATGAAGTTCACGCCGCCGTCGATGGTCTGCGGCATGTTCACGTCGAGCACGTAGCGGTCCACCGCCACCTGGCGCCGGCGCTGGTCGCGCGGCGGCGCGGGACGGTCGGTCCAGGCGAACTGCGTCACCCACTCGGGGTCGACGTCCGCGCCCGCGCCCTGCCGGTGGACGCCGAGGTGGATCGGCTCCGTCGCGTCGGGGTCGATCTGGAGGATGAGCTCCTCGCCGTGCTCCCGCTGGATGAGCGCGAAGAACATCCCGTTCTCCCGCCCGTTGAGGATCGGCTCCAGGAAGCCCGCGTCCCAGGTGCGGTCCTTGTACGTCTTGAGGTAGTCGCGCGCCCGGCCGATCCGGTCCGTGAGGTCCCCGGGCGCCTCGACGCGCTCGCTCGAGATGCCGAGCCGCCCGAAGGTGTCGTAGGTGCCGTCGGCGAAGAAGAGCACGGCCGAGGTGATCGGCTCGTCGAGCTCCTCCTGCCCGAGATACTCGCGCATCCGCTCCCGTTCCACCGGGCTCGGCGCGGTGAAGCGGAGGCGGCCGGAGCCCTGGTACACCACCCCCACCACGCGGCCGTTGACCGGGGTGAGGGGCCACACCCGCCCCTGGCCCAGCGTCAGCGTGGCCACGTCGTGGGTCAGCAGGATGTTGCGCACGGCGAACGAGCTGTCGTCCTGCGGGCGCATCGCCTCGAGTTCGGAGAGCACCACGCCGATGTCCTGGGCGGCGGGGTGGGGGGCCTGGGCGGCGAGCGGGGCGGCGAGGCCAAGGGCGGCCGCCAGCAGGGCCGGGACGGCGGGGCGTCGGAGCGTCATGGGCTGTGGGCGAGTGGGATCCGTGAACCGTAACCCGCGGACACGGGCCGGCAAGCCCCCTCAGTCCACCGTCTTGTGGAACCGCCGCACCGCGAGCGCGATGAAGAGGGCCGCGAAGCCGGTGAGGATGAGCCCGTCCTTCACCAGGTGGTGCGGGGCCACCCCCTTCACGAGGATGTTGCGGAGCAGGTCCAGGTAGTAGGTGAGCGGCAGGATGGCGCCGAGGGCCTGCGCGGCCCACGGCATCGCGATGCGGGGGAACATGAAGCCCGAGAGCAGGATGTTGGGCATCATGTAGAAGAAGCCGAGCTGCACCGCCTGCGCCTGGGTGCGCACCAGCGTGGAGAGGAAGAGCCCCACGCCGAGGCTCGCCGCCATGAAGGGGAGGCTGAGCAGGTACAGCGACCAGAGGCTGCCGCGGATCGGGACGTCGAAGACGAGCCGCCCCAGCACCAGCACCACGGTGACCTGGATGTAGCCGATCAGGAGGAACGGGGCGAGCTTCCCGAGCATGATGCTGGTGCGCGAGATCGGCGTCACCACCAGCTGCTCGAGGGTGCCCTTCTCGCGCTCGCGCACGATGGCCATCGCGGTGATGAGCACCAGCGTCATCGAGAGCAGCACCCCGATGATCCCGGGCACGATGTAGGTGCTGCTCCGGCCGTCGGGGTTGTACCACGGGCGCACCCGCACCTCGAGCGGGAGCGCGCGGCGGAGCCCGAGGCGCGCCTGCGCCTCGACCTGGGCCGCCTGCGCCGCGCCCGAGAGCGCGGCCGCGCTCGCCATCGGGTCGGCGGCGTCCACGATGACCTGTGCCTGCGCGGTGCGCCCGCGCTTGAGGTCGCGGGCGTACTCGGGGGGGATCACCACCGCCGCGCGCGCCGCGCCGCTCTCGAGCGCCTCGCGGACGGCGCCGCGGTCGGCCACGTGCGCCAGCAGGTCGAAGTTGCCGGTGTTGAGGACGCGGGTCACGAGCGCCCGGCTCTCCTCGGTGGCCGACTCGTCAAGGACCACCGTGGGGAGGTGGCGCACCTCGGTCTGGATGGCGAAGCCGAAGAGCAGGAGTTGGATGGCGGGGATCCCCGTCATCATCGCGAAGGTGAGCCGGTCGCGCCGGAGCTGGGTGAGCTCCTTCAGGAGCATCGGCCAGATGTTCCAGGAAGGGATCAGGCGCGGGAGGCGCGTGAGGCGCGTGAGGAGGGGGGTCATGCGAGCTCGCCGCTCTGCTGCTGCAGCTCGATGAAGACGTCCTCGAGGTTGGTCACCCCGAACTGCGCCTTCACCGCGGCCGGGGTGTCGAGCGCCAGGAGCACGCCGCGGCTGATCACCGCGAGGCGCTGGCACCGGTCGGCCTCGTCCATGTAGTGCGTCGTGACGAGCACGGAGATCCCCCGCGCCGTCAGGGCGTAGATCCGCTCCCAGAAGAGCTTCCGCGCCGCGGGGTCCACCCCCGCGGTGGGCTCGTCGAGGAGGAGGAGCTCCGGGTGGTGGGCGATGGCGCACCCCAGCGCCACGCGCTGGCGCCACCCGCCGCTCAGCTGGCCGGTGAGCTGGTGCAGCCGCCCCCCCAGGCCCAGCTCGGCGATGACCTCGTCGAGCCGCGCCCGCTGCGCCGCGCCGCGGAGGCCGTAGAGCGCCGAGTAGAAGCGCAGGTTCTCGGCGATGGTGAGGTCGTCGTAGAGCCCGAACTTCTGGCTCATGTAGCCGATCTTCTGCCGCACCGCGTCGGGAGTGCGCACCACGTCCACCCCCGCGACCACCGCCTCGCCGCTCGTCGGGGCGAGGAGCCCGCAGAGCATCCGGATCGTCGTGGTCTTGCCGCTCCCGTTGGCGCCCAGCAGCCCCAGCACCTCCCCCCGCGGCACCGTGAGGTCGAGCCCCTGGACCGCGACCACGGGGCCGAACTCCTTGCGCAGCGCCCGGGTGTGGATGGCGTAGGGGTCGCGGGTCGAGGGTCGCGGGTCGGTCATCGCCCGCTCCCACCCGCGACCACCACGGTCACCGGCAGTCCCGGCTTGAGCATCCCCGTCGTGTCGCGGAACTCCACCTTCACCCCGAAGAGCAGGTCGGCGCGCTCCCGCTCGGTGAGCGCCACGCGCGGGGTGTACTCCGCCTGCGTGGCGAGCGCCACGATGCGCCCCGGGAAGCGCCGGTCCGGGAAGGCGTCGAGCCGCGCGACGAGGGTGTCCCCCACGTGCAGGGTGGGGAGGATGTCCTGGCCCACGTACACCCGCACCCACGGGCGCGCCACGTCGCCCAGCGTCACCGCGGGCACCGCGGCGGGGATCACCTCTCCCGGCTCCGCCGCGCGCACCAGCACGGTGCCCGCCACCGGGGCCACCAGTACCAGGTCGCCGGCGCTGGCCTCCATCGCCTGCAGCGCCGCCCGCGCGCGCGCCAGCTCGGCCCGCGCCGCCGCCTTCCGCTCCGCGCGCGGCCCCTCGCGCACCAGCCGCAGCTGCTCCGCCACCGCCCGCGCACGCGCCTCCGCCTCGGCGGCGCGCGACTCCGCCTGGTCGAGCTGCTGCCGCGCGATGACGTTGTTCTCCGCCAGCGCCCGCGCCCGCTCCAGGTCGGCCCGGGCGTTCCCCGCCACCGCCTGCGCCGCCGCCAGGTCCTGCTCGGCGCGCGCGATCTCCTCGGGCCGCGAGCCGCGCTCGGTCTCGGCCAGCGCCGCCTCGGCCGCGCGCACCCGCGCCCGCGCCTCGGCCACCTGGTCGTTGAGCCCCGCCTGGGTGAGCACCGCCACCGTGTCCCCGGCCTGCACCACGTCCCCCTCGTTCACGTTCACGCGCAGCACGCGGGCGGGGACCATCGGGGCGAGATCCACCTGCACCACTTCGAGCGTGCCGACCGCCTCGGGAGCGCGGTCACGGGTGCAGGCGGAGAGGGCGCCGAGGAGCCAGAGCGCCCCGGCGGCGCGGATCGGGATGCGGATGCGATGGGACATCGTGGTCAGGCCTTCAGGGCGTGCACGGCGAATTCGGCCGCGTGCTCGCCGAAGGCGCGCGCGGTCTCGGGGGGAACGGCCTCGGCATGGCCCATCACCGTGGCCACGAGGGGCTGGGCCATCGTGAAGTAGGCCACCTGGGCCACCGTGGAGAGGACGGCGAAGCGGGGGTCGACGTCGCGGCGGAAGACGCCGCGCTGCTGCCCCCCGACCACCTGCTCCATCAAGGGGCGGAAGGCGTTGCTCATCACCGCGGCGAGCGGGACCTCGAGGCGCACCGCGCCGTGGTCCATCAGCTCACGCAGGAGGAGCCGGGCGAACGTCCGGTTGGCGAAGAAACGCTCCGCCTGGGCGCGCACGAAGCGCCGCACCCCCTCCTCGGGGGAGGGGGCGTCGGCCAGGGAAGCGCCGACCTGCTGGCTGATACTCCCCACGAGGTGGGCCAGCACCGCGCGGTAGAGCCCCTCCTTGTCCTCGAAGTAGTAGTAGAGGAGGGCGGAGTTCACCTGCGCCGCGCCGGCGATCTCCTTGATGGTGGTCCGGGCGAACCCCTGCTCGGCGAAGAGCCGGGCGCCGGCCATCAGGATCGCCTCGCGGGCCGCCGATTCGGTGGGGTCGGGCTTGGTCATGGGCTATTAATTAATCGGTTAGTTAATGCCTGTCAATAGGCGAGCCGCTCCAGCGGGGTAGTGGGCCGGGTTGGAGAGTTCTAGATTCGGCGTGTGGCTGTTGGCTGTTGGCTGTTGGCTGATGGCCGATGGCTGTTGGCCGATGGCTACCACGGGGCGTTAGCTCAGCTGGGAGAGCACCTGCTTTGCAAGCAGGGGGTCACCGGTTCGATCCCGGTACGCTCCATTCGTCGTTCCCGCCGTTCACTTCCTTCGGAAAACTGGCTCGTCCCGGGAGACTCACCGATGGGTGACCTCACTCGCCGCGACTTCGTGGCCGCGACCGCTGCCGGGGTCGCCGGCAGCTCTGCATTCCCAAGCATCGCCCGCGGCCTGCAGCCCACAGCCGACAACCTGCGGCCCTCGGGCGGCAGCGCAGGCGGCACCGCGGGGGCCTTCGAGCTCGAAGAAGCCACCCTCGCCGACCTTCAGGCCGGCTTTGCGTCCGGGCGCTGGACCTCGGCGCAGGTGACTCAGCTCTACCTCGACCGCATCGCGGCGATGGACCGGCAGGGGCCCACCCTCCGCGCGATGCTCGACATCAACCCCGACGCGGCGGCCGACGCCGCGGCGCGGGACGCCGAGCGGCGCGTGGCCGGACGGGCGCTGGGGCCGCTGCATGGCGTGCCGGTGATCGTGAAGGACAACTGCGATACCCACGACAAGATGACCACCACCGCGGGATCGCTCGCGCTCGCGGGGAGCGTCGCGCCGCGGGACTCGACGGTGGTGGCGCGGCTCCGCGCCGCGGGGGCGATCATCCTCGGCAAGGCCAACCTGAGCGA
>DASTRQ010000159.1:0-9807 GCA_035761145.1 Gemmatimonadales bacterium
CGACGGGGCCCCTGCTTGTTGCCGGGCAGCGCGCGACCGCAGGTCGCGGCCGCAAGAAGAAGGGACGGCGTGACGAAGCGACAGAACGGTGCGTGGTATCTTTCGTGGCGCCGTCCCTTCGCGCCTCCCTGTTGAGGTCCCTCCGGTCAACAGGCGGACATCGCCCACGCGCCCCGAGTCCCGGCACGCCGATGCAGTGGCATCTCCTCACCGACCCGCCCGCGGACGGCGCCGCCAACATGGCGCGCGACGTGGCGCTGCTCGAGCTCGCGGCCGAGCGGGGGATGGGGTTCGTGCGGACGTACACGTGGGCGCCGTTCACGCTCTCGTTCGGCGCCAACGAGCCGGCGCTCCGCCGCTACGACCGCGACGCGATCGCCGCGCGGGGGATGGCGGCGGTGCGCCGTCCCACCGGCGGGCGCGCGGTGTGGCACGCCGAGGAGCTCACCTACGCCGTCGCGGCGCCGGACCCGACTTTCGGCCCCCTCCCCGAGACCTACCGCCGCATCCACGCCACCCTGGCGCAGGGACTCGCGACGCTCGGCGCCGCGCTCGCCCCCTCCGCGCCCCCCGCCGCCGCGACGGCGCTCGACGCGGGGGCCTGCTTCGCGTCGCCGGCGGGAGGGGAGCTGGTCGCGGCGGCGGGGAAGGTGGTGGGGAGCGCGCAGCTCCGCGAGCGCGGGGCGTTCCTGCAGCACGGGTCGATCCTCCTCGGCAACCGCCAGGAGCGGGTCACCGAGGTGACGCGCGGCGACGCGCCCCCCGCCGGCGCGGCGCACCTCTCGGCGCTCCTCGGGCGCGACGTCCCCGCGGCCGAGGTGGCGCAGGCGGTGGCGCTCGCGGTGCGCGCGTGGCCGGGGGAGTGGCGCGAGGCCGACGCCCCCCTCCGCGCCGAGCTCGACCGGCGCGCGGCGGGGCAGCTGGCGCGATTCCAGGATCCCGCATGGACCTGGCGACGGTGAGACCGGGAAGACACGGAGGGCACCGAGACACGCGGAGATCGCGTGGCCCTCCGAGCGCTCCGTGTCTCCCGGAGGCCCCCTCCCCCTAGCGCCGCACCCCGGTCTCCCTTTCCTTATCTATATGCGTCAATCGCGCCGCCTCGTCCCCGCCCTCGCGCTCCTCCTCTGCGGCGCCCTTCCCCGGCCCCTCGCGGCCCAGGCGCACGGCACCATCGTGATCGTGAGCGGGCAGTACCCCGGCCTGCCGATCCCGACCCTGACGCGCGGGCTCGCCGACAACGACATCCAGGACCTCCTCTTCCTGCGCCTCGCGCGGCTGGGGCCGACGCTGACCACCTCGGGGGACCGCGACTTCATCCCCCAGCTGGCGCGGCGGTGGACGCGGCGCGACGACCGCACCCTCGTCTTCGAGCTCGACCCGCGGGCACGCTGGCACGACGGCGTCCCCGTCACCGCGCGCGACGTGGTGTTCACCTTCACCCGCGCGCGCGACCCCGCGCTGGCCCCGGCGCACGCCACCGCGCTCCGCTGGATCAGCGACGTGCGCGCCGAGGGGGAGCGCACGGTCGTCATCTCGTTCGCCAAGGCGTACCCGACGCAGTTCTTCGACGCCACCTGGCAGGTGCCGATCCTGCCGGCGCACCTCTGCGACACGATCCCCCCCGCCCAGCTCGCCACCAGCGCCTTTGCGCGCGCGCCGGTGGGGAGCGGACCGTACCGCTACGTGCGCGGCGAGCCGGGGCAGTACGTGGAGCTCGCCGCGGTGCCGGGGCACTTCCTGGGCGCGCCCGCGCTCGAGCGGGTCATCTACCGCGCGGCGGCCGACGGCGAGGCGCGGATCAACTTCCTCCTCTCGGGGGAGGGGGACGGCCTCGAGCAGCTCTCGCTCAAGAGCCAGCAGGACCGCTTCGCGGGGCGCGCCGACTTCCGCCTGGTGACGCTCCCGACCTTCCAGGTCCTCTACGCCCTCTTCAACACCCGCGACCCCGCCGACCCGGCGGCGCCGCACCCGGTCTTGGGCGACGTCGAGGTGCGCCGCGCGCTGGTCGAGGCGCTCGACCGCGCGACCCTCGCGCGCGCCCTCTTCGGCGACGCGGCGACGGTGCCGATCGGGCCGGCCTCGCAGTCGCTCTGGGTGCAGGCGGGCCCCGACCCCGCCGCCGCCGGCGACACCGCGCGCGCCCGCGCCCGCCTCGCCGCGCGCGGCTGGGCCGACCACGACGGCGACGGCGTGCTCGACCAGGGGGGCCGTCCGCTGGCCTTCACGCTGATCTACCCCGGCACGAGCCCGCCGCGCCGGCTGGCCGCCCAGCTCATCCAGGCGCGGTGGCGCGCGCTCGGCGTGCGGGTGGAGCTCGAGCCCCTCGAGTTCCCCGCCTACATCGACCGGCGCAACCGGCACGCCTTCGACGTGGACCTGACCGGCGTCGGCCAGGACCCGAACCCCGCGGGGCTGGCGCAGGGATGGAGCTGCGGCGGCGGCACCAACGTCGGCGGCTTCTGCGACCCCGGGGTGGACTCGCTCCTCGTGCGGGCGGAGACCGCGCCCGACGGCGGGCGCGCGCTCTACCAGCAGGCGCTCCGCCGCATCGCCGACGACGCGCCCGCCGCCTTCCTCTTCGCGCCCGCCAACGTGGTGGCGGTGCACCGCCGCTTCGCGCACGTCACCCTGCGGCCGGAGTCGCTCTGGATCGGCCTCGCCGAGTGGTCGGTGACGCCGGGCCGAGAGCTCCCCCGCGACCGCGCGGCGCCCTGACGTGGCGGGGTGGCTGGCCCGCCGCACCGCGCACGCCGCGGTCACCTGGGCCGGGGCGGTCGTCGCCCTCTTCCTCCTCCTCCGGCTCCTCCCCGGCGACCCGCTCGCGAGCGCCGCGGACCTCCCCCCCGAGACGCGCCTGGCGCTGGCGCATCTCTACGGGGTGGACCAGCCCCTCCTGACCCAGCTGGGCCACTTCACCGCGGGGCTCCTGCACGGCGACCTCGGTACGTCGGTGCTCTACGGCCGTCCCGTCGTCGAGCTCCTCGCCGCGCACCTCCCCGCCACGCTGCTCCTGGGGCTCGCGGTGCTCCTCACCGACTTCGGGCTCGCGTGGTGGCTCGGCAACCGCCTCGCCGCGCGCGCCGGCTCGCGCGCCGACCGGTGGGCCAACCGCGCCCTCCTCGCGGGGCACGCGCTCCCCCCCTACTGGCTCGGGCTTCTCCTGATCTGGCCGCTGGCGCTGACGTGGGGGCTCCTCCCCGCCGCGGGACTGGCCGATCCCCTCCTCCCCGCGGGCGCCGGCGCGACCCGGGCGCTCGACGTGGCGCGGCACCTCGTCCTCCCCTGGCTCACCCTCACGCTCACGACGCTCGCCGTGCCGCTCCGGCACCATCGCGAGGCGGTGTACGAGACGCTGGCGAGCGACTGGGTGCGCGCCGCCCGTGCGCGCGGCGTCCCCGAAGGCGAGGTGCTGGCGCGCCACGGCGCCCGCCCCTCCCTCGGGCCGCTGCTGGCGCTCGTCGGCGCGTGGCTCCCGATGGCGCTCACCGGGTCGCTGCTGGTGGAAGGGGTCTTCGCGTGGCCGGGGATCGGGTGGCTGATGGCCGAATCGGTGGGGGGCCGCGACCTCCCGCTCGCCACCGGCTGCGCCGCGCTCGGCGCGCTCGCGGCCATCGGCGGGATGTGGCTGGCCGACGTGCTGCACCGGCTCCTCGACCCGCGGGTGGCGGCGTGACGCGGCCGTGGCGCTCCGCCGGCGCCCGCGCGGCGCTCGGCACCCTCGCCCTGCTCGCGCTGGCGGCGCTCGTCGCCCCGCTCCTCCTCCCCGATCCCGCCGCCGCCCCCGACCCGCTGGGCGCGCGGCTCCTCGTGCCGAGCCTCGCGCACCCGCTCGGCACCGACGCGCTGAGCCGCGACGTGCTGGCGCGGCTGGCGCACGGCACCGGGATCTCGCTCCGCGTGGGGCTCCTGGCCGCGCTCGTGGCAGGCGCGCTCGGCGCGCTCGTGGGGCTCGGCGCCGCGGCGGCGGGGGGGCTTGCCGACGACCTGCTGATGCGCGGCACCGACGCCCTGGCCTCGATCCCCCGCGCCTTCGCGGTGCTCTTCGCGGTGGCCGCGTGGCCGGGGATGCCCCTCGGCGGCTTCACCCTCCTGCTCGGGATCACCGGGTGGATGGCGGTGGCGCGGATCGTGGCGGCCGAGGGGCGCCGGATGATGGCGGGCGACGCCGTCGCCGCCGCCCGCGCCCTCGGCGCGGGGCGCCGCCGGATTATCTTGCGGCATCTCCTCCCGAACGCCGCCGGCCAGCTGATCGTGGCCACGGCGCTCGGCGTCGGCGAGGCGATGCTGCTCGAGGCGGGCCTCAGCTTCCTGGGTGCCGGCGTCCGGCCCCCGACCCCCTCCCTCGGCACCCTCCTCCACGACGGCAAGGACGCGCTCGCCGCCGCCCCCTGGCTCACCGTGGCGCCGGGCCTCGTGCTCACCGCCGCCGTGCTCGCCACCAACCGCCTGGGTGACGCCCTGCGCGACGCCTTCGATCCCCGCCAGCGATGACCCTGCTCTCGGTCGAGGACCTCCGGATCGCCTTCCCCGCTCCCGGGGGCGCGGTGCACCCCGTGGACGGGGTGAGCTTCACCGTGGACCGCGGCGAGACGCTCGCGCTCGTGGGGGAGTCGGGGTGCGGCAAGTCGCTCACCGCGCTGGCGCTGCTCCAGCTCGTGCCGCCGCCGGGGCGCGTGGTGGGCGGGCGCGTGCGCCTGGGGGAGGTGGACGTCACCGCGCTCCGGGGCGAGGCGCTCCGCGCGGTGCGGGGCCGGCGCATCGGGATGGTGTTCCAGGACCCGCTCACGAGCCTCAATCCCGTGCTCCGCGTGGGCGACCAGGTGGCCGAAGGGCTCGTGGCCCACGGGATGGCGCAGGGCGTCGCGGCGCGCCGCCGCGCGGTGGAGCTCCTCCGCGAGGTGGGGATCGCCGACGCCGAGGCGCGCGCCGACGCCTACCCGCACCAGCTGAGCGGCGGGATGCGCCAGCGGGTGGGGATCGCCATCGCGCTGGCGGCGGAGCCGGAGCTCCTCGTCGCCGATGAGCCGACCACCGCGCTCGACGTCACCGTGCAGGCGCAGATCCTCGAGCTGATCGACCAGCTCCGGCAGCAGCGCGGGATGGGGGTCCTCCTCATCACCCACGACCTCGGCATCGTGGCGGGGCGCGCCGACCGGGTGGCGGTGATGTACGCCGGCCAGGTGGTCGAGGCGTGCCCCACCGCCGAGCTCTTCGCGGCGCCGGCGCACCCGTACACCCGCGGGCTGCTGGCCTCCGTGCCGCGCCTCACCGGCCCGGTGGGGCGCCTCACCCCGATCGGGGGGACGGTGCCGCCCCCGGCGCAGTGGCCCCCGGCGTGCCGGTTCGAGCCGCGCTGCCCCGAGCGCTTCGCCCGGTGCGCCAGCGAACGCCCCACCCTCCTCCCCGCCGGCGACGGGCACGTGACCCGCTGCTGGCTTGCGGAGCCCGGCCGATGACCGCGCCGCTCCTCCAGGTGGACGGGCTCGTGAAGCACTACGAGGCGCGCGCGCTCTTCGGCCGGCGCCGCCCCCCCGTGCGCGCCGTGGACGGGGTCTCCTTCCACGTGGACCGCGGCGAGACGCTCGCGCTGGTGGGCGAATCGGGGTGCGGCAAGACGAGCGTGGGCCGCACGCTCCTCCGCCTGCAGGAACCCACCGCGGGACGCGCCACCTTCGACGGCCAGGACCTCTTCGCGCTCGCCGGCGCCCCGCTGCGCGCGCTCCGGCGCCGGCTGCAGATCGTCTTCCAGGATCCCTACAGCTCGCTCGACCCGCGGATGACCGTCGGGAACTCGGTGGCCGAGGGGATCGAGGTGCACCGGCTGGCCACCGGCCGCGCGGTGCGCGAACGGGTGGAGGCGCTCCTGGCCGAGGTGGGGCTCGACCCGAGCTACGCGGACCGGTATCCCCACGAGTTCTCGGGGGGCCAGCGCCAGCGGATCGGCATCGCGCGCGCGCTGGCGGTCGAGCCGGCCTTCATCGTCTGCGACGAGCCGGTGAGCGCGCTCGACGTCTCGGTCCAGGCGCAGGTGCTCAACCTCCTGGCCGACCTCCAGCGGACGCGCGGGATCGCCTACCTCTTCATCGCCCACGACCTGGCGGTGGTGCGCCAGCTGGCCCACCGCGTGGCGGTGATGTACCTGGGCCGCATCGTGGAGATCGGCCCCACCGAGGAGGTGCTGGGCCGCCCGCGGCATCCGTACACCCAGGCGCTCCTCTCCGCGGTCCCCGAACCCGACCCCGCCCGGCACCGCACCCGCATCGTGCTCCCCGGCGAACCCCCGAGCCCCTCGGCGCCTCCCGCGGGATGCCCGTTCCACACCCGCTGCGCCCACCCGGGACTCGATGCGCGCTGCCGCACCGAACGCCCGGAGCTCCGCGCCCTGCGTGGGGCCGAGGTGGCCTGTCACCATGCCGATTGACCGCCCCGCCCGTGCGCGCGTGGAGGCCGGCACCGTTTGGGGCCCCACGGTCGGTTACTCCCGCGCGACCCGGGTCGGGGAGCGGGTGGTCGTGGCCGGGACTACCGGGCTCGGCCCGGACGGGAGGGTCGTTCCGGGCGGGATGGAGGCCCAGGCGCGGCAGGCGCTCCGCAACATCGTCGCCGCGCTCGAACAGCTCGGCGCCCGCCCCGCGGACGTCGTGCGCACCCGCATCTTCGTCACTGACATCTCCCAGTGGGAGGCGGCGGGCCGCGCGCACGGCGAGGTCTTCGCCGACATCCGGCCCGCGAGCACGATGGTCGAGGTGCGCCGGCTCATCGACCCCGAGATGCTGGTGGAGATCGAGGCGGAAGCGATCGTGGTGGGGGAGAGATAGGCGCAGGGTCGCAGGTCGAGGGTCGCAGGTCGCGAGTCACAGGTCACAGGTCACTTTTCACTCCGCGCAGGCCGATATGCCCTCCCTCACCCTTTCCCTTGACGACCTCTGGGCCTGGACCGAAGAAGAGCGGGCCAAGTGGGAGGCGTGGTTCCCCGCTCACCCGGAGGCGCTCGAGTTCGTGCTTCGCGGGGACAAGTTCGGCACCGTGGGGGGGCTGGTAGGGCATTCGTTCGAGGCGGAGTGGCGGCAGGCGCACCGCTTCGGGGGGGGCCCGGTGCCCGACCGGAAGGATCCCGCAGGGCTCGGCATCCCCGAGCTCTTCGACTACGGGCGCCGCGCCCGCGCCTTCTTCCGCGCCGAGGCGGCGAAGATGAGCGCGGCGGCGTGGGACGAGACGATCGCGTTCCAGACCGCGAGCGGCCCGGTGACGCTCACCAAGCGGAAGCTCGCCCTGCACCTCCCCCTGCACGAGATCCGCCACTGGGCCCAGATCGCGCGCACCGTGCGCGAGCACGACCTCGCGCCGCCGGGGCGGCACGACTTCGCGTTCAGCGATGCGGTAGAATGAGGGGTCGAGGGTCCCACACTCCACGAACTGCGCGGCCACACGACCATGCCCACCCCCATCACCGTCATCGACGCCTTCACCGACCGCCCCTTTGCGGGCAACCCGGCGGCGGTGTGCGTGCTGGACGCGCCGCGTCCCGAGGCGTGGTATCGTGACGTGGCGCGGGAGATGAACCTCTCGGAGACGGCGTTCCTGATGGCGCGGCGGGACGGCGACTGGGACCTCCGCTGGTTCACCCCGACGGTCGAGGAGGACCTCTGCGGCCACGCCACCCTGGCGAGCGCGCATCACCTCTGGGAGTCGGCGCTCGTGGCGCCCGCCGCGCCGGTGCGCTTCCACACCCGGAGCGGGCTCCTCACCGCCACGCGGCGCGAGGGACGGGTGGTGCTCGACTTCCCCAACGAGGCGCCGGCGGAGTGCCCCGTCCCCGACGGCCTCGCCGCGGCGCTCGGCGCCCCGGTGCGCCGCGCGGGGCGCAACCGGTTCGACCTCTTCGCCGAGCTCGAGAGCGAGGCCGCGGTGCGCGCGCTCCGTCCCGCGATGGACCGCCTGGCGGAGTTCCCGGTGCGCGGCGTGGTGGCGACGGCCGCGGCCGACCCCGGGCGCGAGTACGATCTCGTCTCCCGCTTCTTCGCCCCGCGCGACGGGGTGCCCGAGGACCCGGTGACCGGCTCGGCGCACTGCGGCCTGGGCCCCTGGTGGGCCGCGCGCCTCGGCCGCGACACGCTGGTGGCGTACCAGGCCTCCCCCCGCGGCGGCACGGTGCGGGTCACCGTGGCGGGGGAGCGGTGCCTCCTCGAAGGGCACGCGGTGACCGTCTGGAAGGGAGCCTTGCTATGAGCGACCAGCCCCGGCATTTCGATACCCTCGCCGCCCACGCGGGGATCCACCCCGACCCGACCACCGGCGGGCTCACCCCTCCCATCCACCTGAGCAGCACGTACGAGCGCGCCGCCGACGGGAGCTATCCCCACGGCCTGATGTACGGCCGCGCCGACAACCCCACGCGCCAGCTCCTCGAGCGCACGCTGGCCGGGCTCGAAGGGGGCGCCGCGGCGGCGGCCTTCGCGTCGGGGCAGGCGGCGGTGCACGCCCTCTTCGCGGCGCTCGCCCCGGGCGACCGGCTGATCCTCCCGAGCGACGTGTACCACGGGGTGCGCACGATGGCGCGCGACCTCTTCGAGCCGTGGGGGCTCAAGGTCGAGAGCGCCGACCTCTGGGACGAGGGGGCCACCGCGGCGGCGCTCGCGGGCGGGGCCCGGCTGGTGTGGGCGGAGACGCCGAGCAACCCCCTGCTCCGCATCACCGACATCGCGCGGCTCGCGACGCAGGCCCACGCGGCGGGGGCGCTCCTCGCGGTGGACAACACCTGGGCCTCCCCCGCCCTCCAGCGCCCCCTGGCCCTCGGCGCCGACCTCGTGATGCACAGCACCACCAAGTACCTCGGCGGCCACGGCGACCTCCTGGGCGGGGCCATCGTGACGCGCACGGTGGACGACCTCTTCACCCGCGTCCTGGCCGTGCAGAAGGAGGCGGGGGCGATGCAGAGCCCCTTCGACGCCTGGCTCGTGCTGCGCGGGATCCGGAGCCTCGCCGCGCGGATGAAGGTGCACTGCGAGAACGCCCAGCTCGTGGCCGAGTTCCTGAGCGCGCGGGCCGGCGTGCGCGCGGTGCACTACCCGGGGCTCGAGGAGCATCCGGGGCACGAGGTCGCGATGCGGCAGATGCTCGACACCGGCGGGATGCTCTCCATCCAGGTCGAAGGGGGCGCCGCCGGCGCGATGCGCGTCGCCGCGCGCGTCAAGCTCTTCACCCGCGCCACCAGCCTGGGCAGCACCGAGAGCCTCATCGAGCACCGCCGCTCGGTGGAAGGACCGTACAGCACCACGCCCGAAGACCTGCTCCGGCTCAGCATCGGGCTCGAGCATCCGGCGGACCTGATCGGGGATCTGGATCAGGCGCTCGGCTGAACGGCGCGCCGGGAGCCGGGAGCCTGGAGCCTGGAGCCTGGAGCCTGGGGCCTGGAGCCTGGGGCCTGGGGCCTCGCGAGGCTTGGCAAGTCTCCTCTCGCGTGACCCGGCGTCGGCTGTGTCCATCTCTCACCACCCGCCCGAATCCCGACGTCCATCTCGCCAGGCTCCAGGCCCCAGGCGCGTTCTTCTCTCACTACCCGCCCGGATCCCGACGTCCATCTCGCCAGGCTCCAGGCCCCAGGCGCGTTCTTCTCTCACGACCCGCCCGGATCCCGACGTCCATCTCGCCAGGTGCCAGGCCCCAGGCGCGTTCTTCACCCTACCCCGCCCACCATGGATCCCCTCACCGCCTTCTCGACCCTCGACATCCGTGTCGGCCGCGTGCTCACCGCCGCGCCGAACGCCAAGGCGCGGAAGCCGAGCTACGTGCTCGCCGTGGACT
>DASTRQ010000160.1:0-2139 GCA_035761145.1 Gemmatimonadales bacterium
CTCCTGCGCCTCGACTTCCGCCAGGTGACCCACCCCGACGACCTGCCGGGCGACTTCGCCGAGATCGAACGCCTGCGCCGGGGGGAGGGGGAGCACTACACCCGGCAGAAGCGCTACCTCCACCGCGACGGGCACGTGATCTGGACCGCGGTCAACGTGGCCGTGGTGCGCCATCCCGATGGCGCGCCGCAGTACTTCACCGTGCAGGTGGAGGACATCACCGAGCGGCGGCGCGCCGACGAGGCGCTGCGCGAGAGCGAGGCGCGCTTCCGGCAGCTGGCCGAGAACATCCAGGAGGTCTTCTACATCGTGGACCTTCCCGAGCGGCAGATGCGCTATGTGAGCCCGGCGTACGACCGGATCTGGGGCCGGCCGGGCGAGGAGCTTGTGGCGGAGCCGTGGCGGTGGCTCGAGTCCCTCCACCCCGACGACCGCGCCCGGGTGCGCCAGGCCGCCGAGCAGCAGCAGCCGCAGGGGCTGTACGACGAGGAGTACCGCGTGGTGCGCCCCGACGGGAGCGTGCGCTGGATCCACGACCGTTCCTTCCCGATCCGCGACGCGGCGGGGGAGGTGTACCGCGTGGTGGGCGTGGCCGAGGACATCACCGCGCGCCGTGCGGTGGAGGACGAGCTGCGCCAGGCGCAGAAGATGGAGGGGATCGGCCAGCTGGCCGGCGGCGTGGCGCACGACTTCAACAACATCCTGACCGCCATCCTGATGCAGGTGGAGCTCGCGGCGGGGGAGCCCGGTCTCCCGGCCGAGGTGGCCGAGGCGCTCGACGGGATCCGCGAGTCGGCGCGGCGCGCCGCCGACCTGACCCGCCAGCTCCTGGTCTTCAGCCGCAAGCAGGTCATCCAGCGCCGCCAGCTCGACCTCAACGAGTCGGTGCTCGGCCTCGCCAAGATGCTGCAGCGGGTCCTGCGTGAGGACATCCATCTCGAGGTGCGGCTGGCGCCGGGGCCGCTCTGGATGGTGGGGGACACGGGGATGGTGGACCAGGTGCTGGTGAACCTGGCCGTCAACGCGCGCGATGCGATGCCGGCCGGCGGCACGGTGACCATCGAGACCGACACCCGCCTCCTGACCCCCGAGGAGGCGCGCGCGCACCCGGGGGCGCGTCCGGGGCCGTGCGTCCTGGTGCGGGTGCGCGACACCGGCACCGGCATCCCCCCCGAGCTCCTGTCCCGCATCTTCGAGCCCTTCTTCACCACCAAGGAGCCGGGCCAGGGGACGGGGCTGGGGCTCGCCACCGTCTTCGGCATCGTGCAGCAGCACCGCGGCGCCCTCGGGGTGCAGAGCGTCGTGGGCCAGGGCACCACCTTCGAGGTCCTCTTCCCCGCCCGCGCGGCGGCGGCGGCCCCGGCACGGAATGGAAGCGCCGCGGAGGCGCGGCAGGGGGCGGGCGAGGTGGTGCTCCTCACCGAGGACGACGCCGCCATCCGCACCCTCATCGCGAGCGTGCTGACCAAGAGCGGGTACGAGGTCGTCACCGCCCCCGACGGCCCCAGCGCGCTGGAGCGCTGGCGCGAGCGCGGGGGGAAGGTGGACCTTCTGATGACCGACCTCGTGATGCCGAGCGGGATGAGCGGGCACGAGCTGGCGGCCCGGCTGCGGCAGGAGCGGCCGGGGCTCAAGGTGCTCTTCACGAGCGGCTATCCGCGGGACTTCGCGGGGAAGGAGTTCAAGCTCGAGCCGGGGCAGCTCTTCCTCCCCAAGCCGGCGACGCCGGCGCAGCTGCTCGAGATGGTGCGGAGGTGCCTGGAGGGGTAGGGCTCAGCGCTCCACCCGCTCCCCCTTCCCCACGACTCGCCCCGCGCCGAGCAGCACCCCCCGCCCCACCTGCCCACCGCCGCACACCACCGCCCCCGGCGCCAGGTACACGCCGTCCTCGATCACGGCGTCGTGGTCGACGATGACCCCGCCGTGGACGATCACACCCTTCCCGACCCGGGCCAGCGTCTGCACGGCAGCCATCGGGAGCACGACCGTCCCGGCGCCCACGGTGGCACTCGGCGCCACCCAGGCGCGCGGGTGCACCAGCGCCGGGGGCAGGAACTGCGCGCACTCCTCGAGCAGCGCGAGCCGCACCGCATTGTCGCCGATGGCGGGAACGACCTGCTCGGCATTGAACGGCAGGGT
>DASTRQ010000161.1:0-3289 GCA_035761145.1 Gemmatimonadales bacterium
GACCGTCGCCGCCCCGGCGCCCGCTCCCTCGCGCGACCGGTATCCCCTACTATTCCGGGGCCTCCTCCTTTCCGAGCCCGCGATGCGCCCTCCCCGTGCCCTCCTGCCGCTCCTGCTGCTCGTCCCGACGCTCGCCGCCGCGCAGGGGCGCCGCGTCACCCTGCGCTCGGGGCCTATGGTGGGCGCCTCCGACCTCCGCGAGGTGAAGCTCTGGGCCCAGACCACCGCCCCGGCGCGGGTGCAGGTGGCGTACTGGGACACCGCCGCGCCGGGGGTGCGCCATCGCACCGCCGAGGTGCTGACGCGGCGTGACTCGGCCAACGTGGCGCACCTCGTGGCCGACTCGGTGGAGCCGGGCCGGGTCTATGGGTACGAGGTGTACGTGAACGGCGTCCGGGTGGCGCGGCCCTACCCGCTCCGTTTCCGCACCCCGCCCAACTGGGCGTACCGCACCGACCCGCCGGCCTTCACGATGCTCCTGGGGAGCTGCTTCTACGTCCGCGAACCGGGCACCGACCGGCCCAACTCCTCCTACGGCGACACCACCCGCATCGTGCGGGCGATGGGTCAGATGGGCGCCGAGGTGATGCTCTGGCTGGGCGACAACGCCTACCTGCGCGAGACCGACTGGAACAGCTGGACGGGGATCCTCCGGCGGTGGACGCACACGCGCTCGCTCCCGGAGCTCCAGCCGCTCCTGGGGGCCACGGCCAACTACGCCATCTGGGACGACCACGACTTCGGGCCCAACGACGCCGACCGCGGCTTCTGGAACAAGGCGCAGACGCGCGCGGGCTTCGAGCTCTTCTTCGCCAACCCGGGGCAGGGGATCCCCGAGCTGGGCGGGGCCATCACCTCGCAGTTCTCGTGGGGGGACGTGGACGTCTTCCTGCTCGACGACCGGTGGTACCGCGCCCCCGACACGCGCAAGGAAGGCCCGCGCCCCTATTTCGGCGAGGCGCAGATCCAGTGGCTCATCGACGCGCTCACCACGAGCCGCGCCACGTTCAAGCTGGTGGCGGTCGGGGGGCAGGTGCTCAACCCGGCGGCGCTCTGGGAGAACTACGCCACCTACCCCGAGGAGCGGCAGCACCTGCTCGACCTGATCGCCGCGGAGCGGATCCCGGGGGTGGTGTTCCTGTCGGGGGACCGTCACCACACCGAGCTCACCCGGATGGACCGCCCCGGCACCTACCCGCTGTACGACCTCACCATCTCCCCGCTCTCGGCGGGGGTGAGCGCGCCGGCGGCGTTCGAGCACAACACCGGCCGGGTGGAGGGGACGCTCGTCAACGCGCTCAACTTCGGCGCGCTCGAATTCTCGGGGCCGCGCCGGGCGCGGGTGATGACGATCCGGGTGTACGACTCAGGCGGGAAGGAGCTGTGGACGCGGGCGCTCACCGCGCAGGACCTCGGGTGGCCGGCGGCGGGGGGCGACGAGCACTGAGCGGGGGACGCCGGTCAGAGCCCCGAGACGGGGAGCAGCCAGTGGATCGGGTAGCGGTAGAAGACCGGCTCGGGCACCGCCCCCGCGGCATCGGCCGCGAGGGCGCGCTTGAGCGCGAGCGGCATCGTGCGGTCGATGGCCCGGGCCAGCCGGGTGAAGGCCGCGCGCTTGTTCCGGAGCCTTCCCAGGCGCACCTCGTCGCAGGCGCCGAAGAGCACCCACCAGTGGCGGCCGTCCTCCTCGCGCTCGAGCAGGTCCACCGGGAAGAGGTTGCAGATGAGGGGACGCTCGAGGTACGCGGTGCACTGCGCCGTGGCGGGGGCGTAGAAGGGGCACTTGCACCCGACCCGGTTGAGCCGGGTGGCCGCGCCCTCGCCGTACGTGCGGAGGCCCAGCCCCTCGGCGCGCGCCTGCTCGCGGGGGGTGAGGTACACCAGGCTCCGCTCGCAGCGCTCGCAGGTGGGGCAGTGGGTGTAGTTCGTCATCAGCTCCGCGTACCCGGGGAGCGTCTTGAGCGTGGCGACGTAGGGGTCGGGGAGGGTGCGGAGGCGGGGCATAGCCTAATTTAGTTGAGCGCGGCACCCGCGACCCCCGACCCTCGACCACATTTCGATGAACTACGCCGACGCGCTGGAGTTCCTCTTCCCGCGCACCACCACGATCAAGTTCGGCCTGGAGACCACCCACACGCTCCTCGCGAGCGTGGGGGCGCCGCATCGCGTCGTGCCCTCGATCCACATCGGCGGCACGAACGGGAAGGGGAGCGTCTCGACCCTCGTGGCCGAGGCGCTCCGGGAGGCGGGGTGGCGGGTGGGGCTCTATACCTCGCCGCACCTGCGCTCCTTCCGGGAGCGGATCCGGGTGGACGGGGTGCCGATCCCGGCCGAGGCGGTGGCGATGTGGACCGGGCGCCTGCGCCCCGAGATCGAACGGCTGCAGGCCACCTTCTTCGAGGCCACCACGGCCATCGCCTTCGCCGACTTCGCGGCGCGCGGGGCGGAGATCGCGGTGGTCGAGGTGGGACTGGGAGGGCGGCTCGACAGCACCAACGTGGTGACCCCGCTCGTGAGCGGGGTGACCAAGGTGGCGCTCGACCACCAGAAGTACCTGGGGGAGACGCTCCCCGAGATCGCGCGGGAAAAGGGGGGGATCGCCAAGCCGGGGGTGCCGTTCGTGATCGGCGAGACCGACCCGGCGCTGGTGGAGGTGCTCACCGAGGAGGCGGTGCGCCGGCGCGAGGGAGAGCGGGCGGGGATCCGCGTGGTCCCCCCCGCGGCGCGCTGGGAGGGGGCGCTGGCCCTCCTCGGGCCGCACCAGCGGCGCAACGCCGCGGTGGCCGCGGCGGTGCTCGAGGCGCTCCCCGCCCCCTATCGCCCCGAAGGGGAGGCGGTGCGCCGCGCCTTCGCGCGGGCCACGGTGCCCGGGCGCTTCGACCGGCGGGGGAAGTGGCTCTTCGACGTGGCCCACAACCCGGACGGCGTGCGGGCGCTGACCGCCGCGATCGCCGATGCCGGGCTCCCGCGCCCCATCCACGCCCTCGTCTCCATCCTGGGCGACAAGGAGTGGGGGCCGATGCTGGTGGAGCTCGACCGCGCCATCGACCGCGGAGTGCTCACCCTCGCCCCCACCGCCGCCGCGCGGGGATGGACCACCGAATGGCTGGAGCAGTGGCTCCACGACCCCACCCGTCCCCCGGCCCGGGCCCAGTGGCACCTGACGATGGACTTCCACCGCGCCCTCCGCGAGGTGCAGGAGGGGGCCGGGACGGTGCTCGTGACCGGCTCATTCCACACGGTGGGGGATGTGATGGGGGAGCTGGGGATGGGGGAGGTAGGAAGGTAG
>DASTRQ010000162.1:0-12541 GCA_035761145.1 Gemmatimonadales bacterium
GGCTGTTCTCGATGGCCACCCCCGCCTGGCCCGCCAGCGACTTGACCAGCTTCACCGTGTGGGGCGAGTACGCCAGCACCTCGCGCTCGGCCACGCTCGGGTCGGTGAGGAGCGTCTCGGCCGCGCGCTTGCGGTTGATGAGCTGCAGCACCCCCAGGACCTCGCCCTTGTGGCTCGTCATCGGGATGCTGAGCATCGAGCGGGTGCGGTACCCGTAGCGCTCGTCGATGGAGCGGTTGAACGAGTACTCCACGTCGGGCGGCAGCATGTACACGTCGTCGATGACCAGCGGCTCCGCCTCGCAGGCGGCGTAGCCGGCGATGGAGGCGTGGTCGATCGGGATCGTGAACTCGACGAGGGGGATGTCGGGGCGGCTGTGGTTCTGGGCCAGCTTGAAGCGGAGGCGGCGCGTCCCCTCGGCGTCGGTCTCGACGACGTAGAGGCTCCCGGCGTCGCTCTGCGTGATGCGCCGCGCCTGGGTCAGGATCAGCTCGAGCAGGGTGTTGTAGTTGCGCTCGGTGCTGAGCTTCACGCCGATCTCGGTGAGCTCCGCCACCTCGTTGCCGCGCTGGGCGCTCTCGGTGCGCACCCGGCTCACCTCGCGGCGCGCGGCGCTCGCCTTCCACGCCGCGCGGAGGGCCAGGAGCAGCTCCCGCTCGCCGGCGGGGTGGCGCACGAACCCGGCCAGCGCCTCCGCCGGGAGGGCGGGGGGAAGGTCGGTCTCGCCGGGGGCGCCGAGCGCCACGATGGCGAGCCCCGCATCGGCGAGCCCGGTGAGCGCGGCGGGGGGCCACGCCGCGCGTCCCGGCGGGTCGAGGAGGAACACCGCCGGCCGGTCGTCGAAGACGGGGGCGGCGCCGGGGGGGAGGGCCCGGCACTCGACCGCGTGCGCGCGGAGCGCCTCGGCCCAGGGCGCGAGGTCCACGCCCGCCGGATGGAGGAGGAGGTACTTCACGGCGCGGGGCTCGGCGCGGGGGCGGCGGCGGGGGCCAGGCTGGCGCGGAGGGAGTCGGTGTCCATCGGCTTGATCCCCGTGACCATCCGGAGCGGACGGCGGCTCACCTGGTCCAGGAAGTACTCGAGCTGGAGCCCCACGAGCTTCATCTGGGCCACCGTGGCGCGGATGTCGGCGCGGTTGTCGGCCGCGATGCCGGCGCTCGTGGTGGTGAGGGTGTCGAGCCGGAGCAGGAGCGTGCGGGCCGCGCCCATCGTGCGCAGGAGCGAGTCCTGCAGCGGCGCGAGCCCGCTGTCGGCGGTGGCCGCGAGGCTCGCCGCGCGGCGGAGCGTCGGCTCGAGGTGGCGGAGCCCCGCGTCCACCGAGGCGAGCGAGCTCTGCAGGTGGGGCGAGGCCTGGGCCATCTGGCCGCGCACCTCGTGCACCGTGCCGTTCACCTCGCCCAGCACGGTGCGGGTGTCGCGGAGCACCAGCGAGACCTGGTGGGCCAGCGAGTCGGCCACCTGGGCGATCTGGCCCAGCGGGCTCGGGCGGGGGACGCCCTCGATGGTGTCCCCTTCCTGGACCATCGAGTCGGCGCCCTGGGCGGGGGTCTCGAGGGAGATCGACGCGCCGCCCACGAAGCTCGCCTCGGCGATCTGCGCCTTGGTGCCCTTGGGGACCTGGACGAGGGAGTCGTTGGCGAAGCGCTGGTCGAGCTCCAGCTCCACCAGGAAGGTGAGGGGCCCGCTCCCGCCGAAGCGGGGGCTCACCGACGCCACGCGGCCGATCTCGAGCCCCTGGAGGTACACCTTGGTGTCGGAGTTGAGCCCCTCGGCGCTGGCCGCCGTCATGTAGACGTTCCAGGTGCCGCGGTTCCACCCCTGGGTGAAGTAGATGGCCACGACCACCACGATCAGCGCCCCGGCGACGAAGGCGCCGATGAGCGCGTCGGCGGCGCGTTCGGAGAGGTTCATGTGCGGGCGAGCTCGGCCAGGGCGCCGACGCGCAGGAGCCGCTCCACGCGGGGGCGGAGCAGGGCGGGGAGGGCCTGGCCGGTGATGAAGAGGGCGCGGCGTCCCCCCTCGGCCACCTCGCCGCCGCGCGCCACCTCGAGCAGCTCCGCGGCGGTGCGCTCGGGGAGCCCGTCGAAGGGCTGCTCGAGCACCACCAGCTCGGGGTCGAACGCCAGGGCGCGGCCCAGCGCCGCGCGACGCCGCTCCTCTTCGGTGGCGGCGGCGGGGCGCAGCGAGGCCACGGCCTTGAGGCGCAGCTGGGCCAGGATCACGTTCACGCGGCCCTCGATCTCGTCGGAATGGAAGTCGCTCCCGAAGCGGAGCGGCAGCCGGATGTTGTCGCGGAGCGAGAGGTTCTGCAGGAGCCCGTCTCCCGCGGGAAGGTAGCCGATGCGCCGCCGGAAGGCGAGTTGGCGCACGCGCGAGAGGGCGGCGATCTCGGTGCCGAAGACGAGGGCGCGCCCGGCGCCGGGTGTCGTGTCGAGGCCGAGCGCCAGCGCGCCCAGGCGGTCCACGCCGCTGGTCTCGTCGCCGAGGAGCACCACGGTCTCGTGGGCGGCCACCTGGAGGCTGAAGAGCGCCGCCGGGTCGGAGGCGCGGCGCACCGCCGAGGCGAGCGCCAGCGCCCCGAGCGGCACCGCCTCGAACGCGAGCGGCGGGGGCCCGGCCTCGCTCATGCGCGGAAGAGGAACATGAGGAGCGCCGCGGTGATGAAGATGAGCGCGATCGAGGCCACCGTGCCGCGGGTCACCGCCTGGGGGATCTCGGTGGGGCCGCGGGTGACGCGAAGCCCGTGGTAGCTCGGCAGGAGCCCCACGATCCCCCCGAAGAGCACCCCTTTCACCACCGAGAGCACCACGTCGCTCGTGGTGAGCGCGGCGAGCACGTTGGCGAGGTAGCGCCCTCCGCTGGCCTGGGTCACGCTGGTGGCGAGGTAGCCGGCCAGGAGCGCCACCCCGTCGAAGAGCACCAGCAGGAGCGTCACCGACACCACGCTGCCGGCGAGGCGGGGGAGCACGAGGTAGTGGAACGGGTCGATCCCCATCCCCTCGAGGGCGCGGATCTCGCCGAGCACCGTGTTGGTGGCGAGCTCGGCGGTGATGGCGGTGCCCGAGCGCCCCACCACCGCGAGCGCGGTGAGGAGCGGGCCCAGCAGGCGCACGATGGAGACCACCATCAGCGTGCCGATGATCTCCCCGCCGATGTCGCCCAGCTGGCGGCGGGTGAGGAGGATCACGATGAACGACAGCACGCCGCTCAGGAGCACCACCAGCGGCACCGCCTGGAGGGCGGTGAAGCGCAGCTGGTTGAGCAGCACCCGCAGCGCCACCCGGCGCCCGGCGCCGGGGAGGGAGGGGAGCGCCGTGACCGCCTGGAATGCGAACCGCGCCGGCCCTCCGATGGCGGAGAACCGGCGCGTGGTGCTGCGGCCCAGTCCGGCGAGGACCCCGAGCACCGCCCGGGTCAGCGCCCGGCGGGCTGGGCGGCGGGCGCCGGGGCGGAGCCGCCGCCGACGCGGCGGAGCCCTTCCTGCGCCTCGGCGTAGCCGGGGAAGGCCTCGGTGGCGCGCCGGTAGTACTCGGCGGCCTTGGGCTTGTCCCCCCGGTCCTCGTAGAGCAGGGCGCGGCTGTAGAAGGTCAGCGCGTCCGTCGGCACGTTGCGCCGCTCCGCCGCCTGCGCCACCTGCTGGGGCAGGGCGGGGAGGTTCACGCCGGCCATCAGCTTCTCGGCCACGTTCTGCACGATCTTGAACATCTGCCGGCGGTCGCGCATCGCGGGATCGTTGCTCACGACCTTGAGGATGGCGCCCGTCTCCACGTCGATGATCCGCGCCGTGAGGCGGAAGTCGCCGTAGAAGTCGATGAACGTGCCGGCCACCATGTAGCGGGCCCCCACCAGCTTGCCGATGCGGGCGGCGGTGGCCGCGTCCACCCGGCCGTCGCGGGCCAGGTTCTGCTCGCCCAGGATCTGGTTGATCGCGGCGCGATCGACCATCCGCACCGCCGGGTTCTGGGCCAGCTCGGCCAGCATCACCGCGGGGAGGCCGGTCTGGAGGGCGGTGAAGTCCTCCGCGTCGTGCCCGTACGACCCGCCGTTCTCGAACGGCAGGATCGCCATTCCCGGGCGGGTGTCCTGCGCGCCGCCCTGCTGCGCCGCGGCGGGCGCCGCCATCGCGAGGGCCATCAGGACGCCGATCATCCGCTTCATGGTCGCTCCCAGCTAGAGAGTGTAGGTCAGGCCTTCCATCGCGGCGTCGACCACCAGGGCCGGCGCACTGCGCATCGCCGCGGCACGGGCCCCGCTCAACAGGCGGTCCACGGCCGCATCATCGTGATCGGGCTCGTGATGGAAGAGCACGAGCCGCTTCGCCCCGCATTCCGTCGCCAGCGCCACCGCCTCGGTGGGGCTCGAGTGCCCCCAGCCCGCCCGGGTGGCCAGCAGGTCGTCCGAGTACATGCCGTCGTGGATCAGGAGATCCACCCCGCCCAGGAACTTCACCAGCCGGGCGCGCCAGTCGGCGGGCACGTCATAAGATCCACCCGGACCCAGTTCGTTGTCTGTGACATAGGCCATAGTGGCCCCGCCCTCGGTGGGCGTCAAACGATAGGCAAGGGTCGTACCGGGGTGGCGGAGCCGAAACGTTTCAACCTGAAACCCATCCGCCTCGAACTGCTGCCCGGCCCGGATCTCGTGCACCGAGAGCTCGGCCGAAAGCGCCTTGAGCGGGATCGGGAAGACCGCCGGGTGGTTCTGCCGCTCGAGGATCTTCTCGAGGGAGACCTCGTGCTGGGCGGTGCCGAGGATCCGCACCTTGTTCCCGGGCCGGAAGAGGGGCCGGAAGAAGGGGAGCCCCTGGATGTGGTCCCAGTGGGTGTGGGTGAGCAGGATCTCGAGCGAGAGCGGCCCGTTGCCGGGGCGGTCCACCGCGTGGCCCAGGGGCCGGATGCCGCTCCCGGCGTCGAGGATGAGCAGCCGGTCGCCGCCGGCCGCCACGCTGACGCACGAGGTGTTACCGCCGTAACGGGCGGTGTGCGGGCCGGGCGTCGGGATCGAGCCGCGGGTGCCCCAGAAGGTGACGGTGTAGGACACGGGTCAGGAGGTTCCGGTCGGGACAGACCTGGAAATGTCGCACGGTCCCCGCCGGCGCGCCGCGAAGGCGCTCACGGGCGGGGGGTGACCGGCCTCACGCGCGCCGGGCCAGGGCCTGGAGCCCGGGACGGTCGGTGACGGTGATGTCCTGCCGGGTGACCTTGAGGAGGCCGCGGTCCTGCAGTTCGCGCATCGTGCGCGAGACGGTCTCGCGGCTCGACCCGATCATCTGGGCGATGGTGGCGTGGGTGAGCTTGCGGGTGATCCGCTCGCTCCCTTCCTCGTCGGCCAGGCGGAGCATCAGCTCGGCCACCCGGCCGTTGACGTCGAGGAGCACCAGGGAGCCGATCTGCTCGTCGGCGCGGCGCAGGCGGCGGGAGAGCTCCCGGAGGAGGGCGATCCCCACTTCGGGGGAGGCGCGCAGCCGGTTGCGGAAGTCGTCCCGCCGGAGCGCCAGCACCACGCTGTCGGTCATCGCGATGACGTGGGCGGAACGGGGCTCGTCGTCGAGGAGCGCCATCTCGCCGAAGAAGCTCCCCTCGCTGAGGACCGAGAGGATCACCTCGCGGCCGTCCTCGCCGATCAGCACCACCTTCACCTGGCCGCTCGTCACCACGTAGAGGGCGTCGCCGGGGTCGTCCTCGAAGAGGATCACGCTCCCCTTGGGGTAGCTCCGCTCGCGCATGAGCTCCGCGAAGCCGAGGACCTCCCCCTCGGGGAGCCCGGCGAACAGCGGGACCTTCTGCAGGACCGTGACCGGCGGCAGCGGCAAGACGACCTCTTGGAAGGGGTGGAAGTTGCGGGCAGTACGTTACTTAGCTCTCGGCAGGGCGGCAAGGCGGGCGGGGAGGCCCCCAGCCCCCTCGCCGCCCCCCCGCCTCCCTACCACAACCCGACCTAAGTCATTATCCTTCCCCACTCTACACGCCCGGCGGCGACCCCGTCCCAATGGGGGGCGAGGGCTTCGGGCAGCACCTGCGAGGGGTCATGAAGGCGAACATCCACCCGGTGTACAAGACGGTCACCGTGCAGTGCCAGTGCGGGAACCGGTTCGAGACGCGTTCGACGTCGGACGCCATCAGCGTCGAAGTCTGCGCGCTCTGCCACCCGTACTTCACGGGCAAGCAGCGCCTCGTGGACACCGCGGGCCGCGTGGACCGCTTCCGTCGCAAGTACCAGCAGGGGACCGAGGCGGCCAAGGCCTGACCGATGGACGTCCGACTCCGCCAGGCGTTGACCCGGGCGGAGGAGGTCGCCCAGCGCCTGGCCGACCCCTCGGCCGCCAAGGACCCCACGGCCTTCAAGGCCCTGGGCAGGGAGCACGCCCGGCTCGAGCCGATCGTGCGCACCGCCACCCGGCTCGACCGGGTCCGTGACGAGCTCGCGCAAGCTCGGGAGATGGCCCAGGAGGCCGATCCCGAGCTTGTCGCTTTGGCCAAGGCCGACCTCCCCCGGCTGGTCGAGGAGGAGGCGCGCCTGGCCGCGGAGCTCGAGGAGCTCCTCATCCCGCGCGACCCGCTCGACGACCGCGACGCCATCGTGGAGATCCGCGCCGGCACCGGCGGGGACGAGGCGGCGCTCTTCGCCGCCGACCTGGAGCGGATGTACCGGCGTTACGCCGAGGGGAAGGGGCTCAAGGTGGAGCCGATCTCGGCGAGCGCGAGCGAGCTGGGGGGCTTCCGCGAGGTGGTCTTCGCGGTGCGCGGCGCCGACGCGTTCGGCCACCTGCGCCGCGAGGCCGGGGTGCACCGGGTCCAGCGGGTGCCGGCCACCGAGACGCAGGGGCGCATCCACACCTCGGCCGCCAGCGTGGCGGTGCTCCCCGAGGCCGAGGAGGTGGACGTGCGGATCGACCCGAACGACCTGCGCATCGACGTGTTCCGTTCGTCGGGCCCGGGGGGGCAGAGCGTCAACACCACCGACTCGGCGGTGCGCATCACCCACCTCCCCACCGGCCTCGTGGTGCAGCAGCAGGACCAGAAGTCGCAGCTGCAGAACAAGCTGCGCGCGCTCGAGGTGCTGCGCGCGCGGCTCCTGGACCGGATGATCGCCGAGCAGGAGTCGGCGCGCGCGCGCGAGCGGAAGGCGATGGTAGGCACCGGCGACCGCTCGGCCAAGATCCGGACCTACAACTACCCGCAGAACCGCGTCACCGACCACCGCATCGAGCTCACGCTCTACAGCCTGGGCGACGTGATGGACGGGAAGCTCGACCCGCTGGTGGACGCCCTCCGCGCGGCGAGCCGCGAGGAGGCGGCGGCCGGTGCCTGAGGTGGGGATCACCGTGGGCGCGCTCCTCGGCGAGGCGCGCGCGCGGCTCCGTGCGGCGGGGGTGGACGACCCCGCGCGCGAGGCGGCCTGGCTCTGGGAAGGGGTGACGCGCGCACCGAGCGGTGCCGCGTACCTGGCCCGCGAGCGCGAAGCGGACGCGGACGAGGCGGCGCGTTTCGCCGGCGCGGTGGAGCGCCGCGCGGGCGGGGAGCCGCTGGCGTACGTGATCGGGTGGACGGCCTTCCGCCGCCGCACGGTGGCCACCGACCGCCGCGCGCTCATCCCGCGCCCCGAGACCGAGGGGCTGGTGGAGCTGGTGCTGGCGCGCCGGCCCACCGGGCGGGTGGCCGACGTCTGCACCGGCACCGGCTGCGTGGCGCTCGCCCTGGCCGACGAAGGGCGGTACGATGAGGTCTACGCCGTGGAGCTCGACCCCGCGGCCCACGCCCTCGCGGCGGAGAACATCGCCGCCGCCGGCCTCCCGGTGCGGCTCCTGGCGGGGGACCTGGTGGCGCCGCTCCGGGGGCTCCGGCTCGACGTGGTGGTGGCCAACCCCCCCTACGTGAGCGAGCCGGAATACGCCGCGCTCGACCCCGCCGTGGCGGCGTGGGAGCCGCGCGCGGCGCTGGCGAGCGGGGCGTCGGGACTGGACCACACCCGGCGGCTGCTGGACGAGGCGCGGGAGGTGCTGGCGCCGGGGGGGCTCATCGCGCTGGAGCTCGACGCCACGCGCGGCGCCGCGAGCGCCGCGCTGGCCGCCACTTACGGGTGGACGGACATCGCCGTCCACCACGACCTGTACGGCCGCGACCGGTTCCTGACCGCGCGTCGCGGCGAGGAGTGAGGGAGATGCTGTTCGAGCGTGCGGAGGAACTGGGCCGGCTCATCGGCCAGACCAACGAGGCCAAGGCGCTGCGGCGCGCGGAGGAGCAGCTCCGCGGCGACGAGGAGACCCGGACCCGGCTGGAGAAGATGCAGACGCTGGCGCGGCAGCTCGACGCCGCGATGGCGCAGGGCCAGCTCCCCGACGAGGCCGCGGCCCAGGGCTACGAGCAGGCGGTGCGGGAGTTCGAGCTCTCGCCCATCGGCCAGTCCTACATCGTGGCCCGGAGCAACTTCGAGAAGCTGATGGCCAAGGTGAACGAGCAGATGGGGGCGGGGATCGAGAAGGGCGCCGCCAGCAGCATCATCACGCTCGGATGACCTCGGCGCGCGGCTGCTTCGTGGTGGTCGAGGGTCCGGAGGGGGCGGGGAAGTCCACGCTCGTCCGGGCCCTCGCGGAGCGGCTGGGCGCCCGGGGCGCCGACCCCTTGCTGGTCCGTGAGCCGGGAGGCACCCCGGTGGCCGAGGCGGCGCGTGCGGCGATGCTCGACCCCGCGCACCGCCCCGGCCCCGTGGCGGAGCTCTTCCTGGTGCTGGCCGCCCGGGCCGACCTCGTGGCCACGGTGATCCGGCCCGCGCTGGATGCGGGGCGGCTCGTGCTGGCCGACCGGTACGACCACTCCACGCGCGCCTACCAGGTGGGCGCGCGCGGGCTCGACGCCGAGGCGGTGCGGGTGGCCAACGCGCTGGCCACCGGCGGGCTCCGTCCCGATGTCACGCTGATCCTCGACGCCGACCCCGCGGTGGGGCGGGCGCGCCAGGCGGCGGCCGGCAAGCGGCCCGACCGGATGGAGCTCGAGGACGACGATTTCCACCGCCGGGTGCACGCGGCCTACCGGGCCGAGCGGGGCCCCGGCGTCATCCACCTCGGCGCCGACCGCGCTCCCGAGGCCGTCCTCGCGGACGCCTGGGCCGCCCTCGCCGCCGCCCGACCGGACCACTTCCGATGATGCGCACCCGCTGGAGCACCCTCGTCCTGCTGGCCGCCGCCTGCTTCTTCCTGGGCGGCTGGTGGCTCGGCCGCGGCGCCGCGGCCACCCCGGGCTACCAGGGCTCCCGCCTCTTCCAGGCGGTGCTGGAGCACGTGAGCGCCGAGTACGTGGACTCGCTGGGCGACGACGACCTGTACCGTCGCGCCACGGCGGGGCTGCTCAAGTCGCTCGACGACCCGTACACGGTGGTGCTCCGCGGCGCCGACTACGCCGACCTCACCACCGCCACCTCGGGGAACTACGGCGGCATCGGCATCCAGATCGACATCCGCGAAGGGTGGATCACCGTCGTCACCACGCTCCCCGACACCCCGGCCGAGCGCGCGGGGCTCGGCACCGGCGACCGGATCGTCGAGGTGGACGGGCAGAGCACGCGGGGGTGGGACGGCGACGTGGCGCTCCGCCGCCTGCGTGGCGCGGCGGGCAGCAAGGTGCGGCTCGGGGTGCGCCACCCGGGGAGCGACACCACGACGATCTACCCGCTGACCCGCGCGGAGATCCACATCCGGGCGGTGCCGCCCGGGGTGCTCCTCGAGGACGGCATCGGCTACGTGCAGCTGCAGCAGGTCTCCGACTCGGCCTCGGACGAGCTGGCGGCGGAGGTGGCGCGCCTCCAGGCCGCGGGGGCCACGCGGCTCATCCTCGACCTCCGCAACGACCCCGGCGGGCTCCTGACCGAGGGGATCAAGGTCTCCGACCTCTTCCTCGACGAGGGGCAGACGGTGCTCACCACCCACGGGCGCGCGCCGGGCACCAGCCGGGTGTACAGCGACGGGGCGCCCCAGCGCTGGCCCGGCCTGCCGCTGGTGGTGCTGGTGAACGGCGGCACCGCGAGCGCGGCGGAGATCATCGCCGGCGCCCTGCAGGACCACGACCGCGCGGTGGTGGTCGGCGAGACCTCGTTCGGGAAAGGGCTGGTGCAGACGCTCTACGACCTGGGCGACAGCACCGTGCTCAAGATCACGACCTCGCGCTGGTACACCCCCTCGGGGCGGCTCATCCAGGCCCCGCACGACGGCGACAGCGCCGCGGCGGGGACGGCGCTCGAGCGGGGGGACACCTCGACCTACCGCACCGACCGCGGGCGGCGGGTGCGGGGCGGGGGCGGCATCGTGCCGGACGTCGTCGTGACCGACGGCCTCTTCGGGGCCGGGGCCGACCGTCTCACCGAGGCGCTCGGCGCGCACGTGGCCGACCTCCGGGACGTGATCGCGGCCTACGCGATGGAACTCCGCGACCGGCGCACCGTGGCCGACGAGCGCTTCGCGGTGACCGCGGCGATGCGCGACGCGGTGCGCACGCGGCTCCGGGGGCGGGGCGTCACCGTGCCCGACGCCGCCTGGAACGGCGCCCGGCCCCTCCTCGACGCCCTGATCGGCGGCGAGGTGGCGCGCTACGCCTTTGGCCGCGAGGCGGAGCTCCGCCGCCGCCGCGCCGAGGATCCCCAGCTCCGCGCCGCGGTGCAGCTCCTGCGGAACGCGCGCACGCCGGCCGAGCTCTTCCGGGCGCTCCCGGCCGACACCGCCCGGGCGCGCTGAGGACGTGGCGCTCCGCCGCGTCGCCGTCGTCGGCCCCGGCCGCCTGGGGCGGGGGCTCGCCAGCGCGCTCGGCGCGGCGGGGTGGCGCGTCACGCTCCTGGGCCGCTCCGCGACGGCGGATGGCGCCGCGGTGATCACCCCGGCGGGGTGGGCGGCCACCATCGCCGAGACCCCCCTCGTGCTCGTGGCGGTGCCCGATGACCGGATCCCCGTCGCCGCGCAGGGGCTCAAGGACACCCGCGCGCTGACCGGCGCTCACGTCGTGCTCCACACCTCGGGCGCCCGCGACAAGGGGGCCCTGGGCGCGCTGGCCGGCGTGGCGGGGGCGCTGGGTTCGTTCGCGCCGGTGCAGACCGTCTCCGATCCCGCCACCGCCGCCGAGCGCCTCCGCGGCGCGTACGTGGTGGTGGAAGGGGACGACCGGGCCTGCCAGGCGGGCGCGGAGCTCGCCGAGGCGCTCGGGATGGTGCCGGTGGCGCTCGACGCCGAGGCCAAGGCGGGGTACCACGCCGGGGCGGTGCTGGTGGCCAACCTGGGCGTGGCGCTGGCGGCGCTGGCGGAGCGGGTGGCGCGCGAGCACGGCGTGGCGCCCGAGCTCGCCGCGCGGATCTACCTGCCGCTCTGGCGCGGGGCGCTGCAGAACGTGGAGGCGGCGGGGCCGGTGGCGGCCCTCACCGGACCGATCCGGCGCGGGGACGTGGAGACGGTGCGCCGGCACCTGGCCCTGCTGGAGGGCGAGGCGCGGACGGCCTACGTGGCGCTGGCGACCGAGGCGCTCAGGCTGGCGCGGGAGGGGGGACTGGAGGAGTCGAAGGCGCGCGCGGTGGAGGAGACCCTCTCACCCCGCGCGCCCGGTCACTGATCCACCACGCGGACCCCGTCGGGGACCGCGAAGCGGAAGGTCGAGGAGGGGAGCCGTCGCCCGGCGCGCACCGCGCTCAGGGTGAGGCTGCGGCGCGTCCCCCGGTCCTCCACGAGGTCGATGCGCCGGGGGAGGCCGTCGCTCCTGGCGAAGGCCACCGTGGCCATCCGGAAGGGGAGGGTGCTGTCGCGCGGCACGAGCGTCACCACGTCGGTGGTGGAGTCGCTCGCGTCGAGGCGCAGGCGGTAGCGCTCGGCGGGGCGGTCGAGGAGCCACGCCACCAGGTTGGGCGCCCCCGCGCCGCGGGGCTGGTCCATCCGCAGCACCTGCCCGGGGGTGGTGCTGGGCGTGTACACCCACAGCTTGGCGCCGTCCATCACGATCGCCTCGTTGCGGGGGTCGCTGAAGCGCATCGCGAAGCGGTCCGCCCCCTGCTGGGCCAGCCGGCCGCGGCTCCGGAAGGTGCCGATCATCGGGTCCTCGATGACCTGGCGGAACTGCGCCTCGAGCGACCCGGCGCGGGCGTACACCTCCGCGGCGCGGGTGACGATGGCGGCGGGGTCGGGGGCCTGGGCGTGCGCGGGGGTAGGAAGGGAAGAAGGTAGGAGGGTAAGAAGGGCCAGCAGGCCCTTCCACCACTTCCTACCTGCATCTCCTCCTACCTTCGTACCCCTCAATTCCGTGCTCCCGCCGGCTCGGCCACGCGGCGGCCGATCGCCTCGGCGATGACGCGGATCTCGCGCATCATCCGCTCGAACTGCTCGGGGGCGAGCGTCTGCGCCCCGTCGGAGAGGGCGCGCTCGGGAGTGGGGTGCACCTCGACCAGGAGGCCGTCGGCGCCGGCGGCGATGGCGGCGCGCGCCATCGGGGGCACGAACTCGCGCAGGCCGGTGCCGTGGCTCGGGTCGGCCACGATCGGGAGGTGGGAGAGCTTCTTCACCACCGGGATGGCCGAG
>DASTRQ010000163.1:0-5295 GCA_035761145.1 Gemmatimonadales bacterium
GCCCACCGCACCCCCGACCTCCTGGCCGGCTACGCCAAGGAGGCGCGCGGGCGGGGGCTCAAGGCGATCATCGCCGGCGCCGGCGGCTCGGCCCACCTCCCCGGGATGCTCGCGGCGCACACCCCCCTGCCGGTGCTCGGCGTCCCCGTGCTCACCAAGGCGCTGCAGGGGGTGGACTCGCTCCTCTCCATCGTGCAGATGCCCTTCGGCATCCCCTGCGCCACCTTCGCCATCGGCGAGGCGGGGGCGCGGAACGCCGCGCTCTTCGCCGTGGCGATGCTCGCCAACGAGGATGCGGCGCTCCGCGCCCGCCTCGACGAGTTCCGCCGGTCGCAGACCGACCGGGTGATGGCCCTCAAGCTCCCCCCCAACCCGTGATCCTCCCCGGCGCCACCCTCGGCATGCTCGGCGGGGGGCAGCTGGGCCGGATGTTCACCCTCCGCGCCCGGGCGATGGGGTATCGGGTGATGGTCCTCGACCCCGACCCCCGCTCCCCCGCCGGCCTCGCCGCCGACGTGCACCTCCACACCCCGTACGACGACCCCGCCGCCCTCGAGCGGCTGGCCACGGAGTGCGCGGCGGTCTCGACCGAGTTCGAGAACGTCCCCGCCGCGGTGCTCGAGCGGCTGGCGGCGCGCCTCCCCGTGCGCCCCTCCGCCGCCGCGGTGGCGGTGGCGCAGGACCGGATCACCGAGAAGAGCTTCCTGCGCGACCACGGCTTCGCCACGGCGGAGTTCCGCCCGGTGGCTTCGCCGGAGGACGCGGCGCGCGCCCACGCCGAGCTCCGCGGCGCCGCGCTCCTCAAGACGAGCCGGCTGGGGTACGACGGCAAGGGCCAGGCGCGCGTCACCAGCGCCGACGAGGCGGTGGCGGCGTTCGAGCGCTTCGGCGGGGTGCCGTGCATCCTCGAGCGGATGGTGCCGCTCGACCTCGAGATCTCCGTGGTGCTGGCGCGCGGGGTGGACGGCCAGGTGGCGGCCTTCCCCCCGGGCGAGAACGTGCACCGGAACGGGATCCTCCACACCACCACGGTGCCGGCGCGCATCCCGCCGAGCCTGGCCGAGGAGGCACGCGCGCTGGCGAGCGCGGTGGCCGAGAAGCTCGGGTATGTGGGGGTGCTGGGGGTGGAGATGTTCGTGAGCGGCGGGAAGCTCCTCGTCAACGAGCTGGCCCCCCGCCCCCACAACAGCGGCCACTGGACCCAGGACGCGGCACAGACCGACCAGTTCGAACAGCAGGTGCGCACGATGTGTGGCCTCCCACTCGGCGCGGCCGAGCTGCTCCGGCCGGTCACGATGATCAACATCCTGGGCGACGTCTGGGCCCGCGGCGAGCCCGACTGGGCCGCCGCGCTCGCGATGCCCGGGGTGCTGCTGCACCTGTACGGCAAGGCGGAGCCGCGGCCGGGGCGGAAGATGGGGCACCTCAACTGCTACGGGGCGACGGCGGACGAGGCGCTGCGGAAGGCGGAAGAAGCGTGGGGGAGGCTGGCGAGGTAGGGGATCACGAGGCCGCACCGACGGGCGGGGCATGCCCCGCCCCTACATTCGAACGGGTAGGAACGTAGGGGCGGCGCATGCGCCGCCCCTCGACGCGTTCCGGGCGTCGGGAGGGCGCGGCGAGCCGCGCCGCGACGGGATCCGGACGAACGCCGCCCTTCCGCGCGATCCGGGCCTCGGATAGCGCGGCGAGCCGCGCCGCGACGGGATCGGAACGGACGCCGCCCCTCGACGCGTCCCGGGCGGCGGGAGGGCGCCCCGCGACGGGATCCGGACGAACGCCGCCCTCCTACAGCCCCGCCCGCGCCTCGCTCTCGGTCCCCCGCACCGCCAGGATCGTCGAGAAGCCGGAGATCTCGAACACCTCCCGCACCGTCTCGTTCAGTCCGAACAGTCGCAGCGCTCCGCCCGACCCCTGCAGCTTCTTGGCGGTGCCGAGCAGGACGCGGAGCCCCGCGCTGCTGATGTAGTCGAGCGCCGAGAAGTCGACGACCAGCTTCTTCCCGCCGGCGGCGAGGACCCCGTCGAGCGCCTGCTGGGCGACGGGCGCGGTGTTGCTGTCGAGGTTCCCCGCGAAGGCGACGATGGTGACGTCCGCTTCGCTGCGCGTGCTCACGTCCATGTGATCCCCTCCTCGTTGTCCCGCCGGCGTTCCCTCCCGCACTCGCTTCACCAGCACCACCACGTTCCGGTCCTCCTCGCGCCGGTAGCGCACCTCGTCCATCATCCGGCGGACCCGATGGATGCCGAGCCCCCCGATCCCGCGCGCCTCCACCGGAAGCCCGGTGTCGGGGGTGGCGTACGCCAGCGGGTCGAACGGGGGACCGTCGTCGGTGATGGTCACCGTCACCCGGTCGCCGTCGAACGTCACCCGGAGCTCGCCCTGCCCCCCGCCCCGCGCCGCGAAGCCGTACACGATCGGGTTGTAGACGAATTCGTCGAGCGCCACCTGGATGCTCCGCCGCACCGGCGCCGGGAGGGCGTGCGCCTCGGCGAACTCGGCGAACCGCGCCACGGCCCGGGGCACCGCGCCGGGATCCGCACCGAACGTCATCTGGAAGCCAGGGGGCATCCGGTACTCCGGCAGGTGGCGGGGGTGGGGGCGGGGGGCCCCATCAATATGACGTCCCCGGGCCCGGGTGGCGCGGGGAGGGGGTCGCCGCCCCTTACCCCGTATAAGTCCGGAGTGCAACTTATCCCGGCCCCCCGAAGGGGCTCCGCAGGCCCCCCTCCCGTCCGGCCTTTCCAACCTTTGGCGATCCGGGTTGTACTTGGAAGAGACACCTCAAGCCATAGACGACCAGGACCGTGCCGCCATCCGGGGGTACCTGGAGGGCCGGCGGGAGGCGGCGAACGGCCTCATCGATCGCTACCAGCGGCCCTTGTACAACCTCGCCCTGCGGATGCTCCACGACGCCCAGGACGCGGAGGACGTCACCCAGACCGTCTTCCTGAACGCGCTGCTCAAGCTCCGGAGCTACGACCCGCGGTACCGGTTCTTCAGCTGGGTCTACCGGATGACGGTGAACGAGTCGCTGAACGTGCTGAAGCGCCGGAAGCCGACCGTGGCGCTGGAGGACGACCCGGGCCTCCCGTCGAGCGACGCGGCGGACCGGGGCGCCGAGGCGGAGGACCGGGTGGGGAGGGCGCTGATGGCGCTGAACGTCGACGACCGGTCGGTGGTGGTGCTCCGGCATTTCCTCTCCTTCAGCTACGAAGAGATCGCCGGGGTCCTCGAGATCCCCGTCAAGACGGTCAAGTCACGGTTGTACACGGCGCGCGACCGGTTGCGCGTGCTGCTCCGCGAACGCGAAGGCTAGCGATGCTGACGCCCGGCCAGGTCGAGCTGATCCACCAGGAGATCGACGGCGTCAACACGCCGGAGGGGAGCGCGGCCGCGCGGGCCCTGGTGGCCGGCGATCCCGAGGCGCGGGCGCTCGACGCCGACCTCCGGCGGGTCGCCCGGGTCCTTGGGCAGGTGGAGGGGCGCGCCCCCCCGCCGGGCCTCAAGGCGGCGATCCTCAAGGGGCTGGAGCTCCCGGCCCGCGCCTCGCCGAACGTCGTCCCGGGGTGGTCTCCCTTCGCCGCCCTCCGGTCGTCCCTGTCCCGTCAGCGCACCGTCGGTGCACCCCTCACTGAGCCCATGGAGAACGCGGTCATGACCAAGAAGACGATGCTGATCGGAAGCACCGTAGTCGCCGCGGCGGTCGTGGTCGCCGCGCTCGTCACCGGCTTCCCCCCCACCGGCGGCACCTCCGGCACCATCGGCGGCGATCCCGGGATCCCCGGCGTCCAGCAGGCCTCGCGGTACCGCGGCCGCCAGATCTCCCCGTCCGAGGTGAACCTGCAGAACCCCGAGATCGCGGTCCTGCTCCAGAACCCCGACGTCCTGAAGCTGGTCACGAGCGAGGCGTTCCGCACCGTGATGGCCAGCGAGGCGTTCCGCACCGCGCAGGCGAGCGAGGCGTTCCGCACCGCCCAGGCCAGCGAGGCCCTCCGCACCGCGATGGCCACCGAGGCCTTCCGCACGGTGATGGCCTCCGAGGCCTTCCGCACCGTGATGGCGAGCGAGGCGTACCGCACCCTGATGGCGAGCGAGGCGTTCCGCACCGCGCAGGCGCAGGGGGTGTTCCGCACCGCGCAGGGGATGGAGTCGTTCCGCACCGCCCAGGCCACCGAGGCGCTCCGCACCGCGCAGGCCCAGGAGGCGTTCCGGACCCTGCAGCAGAGCGAGGCCTTCCGCACGATGCAGGCGAGCGAGGCCTTCCGCACCCTGGCCGCCAGCGAGGCGCTCCGCACCGCCCAGGCGAGCGAGGCGTTCCGCACCGCGATGGCCTCCGAGGCCTTCCGCACCGCGATGGCGAGCGAGGCCTTCCGCACGATGATGGCCTCCGAGGCCTTCCGCACCGTGATGGCGAGCGAGGCGTACCGGACCCTGCAGGCGTCCGAGGCGTTCCGCTCCCTCTCCCGGAGCGCCCTGGCCTCCGAGGCGTTCCTGACCGAGGCGAGCCGCACGGCCCTGCGCACGGCCGAGTAAGCGGCCCGCCCCGCCCTCCCCCTCAGGGAGGGGACGATCCCGGCCCGGTCTTACCGCGGCCGGGATCGTGGCGTACCTTCTCCTCGTGCCCCTCCCCTCCATCGCGCAGGCGCGGTGCCTGGCCCTCCTCGCCTGCCTCGGCGCGGTCGTGCCCGCCCCCCTCGCCGCCCAGTTCCAGACCCTCGAGACCGGCGACATGCGGCTGGTCTACACCTCGCCGCTCCAGAGCTACCTGGTCCCCCAGGTGGCCCGGAGCTTCGAGAACTCGCTCCGCTTCCATCGCCGGTTCTGGAACTACGATCCCCCCGGCAAGATGGAAGTGCTGATGCACGACCTCTGGCACTACGGCAACGCCGGCGCCCGCCCCGTCCCCGACAACCACATCACCCTCGGGATCGAGCCGTACGCCCACGAGTACGAGTCGGGCCCCGCCCCGGAGCGGATGGGTTCGTCGATGAACCACGAGATGGCCCACATCTTCACCGTGGACAAGCCGACCCGCGCGGACCGGGTCTGGCGCTCGCTCTTCTTCGGCAAGGTCACCCCCAACGTCGAGGCCCCGACCTCGATGCTCTACGGGTACCTCACCACCCCGCGCTGGTTCTCCCCCCGCTGGTACCTCGAGGGGTACGCCGTCTATCTCGAGACCTGGATGAACGGGGGCCTCGGCCGCGTCATCGGGCCCTACGACGAGATGGTCTTCCGCACGATGGTCCGCGACAGCGCCCGGATCTACGACGTCGTGGGGCTCGAGTCGGA
>DASTRQ010000164.1:0-2641 GCA_035761145.1 Gemmatimonadales bacterium
CCACCCTGATCAGAGTAAGCTAAGTGCTGGAATGGCAATCGTCTAGGGGTAGTCGGAGTCGGTGATGGGGGTCACAAGAGGGCGGGTAGGGCGGGTAAGGCGGGTAAGGCGGGTAGGGCGGGTGAGGCGGAACGAGTCATCCCGAGGGCGCCACGCGCCCGAGGGATCTTGCCGGGATGGCCACGAACGAGGACCGCCCGCCGAGATTCCTCGCTGCGCTCGGAATGACACCGTCCCGCCTTACCCGCCCTACGCGCCTTACGCGCCTTACGCGCCTTACGCGCCTTACCAAAGATATTAGGCTACCTACCAGCTATATTACGCCCGTGCCCCTCGCCTCCTTTGCCCTCCTCGTCGGCGCCCCGGCCAAGTGGTGCCGCAACGCCTTCGCGGTGCTCGGGCTCCCCGCCCGGTACGACCACGCCACGGCGCGGCGCCTGGCGGTGGTGCGGCTCCTGGACCAGGCGTACGGGCTCCCGCTGCGCCGGGCGTGGGGCGTGGCAGAGGAGCTGCTCCAGGGGCGCACCCCGATCGGAGAGGGGCCTGTCTCCATCACGCTCGATCGGGCCCGGTTCGAGGCCGACTGGACCGCCCGGCTCGCGGCCCTCGCGGCGCTCCCTCCCCGCGGCCGCGGCCGGCCCCCGCGCCCGGCGGCGCCCCCACGCTCGCGCGCCGCGGCGCTCCGCAGGGCCGAGTCGTACGGACTCGATCTCTCGGCGCTCCGCGCCGGCCTCCGGCGCGACCCCGCCACTCGGCTCCGCGACCTCGACGCCGCACAGCGGCTCCTCTCCCAGCTGCGGCGATGACCCTCCTCGACCTGGTGGCCGGGCTCGTCGGCGCCGAAGTGCGCTTCGTCATCGTGGGCGGGGTGGCGGGGGTGGCGCACGGGTCGCGGCGGGTCACCGACGACCTCGACATCCTCTACGACACCGCCCCCGACAACCTCGACCGGCTCGGCGCCCTCCTGCAGCGCTGGCACGCCTACCCGCGGGAGATCGAAGCGGGACTCCCCTTCATCGCCGACGCGCGCACGCTCCGCCACGCCGGCACCCTGACGCTCGCCACCGATGCCGGACTCCTGGACCTGTTCCACGAGGTGAAAGGGGTGGGAGACTACCACGCCGCCGCACGCGACGCACTGACGATCGACCTGCCGGCAGGGAGGGTGCAGGTGCTCTCGCTGGACCAGCTGATCGCCGCCAAGCGCGCCGCCGGCCGCCCCAAGGACCGTGAACACCTGATCGAGCTCGAGGCGCTGAAGCGGTTGTGAGGGCCCCTCTCCCGATAGGTGAGGGGGGCGGGTGGGGAGGGCGGGTGAGGCGCGTGAGGCGCGTCAGGCGCGTGAGGCGCGTGAGGCGCGTGAGGCGGGACGGTGTCATTCCGAGCGTAGCGAGGAATCTCGGCGGGCGGTCCTCGTTCGTGGCCATCCCGGCAAGATCCCTCGGGCGCGCTGCGCCCTCGGGATGACTCGTCCCGCCCTCGCCGCCCTCCCCGCCCTACCCTACTTCGCACCTACCCGCCCTCCCCGCCCCACCTTACCTTCTCCCCCCGCGATGCGCACCGCGATCCTTTCCCACGCCTATCTCGATCCTGCCGCCCGTGGCAAGCTCCGCGCCCTTGCCGGGCTCGGTTGTGCCGTGGCGGTGGCGGTCCCCGAGCGGTGGCCCGGCCCCGATGGGCGCGGGGAGCTGGTGGCCAGGTTCCAGGACGACGCGGGCGTCCGCATCGTCCCGATCCGCGTGGGCGGCGGCGACGACCCCGCCTGGCATCGGGGCGACCTCGAACGCCTCCTTGCCGACTTCCGCCCCGACGTGGTGCAGGTGGAGGAGGAGCCGGAGTCGCGCGCGGCCGCGCGGGCGCTCAAGCTGGCCGAACGGCTCCGCCTGCCGCGGGTGCTGCACTCCTGGCGCGCCCTCCCCCCGCGGCTCGGCTTCCGGGCGGAGCGCCGCCGCCGCCGCACGCTCGAACGCGCCTCGGCCCTCATCGCCGGCAACCGCCTCGCCGCCACGATCCTGGGCCAGGCGCGTCCCGGGGTCCCGCTCACCACCCTCCCCCAGCTCGGCGTCACCCCCCCGCTCCGGGTGGAGCGGATGCCGCAGGAGGAGTTCACCATCGGCTTCGTGGGGCGGCTCGTCCCCGAGAAGGGGCTCGAGACCCTGCTCCACGCCTGCGTCAAGATGCACGGCCGCTGGCGCCTCACCGTGGCGGGGACGGGGCCCGAGCAGGTGCGGCTCGAGGAGCTGGCCGAGAAGCTGGGGCTGGGGAGCCGGATCACCTGGCTCGGGATGGTGCCGCAGGAAGAGCTGGTGGAGCTCTGGCCGCAGGTGGACTGCGTGGTCCAGCCCTCGATCCCCAACGGCCGCTGGGTCGAGACCCACAGCTACGCGATGGTCGAGGCGATGGCGTGGGGGGTCTCCGCCGTCGTGGCCGACTGCGGCGCCCTCCCCGAGCTCGTCGGCGGCGCGGGGCTCGTCGTCCCCCCGGGTGATGTGGCCGCCCTCACAGGCGCGCTGCAGCGCCTGCGCGACGACCTCCCCGCCCGCGAGGCCCAGGGCGCGGAAGGCAGGAAGCGGGTGATGGAGGAGTTCACCGACAGCGCGGTGGCCCAGCGGACACTCGCGTTCTGGCAGGAGTTGAGAGG
>DASTRQ010000165.1:0-29441 GCA_035761145.1 Gemmatimonadales bacterium
GCGCCTCCGCCGGGTGCTGGCCAGGCACATCTTCGCGCGCTGCGGGAAGAATTTCAAGGCGTTCCAGTACGTCGAGCTCTCGTTCGGCTACAATCTGGAGGTGGGGGACGACGTGGTGGTGCATCGCCACGTGCTGCTCGACGACCGGGGCGGGATCACCCTTGGCGACCGGGTGAGCATCTCCGACTACGCCAACATCTACAGCCACACGCACAGCATCGTCGACCAGCGGGACGTGACGAGCCTCCGCACCGTCCTCGAGGACGACGTGCGGGTGACCTACCACGCCACGGTGCTCGCCGGGGTGCGGGTGGGGCGGAACGGGATGGTCGGGGCGGTGGCGGTGGCCACCAAGGACGTGCGTCCCTACCACGTGAACGTGGGGATCCCGGCCAAGTCCATCCGCGTCAAGCCGAACGCCCCGACCGACGCCGCCCCCACCCAGCGGGCCGGGGGGGAGGGGCCGCGCTGACCCCGGCGGCGACGCTCATGCTCCTTGGCGGCGCCGGCGTGTTCCTCGCCGGTGCCGCGCTCTTTGCGTGGGTGCGGGCCCGCGCCGAGGCCGGCCGGGCCGACACGGCCGAGCGGGCGCGCGACCTCCTGGCCCAGCAGCTCGACCGGCGGATGGGCGAGCTCTTCTCGCTGCAGGAGCTGAGCTTCCTCCTGGCCGAGTCGCTGCAGGTGGAACGGATCGGGGAGCAGGTGGCGCGCTACGCCCTGCGCTTCCTGCACGCCGACGGCGCGCTGGTGATCCTGGCGGAGCCGGGGGGCGGCCCGCTGGTGGTGGCGGCGGCGGAGGGGGACGTGGCGCGGCTGGCGGGGCAGGTGATCTCCCGGGAGGCGGAGGGGGCGGCGCTCCGGGCCTTCCACGGCGGGCACATCGAGCTGCTGGACGGCGCGGCGGAGCCCGTCCTGCCGGGGCTCGCCGCGCGCACCGCCGCCGCCGCGCCGCTCCGGGCGCACGGCGTGGCGCTCGGCGTGGTGGCGGTGACCGGCCACCGGCGCGGCCCCTTCACCAGCGAGGACCTGAGCCTCCTGAGCACCGTGGCCACCCACACGGCGGTGGTGCTGGCCAACGCGCGATTCGTGGAGATGGTGCGGCGCGGCAAGGAGGAGTGGGAGACCGCCTTCGACGCCCTGGCGGAAGGGGTGGCGGTGCTGGGCGCCGACGGCACGATCCACCGCGCCAACACCGCGCTGGCACGCATCCTGGAGCACCCGGTCGAGGCGATCGTGGGGTGCCCCCTTCCCGACCTGCTCCGCGGCAGCGAGGGGCCGGTGGAAGGGCTGGTGCGCACGCTCGCGGCGGGGGAGCGGGGCGCGCCCCTCCTCGTGCGGATGGGCCAGGGGCGGCTGCTCCGCCTCACCGCCGCGCCGGTGGCCGAGGGGCGGAGCGCCGCCGGCGTGGTGCTGGTGGAGGACGTGACCGACCAGCGCGCGCTCGAGACCCAGCTGATCCAGAACGAGAAGCTCGCGGCGGTGGGCCAGCTGGTGAGCGGCGTGGCGCACGAGCTCAACAACCCGCTCACGAGCATCGCCGGCCTGTCGGAACTGCTCGTGGAGCAGGCCAAGGCGCCCCCCGAGGCGCGCGAGCACCTCAAGGTGATCCGCGACCAGGCCGACCGCGCCGGGCGCATCGTGCGGAACCTGCTCACCTTCGCGCGGAAGGGATCGTCGGAGGAGCGCGCCCGGGTGGACCTGAACGACGTGGCGACGCGTACCGCCCAGCTGGTCGCGTACGAGCTCCGGATCCGGGGCGTGGTGCTCACCGAGGCGCTGGCCCCGGCGCCGGTGGAGGTGATGGGCGACCGCTACGAGCTGCAGTCGGTGGTGCTCAACCTCCTCACCAACGCGGTGCACGCGGTGACCGTCGCGCGGGGTGACCGGGACCGGCGCATCGTGCTGGCCACCGCGACGGCGGGGGGCGAGGCGTGCCTCACCGTGAGCGACAACGGGGACGGGGTCCCTGCCGGCCAGGTGCCGCTGCTCTTCACCCCGTTCTTCACCACGAAGGACCCCGGCGAGGGGACGGGGCTCGGGCTCTCGATCAGCTACGGCATCGCCGAGGCGCACGGCGGGCGGCTCGAATACGCCCCCGGGGCGGAGGGCGGCGCGGCGTTCACGCTCCGGCTCCCCGCGGCGCCGGCGGAGGCGCACGCGGCGCCCGCCCCGCGGCGGCTCCTCATCTGCGACGACGACGCCAAGTTCCTGCGCACCGTGCGCGCCCTGCTGGCGCCCGAGGCGGTGAGCGTGGACGAGGCGCCCCCCGGGCCCACGGGGCTCGAGCGGCTGGACGGGGGGGAGTGGTACCTGGTGCTCGTGCAGGGGCGCACGGAGTGGCCGGGACGCGGCCCGCTCGCCCTGGCGCTCCTCACCGACCGGCCGGCGCTCCGCGGGCGGCTCCTGGCGGCGCTCCCCCCGTCGCTCCCGGGCGAGGCGGAGCGATTCCGCCGGCAGGGGATCCGCGTCGTGGGGCTTCCCTTCGACGTGAAGGAACTGCGGGCCGCCGTGCGAGAGGCGCACCCGGCGGGGTGAGGGGTCAGTACCCCGCGGCGCTCGCCGGCTCCCAGGGGGCCACCACCACCCGTCCCTTCACCCGCGCCAGCACCCCCCGCAGGTCGCTCGCCGCCCAGTAGTTCCCGCCGGCGTTCAGGTCGGGAGCGTCGATCCACCACCCGGCCGCCCCGAGGAACACGTTCCCCGTCACCCGCGCGTCGGCGGCGTCGCCGTCGGCCACGAGCGCGTCGGTGACGGCGTCGAACACGTTGCCGATGACCACCGCCCCGGCGGTGCGTTCCAGCAGCACGCCGCGCGCCGTGCCGCCGATGGTGTTCCCCGCCACCGTCGTCCCTCGGCTCGGCACGTCGCCCGGGTGCGGCGCGAACAGGTGCACCCCCACCGGCGCCCCGACGATGGTGTTGCGCGCGAGCTCGTTGTCGGCCCCGTGCTCGATGGCGATCCCCGCGACGCGGCTCCCCAGGATGCTGTTGCCGCGCACCAGCGTGGCCGCGCTGTAGCCCAGCCAGAAACCGTACCCCGAGCTGTCGGCGCGATTGTCCGCGAAGACGTTGCCGGCGCTGAACGTGGCCTCGAAGGCGTTGTGCGGCGAACCGGTGGCGTCATTGCGGACGACGATGTTCCCGTCCGAGGGGCGCACCCGCCCCCGCTCGCCGCTCAGGAAGAAGCCGTCGCCCGACCAGCGGAGGTCGTTGTCGGCGACGAGGTTGGAGTCGCTCCGGTCGCGCAGCAGCAGCGCCGCCGAGTCGCAGCCGCGGCTCCAGCTCGGCGCCTCGCAGCGGACGTTCCGCGACGCGTCGTTGCGCACGATGGCGTTGGCGGCGCTGCTGTAGAGCGAGATCCCCCACCCCGAGTTGCCGGAGACGTCGTTGTCGGCGACGTAGGCCTGCCGCACCCGGATGAGCGCGATGCCGTTCTGCGCCCCCCGCGCCGTGACCCCGGTGACGAGGGGCGCGGTGGCGTCCTCGAGCAAGAGGCCGCCGCCATAGGCCACGGTGCTGTCCGGGGCGAAGATGTCGAGCCAGTCCCCCTCGTCGTACACCACGGCGGTGCTCCGGAGCGCCTGGCGCCGGGAGCCCGAGAGCGTCACCTGGCGCACCTGGTGCCCGCGGCCGCCGATGATGCGGATCCCCCAGCGATACCCGCGGATCCGCCCCCCCACGATGGTGACGCGGTCCACGTCCCGCGCCAGGATCCCCACCCCGACGAAGGCCGCGGGGACCGAGTCGCCGCTCTCGAGCGTGACACCGGTGAGGTCGATCCGGGTGTCGGAGGTGCTCACCACCAGCACGCCCCCCTCCCGCGGGTCGGGGATGCGGTACACGCCGGGGCAGATGCGCGTGTCGCCCGACACCCGGAGGCCGGCGCGCGGGATGGCGGTGCACGGCTGGGCCGGGGCCGCCAGGAGCGGGAGGAGGAGGAGGAGCGGGTTCAGCATTCGCGGACCGGTATCCCGCGCGCGCGAAGCGCCGCCCGCGCCGCGCCGATGGATGAGCCATCGAGGTGGAAGATCGACGCCGCCAGCACCCCGTGCGCCCCCGCGTCGAGCGCCTCGGCCAGGTGGTCCACCGTGCCCGCGCCCCCGGAGGCGATGACCGGCACCGACACCGTCGCCGCCGCCGCGCGGAGGAGCTCGAGGTCGTACCCGCTCCGCGTGCCGTCGCGGTCCATCGAGGTGAGGAGGATCTCGCCGGCGCCGAGGGACTCGAGCCGGTGGAGCCACGCGAGGGCGTCGAGCTCGGTACGGTCGCGCCCCCCGGTGACGTACACCCGCCACCCTTCCCCCTCGCGGCGCACGTCCACGGCCGCCACCACGCACTGGCTCCCGAAGCTCTCCGCCAGGGCGGGGACGAGCGAGGGATCCCGCACCGCCGCGGTGTTCACCGCCACCTTGTCGGCGCCGGCGCGGAGCACCCGTCCCGCGTCCGCCACGCTGCGGATGCCCCCGCCCACGGTGAAGGGGATGAAGAGCCGCTCGGCCACCTGCTCCACCATCCGGAGGGTGGTGGCGCGCTCCTCGGCGCTCGCGCTGATATCGAGGAAGACCAGTTCATCGGCCCCCTCGGCGTCGTAGCGCGCGGCCTGCTCCACCGGGTCGCCGGCGTCGCGCAGCTCGCCGAAGTGCACGCCCTTGACGACCCGGCCGCCGCGCACGTCGAGACAGGGGATGATGCGGCGCGCTAGCATACGCGGAGCACGTCCTCGGCGGGGCCGGCGTCGCCGCCGGCAAGGAGGCGCGCCGCGTCCTCGAGGGCGCGGGCGGAGCGGGGCCAGAGGAGGGTGCGCGCCGCCTCGTCGAGGGGGCGCCAGGCGTGACCGTCGTGCTCGGGACCGAGCCGGACCTCCGCCGCCGCTCCGACCACCGCCACGAAGACGGGGATCAGGGCCACCTCGTCGGTGGTGTGGCGGTAGAACGTCTCGACCCGGCTCAGGTTGTACAGCCGCTCCACCTCGAGCCCCGTCTCCTCGCGCAGCTCGCGGAGCGCGGCCGCCACCGGGCGCTCTCCCGGCTCCAGGTGGCCGTGCACCCCTTCCCAGCCGCCGGGGCAGCGGCCGCCGGGGGCGCGGCGCAGGGTCAGCACCTCCCACCCCGCCCCCGCGCGCCGCAGGACGTACACGTCCACGTACCGCACCGCCACGCCGCTCATGGCCGCCACTCCGCGAAGGCCGCGAGGAGCGCGAGCCCCGCCCGCTGGGACTTCTCGGGGTGGAACTGCACCCCCGCCACGTTCCCGCGCGCCACGATGGTGGGGAAACGTCCGCCGTAGTCCCCCTCCGCCAGGCGCGCTGTCTCGGGGACGTCGGCGGGGTGGAAGCTGTGCACGTGGTAGAAGTACTCGGGGCGGGCCAGCACCCCGCGGGTGAGCGGGTGCCCGGCCCCGGCGGGGGTGGCCTCGATCCGCGCCCAGCCGACGTGCGGCACCGGGAGCCCCGGCCCGAAGCGCGCCACGCGCCCGGGGAGGAGCCCGAGCCCCGGTGTCGCGGGGGCCTCGGCGCTCCCCGCGAAGAGGAGCTGCAGCCCGAGGCAGATGCCGAGGACGGGGCGGCCGGCGGCGGCCGCCTCGCGCACGGCGGCATCGAGCCCGGCGGCGCGCAGGTTGGCGAGCCCCTGCCCGAAGTGCCCGACGCCGGGGAGGAGCACGCGCTCGGCGCCGCGGATCAGGGCGGGGTCGGCGGTGAGGGTGCCGGGATGCCCCGCCGCCGCCAGCGCGCGCACCACGCTGGCGACGTTGTTGACGCCGTAGTCCACCACCGCGATCAGAGCGCCCCCTTCGTGCTCGGCACCCCGGTGACACGCGGATCGATGCGGAGCGCGGCGCCCAGCGCGCGGGCGAACGCCTTGACGGCGGCCTCGACGATATGGTGCGGGTTGTCGCCGCGGATCAGGTCCACGTGCGCGGTGAGCGCGGCGTTGGTGACGAGGGCGCGGAAGAACTCCGGGGTGAGAAATACGTCATAGTCCCCCAGCATCTGCCACTTGGCCACGTCCACGTGGTAGCTCAGGTACGGGCGGCCGGAGAGGTCCACCACCGCGCGCACGAGCGCCTCGTCGAGCGGCACGGTGGCGTCGCCGTAGCGGGTGATGCCGCGCCGGTCGCCGAGCGCGGTGGCCAGCGCCTGGCCGATCGCGATCCCGGTGTCCTCCACGGTGTGGTGCCCGTCCACGTGCAGGTCGCCGCGCGCCTCGACCTCGAGGTCGAGCAGCGCGTGGCGCGCGAGCGCCTCGAGCATGTGGTCGAAGAACCCGATCCCCGTGCGGACGGCGGCGGCGCCGGTGCCGTCCAGGTCCACGCGGACGCGGATGTCGGTCTCCTTGGTGGTGCGCTGCACCTCGCCGACGCGGGTCATCGGGTCCCTCCCAGGATCCGGCGCAGCGCGTCCACCAGCGCCTCGGTGTCGTCGGGGGTCCCCACCGTGATGCGGAGGCAGTCGGCGAGGAGGGGCTGGGTGGAGACATCGCGCACGAGGATGCCGTGCTCCGCGTGGAGCCGGCGGAAGAGCTCCGCCCCCCGCCCCCGGGCCCGCACCAGCACGAAGTTGGCCAGGCTGGGCCAGGTCTCGAGCCCGGGCAGGGCGCCCAGCGCCGTCGTGAGCCGCTCGCGCTCGGCGGCCACCAGGCGCACCCGCTCCGCGAGCAGTTCCTCGTGATCGAGCGCCGCCTCCACCGCGGCCACGGTGAGCGCGTTGACGTTGTAGGGGAGCCGCGCCTTGGCGAGCTCCGCCATCAGCGCCGGGTGTCCCAGCGCGTACCCCAGCCGCAGTCCGGCCAGCCCCAGCGCCTTGCTGAAGGTGCGGAAGATGACGAGCCGCGGGTGCGCCGGGAGGAGCGGCAGGGCGCTCCCGCCGCCGAACTCGAGGTACGCCTCGTCGCAGAACACGAGCGCCTCGGTCTCGGCCAGCGCGCGGGCCACCGCGTCGGCGGGGAGAGGGGTGCCGGTGGGGTTGTTGGGGGCGCAGAGGATCAGCACCCCCGCCCCCTCGCGCCGGGCGGCGGCGAGGAGCGCGTCCACGTCGTACGCGAAGCGCTCGGTGAGCGGCACCCCCACGTGACGCCCGCCGAGCAGCTCGGTCACGATGTGATAGAGCCCGAAGCTCGGGACCGGGGCCACGACCGGCGCGCCGGCCTCCACCGTCGCCAGGAGGGCGCCCATCAGCAGGTCGTTGCTGCCACAGCCGACGATGGTCCCCTCGGGCACCCACCCCGCCCGCGCGGCGATCCGCGCCACCAGGTGGTGGGGCACCAGCTCGGGGTAACGGTTCCACGGCAGCGCCTCCCACCGGGCCAGGACCTCCCGCTTGAGCTCGGCCGGGAGGTCCCAGGGCGACTCGTTCTGGTTCAGCTTGCGGGCGGCCGCGCGGGGCGTGACGTGGTACGCCGGGTGCTGGCGCACCGAGGCACGGACACGGGCGAGGGCGGCGGACGGATCGGCCGTCGCCGCGGGGACGCGAGCGTTCACGGGTCGCGGGGCCGCGGCGTCAGGACGCGCGGCGAGGATGGAGGATCTTGTCGAGCCGGGCGTACAGCGCGCGGGCCCGGAACGGCTTGGTGAGGAAATCGTCGGCCCCGAGCTGGAGGACGCGGACCTCGTTGTCCTCGTCCCCCTTGGCGGTGAGCACGACCACGGGAAGGGTGCGGGTGTCCGGGCGCGAGCGGAGCTTGGAGAGCACCCCGTAGCCGTCGAGGCCGGGGAGGTTGAGGTCCAGCAGCACCACGTCGGGGGCGTGCTCGTCCACGCGGTCGATCGCCTCGGCCCCGTCGCGCGCCTCGATGGTGCGGTACCCCTCGCGCTCGAGCAGGTCGCAGAGCACCCGGCGCAGCGAATCCTCGTCGTCCACCACGAGCACGGTGCGCCCCCCGCCGCTCCCGGCGCCGCCCCCCTTGGGCACGGCCCCGGCGGCCTCCTCCTCGATGAGCTCCAGCCCCTCGAGCAGGTCGGTGCCGGCGTGCCCCGTCGCCGGCGCCGCGTGCGGCGCGGCGGCGGGCGGGGTGAGGCTCCCGGGCGCGGGGGTGGACCGGGCCGGGGCGGGCCGCGGCGCGGGCGGCGTGGCCACCGGCACGTCGGTGACGCGCAGCAGTTCGTCCACGCTGGTGTGCCCGGCCAGCACGTGCCGGAGCCCGCACTCCCACAGCGTCTTCATCCCGCCCATCCGCGCCGCCTCGGCCAGCTGGTCGGGGGGCGCGCCCACGCCGATCCGCCGCTCGAGCTCGGGCGTCATCTGCATCACCTCGACCACGCTGAAGCGGCCGCGGAACCCGGTCATGGCGCACTCGGGGCAGCCGATGGCGCGGTAGAGCGTCGTCTCGGCGGGGATGTGCTTGCGGAGCTTCTCGGGCACCGGCTCGGTGCTCACCTCGCGGCAGGTGGGGCAGAGCCGGCGCATGAGCCGCTGCGCCACCACCCCGCGCAGCGCCGAGGCGATCTTGAACCCCTCGAGCCCCATGTCGATGAGGCGCGTGACCGCGTTGGGGGCGTCGTTGGTGTGCAGCGTGGAGAGCACCAGGTGGCCCGTGAGCGAGGCCTGGACGGCGATCGAGCCGGTCTCCTGGTCGCGGATCTCGCCGATGAGGACCACGTCGGGGTCCTGGCGCAGGATCGAGCGCAGCGCGCTCGCGAAGGTGAGCCCCGCCTTCGGGTTGACCTGCACCTGCACGATGTTGTTGGACAGCCGGTACTCGACCGGGTCCTCCACCGTGACGATGTTGACCCCCTCGTCCTGCACGTAGCGGATGGCGCTGTACAGCGTCGTCGTCTTGCCCGAGCCGGTCGGGCCGGTGACGAGGATGATGCCGTCCTTGTTGTCCAGCAGCTGCTGCAGGTCGCTGATCTCGTCCGGGAAGAGCCCGAGCGCCTCGAGGTCCAGCGCGGTGGCCTGCGCGTTGAGGATACGCACCACCACCTTCTCGCCGTACGAGGCCGGCAGCGTCGAGACGCGCAGGTCCACGGGCTGGCCGTTCACGGCCACGCGGGCGCGGCCGTCCTGCGGCCGCAGGCGGTCGGCGATGTCGAGCGAACTGATGATCTTGATGCGCGAGATGAGCGGCACGCCGGCGGCGCGCGGGATCTTCATCTTCTGCACCAGCACGCCGTCGATGCGGTAGCGCACCACCACGCCCCCCTCGGAGGGCTCGATGTGGATGTCGCTCGCCCGCGCCAGGATCCCCTCGGAGAGGATGGCGTCCACCAGCCGCACCACCGGACGGGCCGAGGCCTCCTCGGTGGTGCTCAGGAGGTCGTCCGCCTCGACCTCCTCCTCGATCTGCGTGACCTCCTGCTCCTCCAGGTTCTGGAGCAGGTTCTCCACCACGTTCTCGGGCCGGTAGATCTCCTCGAGCTTCTCGGTGATGCGCGCCGGCGCCGCGAGCTGGAGGCGCACCTCCCGCCCCGTGGCGAAGGCCAGCATCTTCTCGGCCTCGAGGTCGAACGGGTTGGCCGTGGCCACCTCGAGCACCGAGTCGGTGGCGCGCACCGGCACCACGCCGAACCGCCGCGCCAGGCTCTCCGGCAGGGCGTCGCGCACCTTGGCGGGCACGATCGCCTGCAGGTCGGCCTGCGGGAAGCGGAACCGGTCGCTCGCCGCCTTGACCACCTGGTCGTCGCTCAGGAGCCCCGCCGCCGTCACCGCCGACCAGAGCGACCCCTGCGACTCCTCGGGGGCGGCACGCAGCTTGTCGAGCTCCCCGGGAGGGAGCAGCGGTTCGAGGGCGGAACTGAGCCAGGGATCGGAGAACGCCATAGACCACGGAAGTTAGACCCCCGCCCAACGAGGGGCTAGGTCAGAGCACGCCCCACCACGCCCGGCCCACGTCGAAGGTCACCTGCGCCCGCCCGGTGGCCAGCCCCACCCCCCCTTCCACCCGCACCAACCCGTAGAACAGCTCGAGCGCGAGTCCCGCCGATCCCCTGACGCCATCGCTCGGCCGCCCCACCCCGCCGGCGATCGCCCCCCCCGCCCACCCGGCCTGGACGAACGGCGCCAGGGTGGCCCGCCGTCCGGTCGAGACGAAGGAGCCGAGGGGGATGGCCGGGGCCGGGACCTCGAACCGCCACTCGAGCTCCCCCCAGGCCATCTGCCGCCCCCCCCAGGCCCGGTACCGTTCGCCCAGCAGGGTGCCCCGCCCCCCCAGGACAAAGCCGCGCCACCTTGGCAACGCCTCGGTGGCGGCCCCCCCGTATGTGCGCAGGGCGAGGGTCCCGGCGGGGAGGGGAGCGACGGCCGCGTAGCTCACAGCGCCGCGCCCCCAGCTGGACTCCCTCCCCCACCCCCCATCGAGCCGCACCTCCCATCCCCCCGCCGCTCCCCCCGGGGTCGCCCCACCCGGCACACTGGTGAGCCGGAGTCCCGTCGACCAGTAGGGCGCCCCTCCCAGGTCGGCCTGGGGCCTGGGTTCGGCGTGGGCCGGCGCAGCCTCCACGGTGAGCGGGCCGGGATCCACCCACCCGGCGGTCCACGAGAGGAGGGTCCCGTCCCCGACCAGGTGCCGCACGCCGATCCCGGCCCGTTCGACCAGGACGTAGTCCCCGTGATCCTGTCCCCACTCCTGGGCGCCGAGCGAATTCACCACCCCGCTCACCACGGGGTGGTCGGAGAGGTCGCGCACCTCGCGGGCGGCGTCGAGCTCGACCGTCCACGGCCGCGCACCGGCGCCGCGGTGCGCAAGGGTGATCCCGCCCGAGACGAGCCCCGAGGCGAGCCCAACTCGCGCGGTCGGCGCGACCGAGAGCCCCGAGCCGCGCCCCTCGAGGCGCCCTCCCATCCCGAGCGCCACCCCCTCCACCCGGTCATAGCGGAGGAGGTCGCTCACCCCGCGGACGCTCCAGCGCGAGCGCGCCAGCCCGGAGAGCGACCGGCCCACCATCACGCGTGCCACCTCCGCGCGCACCGCCGCCGCCTCCCCCTCGCTCACGGCGGGATCCGCGGACGCGAGCACCGAGTCGAACGGGACGGGCCACGGTCCCGCGCTGTCCCCCGGGGCGCGCAGCCCCGCGATCGGGACGCCGCGGAAGACGGTGTCGGGGAGCGCCGGCTCCAGGGTGTAGTCGCCGAAGCTCCAGTCACCGCGGATGATCCCGCGATAGGGGAGATCCAGCGCGCCCGCGTTGCGGATGATCTCGATGGACTGGTGATAGGGGAGCCAGGCCCGCCCGTCCACCAGCGCGTTCTCGAGGCGCACGGTGATCTGTTCCACCGACGGGTCCCGGTAGCTCGCCGGCGTGAACGAGAAGCGGAAGCGGACGAGCTCCGCGCTGGCCCGGTCGAGGTAGAGCGTTCCCACCACGGCGGGGAGCGCCGGGTCGCGCGGCCGCACGTCGAGCACGTCCATCGTCACCACGCGGCCCGCGGCGCTGACCCGCACCGAATCGCGCCGCGCGAACTCGTAGCGCGCCAGCCCCTCCGCCGAGAGGGGGTGGACGATGTCCCGCACCTCGTCCCCTTCGCCGAGGCGGATGCGGGGCCCGAAGCCGTCGGTGACGATGCCGAGGTGGTCGCGGTGGTACTGGAGCTCGTTCGGGAGGTAGCGCCGGTCGCGCCAGCCGCGGATCACCTGCTTGCTCCGGCCGGGGGCGCGCCAATACACTTCGACGTCGAGTTGGTCGGCCCGCACCAGGCGGGTCGGTCCCGACTCGGCGCCGAGCCGCGCCAGGAAGAGCAGCACGCCGCGGGCGTCCACCTGCCAGGCGCGCACGGCGGAGTCCCCCTGGGAGCGCGCCCGCACGGCGACGGCCCGTGCCGCGAGCGCGGTGGCCGCGCTGTCCCCCCACCCCTGCGCGGCGAGCGGCGCGGCCCCGGCGGCCCAGCAGAGCACCACGACCAGCGAGCGACGCATATCGTGAAGCTAATCCGGACGGTGGCGACACGCGTCCTGCCGCTCTGCCTCCTCGGCGCGTGCCACGGCGGCGGCCGCACGGCGGACGCGGCCCGCGCGGTGGCCGTGGCCAACGGGCCGGTGCTGGTGCGGACGGTGCCTCCGGCCGAGGCCGCCCTGCTCGAGGCGGGGGGCATCCCGCCGGGAGACACGAGCCTCGTCGTCACCCGGGGGCGCGCCCGCACCCTCATCCTGCGCCACGGTCCCCCCGACCGGGCGGAGTTCCTCGAGCTCACCCTCCCCGCCACCGTCTTCCAGGACGCGCCGGCCGAGACGGTCCACGTCACCGCGCGCCCGCTCCCGGGCGTGTACGGCGTGACGCTCGAGGCCGACGCGCCGTGGGGCAAGGGGGCGGAGCTCGCGTTCAAGTACGCCGTGCACTTCAACACGCCGCCCGACGCGCTGGCGCGCTACCGCACGCTGACGGAGGTGGAGCGCCGGCTCGTGATCGCCCGCCGTGGCGAGGGGGGCGATGCCGCCATCTACTATTCCACGCACCCCTTCCCCGACGTGGTCCTGGCCAAGATCCCGGGGCCGGGCACGTACCAGATGCTGGTGGGGAAGTAGCCGGACCCCTCTGCGACCCCCTATGTCCACCGACTTCGACGCCTTCCGCCGTCGCGCCGCCGGCGGCGGCATGGTCCCCGTGAGCCGTGAGGTGCTCCTGGACGGGGACACCGCCGTCTCGGCCTACGCCAAGGTGCACCGCGGCCCGTACGGCTGCCTGCTCGAGTCGCTCGAGGGAGGCGAGCGCTGGGCGCGCTACAGCTTCGTGGCCACCGAGCCGCGCGAGGTGTACCGCTACCGCGGCCGTGACGTGGAGCGGTGGACGCAGGCGCAGGGGTGGAAGCCGGTGGCGCTCGACGTGCCGCCGCTCGAGCACCTGGGGCAGACGCTCCGCCGCTACCCCGCCGTGCCGGGCGAGGGGCTGCCGCGCTTCACCGGCGGCGCGGTGGGATTCCTCGGCTACGACGTGGTGCGCACCCTGGAGCGGCTGCCGGGCGCGCCCGCGGACGATCGCGGCCTCGCGGACGCGGTGGTGATGATCGTGGACACGGTGCTCGCGGTGGACAACCTCCATCACCGCGCCCAGCTGATCGCCAACGTGGCCGTCCCCGCGCGCCACGACGACGCCACCCTGCGGGAGCTCTACGACCAGGCGCAGGCGCGCATCGCGGAGTGGACGCGCCGCCTCGCGGCGCCCGCGCCCCTCGCGCCGCTCGACCTGGCCCCCGCCGGGGTGGGGCCCCTCCCGCTCTCGCCGTTCACCGCCGACGCCTTCCAGCGCGGGGTGGCGCGCATCAAGGAGTACATCGCCGCCGGCGACTGCTTCCAGGCGGTGCTCTCGCGGCGGCTCGAGGTGCCGGCCCCCGATCCCTTCCTGGCGTACCGCTACCTCCGGACCCTCAACCCGGCGCCCTATCTCTTCTATCTCCAGCTCGACGACCTGTATCTCGTCGGCAGCTCGCCCGAGGTGCTCGTGCGGGTGGAGGAGGGGGAGGTCACCGTGCGCCCCATCGCCGGCACCCGCCCCCGGGGCCGGGACCCCGAGGAGGACCGGCGCGTGGCCGACGAGCTCCTGGCCGACCCGAAGGAGCGGGCCGAGCACCTGATGCTCCTCGACCTGGGGCGGAACGACGTCGGCCGGGTGGCGGCGTACGGGTCGGTACGGGTGACCCAGCAGATGGCCATCGAGCGCTACAGCCACGTGATGCACCTGGTGAGCGAGGTGAAGGGGACGCTGCGCGAGGGGGTGGACGCGCTGGGCGCGCTGGCGGGTGCGTTCCCGGCGGGCACCGTCTCCGGGGCGCCCAAGGTGCGGGCGATGGAGATCATCGACGAGCTCGAGCCCACCCGGCGCGGGCCGTATGCCGGGGCGGTGGGCTACGTCGGCTGGGGGGCCCGGGCGCTCGACACCGCCATCGCCATCCGGACGGCGGTGATCAAGGGGGGCCGCGCGTGGGTGCAGGCGGGCGCCGGGATCGTGGCCGACAGCGACCCCGCCGCCGAGCTGGCCGAGACCGAGGCCAAGGCGCGTGGCGTCCTCGCGGCGCTCACCCTGGCCGCCCGCGCGCGCGGTTAGCGCCCCGCCCCCTCGGCCGATATATTCCTGCGCAGATGACCGCCTTCCGTCTCGTCTCCCTCTCCGGCGAACACACCTTCGACGTCCCCTCGGGACGGACGCTGGTGCTGGGCCGCGCCACGGGCACCGACTTCCCGGTCAACGACCCCACCATCAGCCGCCGCCACGTCGAGCTCGAGGGGACGCCGGCCGGCCTCCGGGTCAAGGACCTGGGGAGCTCCAACGGCACCTTCGTCGGGGGGCAGAAGGTCGACGAGCGGGTCGTGGCGCCGGGCGAGACGGTCACCTTCGGCAAGGTGGCGTTCTCGGTGCAGGCCGCGGCGGCGACCCCGGAACCGCGCGGCCCCTCGCTGAGCCCCGTCCCCGGCGGCACCATCGTGCGCGCGGTGGGGAGCCTCTCGGGGGGCGGCCCCGCCCTCCCGACGGGGGACTCGCCCAGCAAGGTGGGCCTCCTCCGGGTGCAGGGGAACAACGTCCAGGAGCGGCAGGCCAAGAAGCTCTCGCTGCTCCTCGACATCGCGCAGAAGCTCTCGGGCGCGTTCGACCTGGACCAGCTGCTGGGCCAGGTGGCGGACATGACCTTCGAGGTGATGGCGGTGGACCGCGTCTCCATCCTGCTCAAGGACGGCGGCACGGGGGAGCTCCGCCCCCGCGTGGCGCGCAGCCGCCTGGGCGACGCCAGCCACCACGCCGTGCCCCGCTCCATCGCCAACAAGGCGGTGGAGGAGAAGGTGGCCATCCTCACCGACAACGCCGTCGCCGACACCCGGTTCAAGGGCCAGTCCATCGTGCTGCAGAGCGTGCGCAGCGCGATGTGCTCGCCGCTGCTCGACAGCAAGGACGACGCGGTGGGGCTGCTGTACGTGGACAACATGACCGCCACGAACAGCTTCAGCGACGAGGACCTCCAGTTCCTCGTGGCGTTCAGCAACCTGGCGTCGGTGGGGCTCCGCAACGTGCAGTACGCCGAGCAGATCCAGCGCGAGGCGATGGTGCGGAGCAACTTCGAGCGCTACTTCGCGCCCAACGTGGCGGCCGAGATCGCCACCCGCGCCGACGCCGTGGGCGTCGGGGGCGAGAAGCGGCCGGTGACGGTGATGTTCAGCGACATCCGGGGGTTCACCTCGATGTCGGAGAAGATGAGCCCGGACGAGATCGCCTCGATGCTCTCGGAGTACTTCGAGGAGATGGTGGACATCATCTTCGAGTTCGGCGGCACCCTCGACAAGTTCATCGGCGACGCCATCATGGCCCTCTGGGGGGCGCCCATCGCCCACCCCGACGATCCCGACAAGGCGGTGCAGGCGGCCATCGCGATGCAGAAGGCGCTGGCCGAGCTCAACCAGCACTGGCAGCGCGAAGGGCGCCCGACGCTGCAGATCGGCATCGGGCTCAACCACGGCGAGGTCTTCGCCGGGAACATCGGCTCCCACCGCCGTCTCGAGTACACCGTGCTCGGCGACGCGGTCAACACCGCCAGCCGCCTCTGCTCCAAGGCCGCCGGCGGCGAGATCCTCATCTCCCCCGCCCTCTTCGACGAACTGAGCGCCAAGCCCCAGGTGGACCAGCTCGAGCCGATGCCGATGAAGGGAAAGGCCCAGCCGGTGCCGGTGCTGCGGGTGAAGGGGTAGGGAGGTAGGAGGGTAGGAAGGTGGGAAGGTAGGAAGGTAGGAAGGCGGCCCCACGCGGAGCCGCCTTTATTCTTCTCACCCTCCTACCTTCGTACCTTCCTACCTCCCAAATCGATACCCCCACCCCGCCCCCTCCAGCAGCTCCAGCACCAGCCGGAGCGGCAGCCCCATCACGCCGAAGAAATCCCCCTCGATCCGCTCCACCAGGGCGGCGCCGTATCCCTGGATGCCGTACGCCCCCGCCTTGTCCATCGGCTCGCCGGTGGCCACGTAGGCGCGGAGGAACGCCTCGTCGCAGGGGCGGACGGTGACCCGGGTGACGTCGGTGCGCACCTCCTCGGTGCCGTTGTGCGCCAGCGCCACCGAGCTGATCACCTCGTGGGTGCGACCCTGCAGGAGCGTCAGCATCCGCACCGCGTCCTCGGCGTCGGCGGGCTTCTCGAGCAGGTGGTGCTCCAGCACCACGATGGTGTCGGCGCCGAGCACGTACTCCCCCGGCACCGCGCGCGCCTTCTCGCGCGCGAGGCGGCGGTTGTACGCCTCGGGGGTCTCGCGCGGGAGCGGGGCCTCCGGGATGTGCGCCGGCGCCACGCGGATGGGGAGCCCCAGCATCTCGAGGAGCTGCTTGCGGCGGGGGGAGGCGGAGGCGAGGGTGAGGATCTTGGTCAAGGCGCGCCTGGAGCCTGGAGCCTGGAGAGGTCGGGCAAGCTGCCGATTCGCACTGATGCTCGTTCCTGGTCGTGATGCAGGTGAGGGCTCGCCAGGCGCTAGGCTCCAGGCGCGCCCTTGTCGAGGAGCAGCGTCACCGGCCCGTCATTCACCAGCGCCACGTCCATCATCGCGCCGAACTCGCCGGTCTCGACCCGGAGCCCGGTGGCCCGGAGCTGGGCCACGAAGTCCTCGTACAGCGGGATCGCCTCCTCGGGGCGCGCGGCGGCGATGAAGCTGGGCCGCCGTCCCTTCTCGGCGTCGCCGTAGAGCGTGAACTGGCTCACCACGAGCACCGCGCCCCCGACGTCGGCCAGCGCGAGGTTCATTTTCCCCTCGGCGTCGGCGAAGAGCCGGAGCCCCGCCACCTTCTCGGCCATCCAGCGGTTCGCCGCGGGGGCGTCGCCGTGGGTCCAGCCGACGAGGAGGAGGAACCCCCGCTCGATCCGGCCGGTGACGCGGCCGGCCACGGTGACGGAGGCGCTCGAGACCCGCTGCAGGACGACGCGCATCGGCGGAAGCTAAGCGCGCCCGGCGGATCCCCCAAACCCTCCCACGACGAAGGGGCCCCACCGCGGGGCCCCCTCCGACCGATCCCTCCTCCCCCGACCCGCTCGCGCCCTCACTCCACCGTCACGCTCTTGGCCAGGTTCCTCGGCTGGTCCACGTTGCAGCCGCGCTTGACCGCCACGTAGTAGCTGAAGAGCTGCAGCGGGATGATGGTGAGCAGCGGGGTCAGCAGGTCGTGCGTCGCCGGGATGGGGAACACCGCGTCGGCGCGGCGGGCGATCTCCTCGTCCCCCTCGGTGACGATGGCGATGACCTTGCCGCCGCGCGCCTTCACCTCTTCCACGTTGGAGAGGATCTTCTGGTGCACCGCGTCCTTGGGGGCCGCCACCACGACGGGCATGTTCTCGTCGATGAGGGCGATGGGCCCGTGCTTCATCTCGGCCGCGGGGTAGCCCTCCGCGTGGATGTAGCTGATCTCCTTGAGCTTGAGCGCCCCCTCGAGGGCCACGGGGAAGTTCACCCCGCGGCCCAGGTACAGGGCGTTCTGGCTATGCTGGAAGCGGTCGGCCAGCGCCCGCACGTCCTCGTGCCGCTCCAGGATCCGCGCGATCTGGCCGGGGAGCTGCTGCAGGGCGTGGATGAACTCCCGTCCCTGGAGCACGCTCATGTGCTTGAGCCGCGCCAGGCGGAGGGCGAACATCGCGAGCGCCACCACCTGGCTGGTGAAGGCCTTGGTGCTGGCCACGCCGACCTCGGGGCCGGCGTGCAGGTAGGTCCCCCCGTGCACCTCGCGGGCGATGGTGGAGCCGACCACGTTCACCAGGCCGATGGTGCGGGCCCCGCGCTGCTTGGCCTCGCGGATGGCGGCCAGGGTGTCGGCGGTCTCGCCGCTCTGCGAGATGCCGATGACGAGGGTCCGCTCGTCCACGACGGGGTTGCGGTAGCGGAACTCGCTGGCGTACTCCACCTCCACCGGCACGCGCGCCAGCTCCTCGACGAGGTACTCGCCGATGAGCGCCGAGTGCCAGCTGGTGCCGCACGCGGTGATGACGATGCGGTCGAACGTCTTGAGCTGCTCGTCGGAGAGGTTGAGGCCGTCGAGCCGGGCGGTGCCCTGCTCCTCGAGCAGGTGGCCGCGCATCGTGTTCTGGATGGTCTCGGGCTGCTCGAAGATCTCCTTGAGCATGAAGTGCTCGTGCCCGCCCTTCTCGATCGTGGCCAGGTCCCACTCGATCTGGCTCACGGGCTTGGAGATCCGCGACAGGTGCAGGTCGCGCACGGAGTACCCCTCGCGCGTGAGCACCGCCATCTCGCCGTCGTCGAGGTACACCACGCTCCGGGTGTGGCTCAGGATGGCCGAGGCGTCGCTCGCGACGAACCACTCGCCGTCCCCCACGCCCACGAGGAGCGGCGAACCCTGCCGCGCCGCCACCAGCATGTCGGGGGAGTCGGCCGAGACGACCGCCAGGCCGTAGGCGCCCTCGACCTCGCGCAGCGCCGCCGCCACCGCCTCGGCCAGGTCGCTTTGGTAGTGCTTTTTGATGAGGTGCGCCAGCACCTCGGTGTCGGTCTCGGAGCGGAAGGTGTGCCCGCGCCGCAGGAGCACCGTCTTGATGCTCGGCGCGTTCTCGATGATGCCGTTGTGGATCACGGCGATGCGCCCGCTCTGGTCGGTATGCGGGTGGGCGTTGGGCGTCGTGGGGGCGCCGTGGGTGGCCCAGCGGGTGTGCCCGATGCCGAGGGTCCCCGCGGGGGTCTTCCCGCGGAGCTCCCCCTCGAGGTTCGTGAGCTTGCCCGCGGCCTTGACCACGTCGAGCCCGCCGTTCACCACGGCCAGGCCGGCGCTGTCGTAGCCCCGGTATTCCAGACGGCGCAGCCCCTCGAGCAGGAGCGGCGCCGCCTCACGATCCCCGATGTACCCGACGATCCCGCACATCTCGTGCTCCCTTACTGGCCGGCGAACGCGCTCCGGCAGGCGTCCACGAGGCCCTCCGCCTCCCTGGCGGTCGGTGCCTCGGCGATGAATCGAACGATCGGTTCCGTGCCGGAGGGGCGGGCGTGCACCCAGCGGTCGGGCCAGCTGAGCCGGAGGCCGTCGGCCACGTCGGCCTGGGCGTCCGGGAACCGCGTGCGGAGGGCCGCGTAGACGGGGGCCAGGTCGGGGCCCCGCGGCGCCTTCGCCTTGACGATAAAGTAACGGGGTGCGGCGGCCACGCAGTCCGACACGGCCCGCCGCTCGGCGAGGAGGTACTGGAGCACCAGCGCCGCCCCCGCCGGGGCGTCCCGGCCCACGTGGAGCGCGGGCAGCATCACCCCGCCGTTCCCCTCCCCGCCGATGACGGCCCGCTCGGCGATCATCGTGCGGGCCACGTTGGCCTCCCCCACCGGGGCGCGCAGGAAGCGCGCCCCGAAGGCGCGCGCCGCGTCCTCCACCACCAGGCTGGTCGAGAGGTTGGCCACGACGGTGGCCGCCCCGCCCGCCACGGCGGGGGTACGCCCGCCGGCGCCGAGCACGGCGCGCACCGCGAAGGCGAGGGTGTAGTCCTCGCCGATGGCGCGCCCCTGCTCGTCCACCAGGGCCAGCCGGTCCACGTCGGGGTCCACCGCCATGCCGATGTCGGCCTTCACCTCACGCACCAGCGCGCCGAGTTCGCCGAGGTTCTCGGGGAGGGGCTCGGGGGGCCGGGGGAAGCGGCCGTCGGTGGCCAGGTTGATGGCGTGGACCTCGCACCCCAGCGCCTCGAGGAGGGCCGGCATCGCGACGCCGCCGGCGCCGCGCACGCAGTCGAGCGCCACGCGGAAGCGCCGGCGGCGGAGCCCCTCGCGGTCGATGAGCGGGAGGCCGAGCACGAGGTCGAGGTGCCGGCGCACGGCGTCGGGATCCTCGCGAACGCTGCCGATCCCCTCCCAGGTGGTCCGGGGCGGCCCCTGCTCGGCCAGGGCGCGGACCTGGGCGCCGGCGGCGCCGTCGAGGAAGACCCCGTCGGGCCCGACGAACTTGAGGGCGTTCCACTCGATGGGGTTGTGGCTCGCCGTGAGGATGAGCCCGGCGCCGGCGCGGTGGAACTCCACCGCGAGCTGGGCCGTGGGGGTGGTGGTGATGCCGAGGTCGACCACGTCCGCGCCGGCGGACATCAGGCCGGCGGCGGCGGCGCGGGCGAACATCGGGCCGCGGGTGCGGGCATCGCGGCCCAGCACCACGAGGGGCTTGCCCGCGGCGCGCGCCCAGGCGCCCAGGGCCGCGGCGTGGCGCGCCACCAGCTCGGGCGTGAGGTCCGTGCCGACGATGCCGCGCATGCCGGACACGGAGACCATCAGGGTCTGGGACATCAGAGCGAGACGGGGAGCTTGGCGGGGTCGGGGAAGGCGCGCAGGAAGGCGTCGACCACCCGGGGGTCGAACTGCGTGCCGCTGCACCGGCGCAGTTCCTCGAGCGCCTCGGAGGCGGGCCGGAGCGTGCGGTAGGTGCGGTTGGTGGTCATCGCGTCGAACGCGTCGGCCACGGCGACCACGCGCGCCTCCTCGGGGATGTCCTCGCCCGTGAGCGCGTCGGGGAAGCCGGCGCCGTTGAGCCGCTCGTGGTGCGAGCGCACGATCCGGAGCACCCGCGGCGACTCGCGCGCGAGCGGGGCCAGGATCCGCTCGCCGAGCGTGGTGTGCTCGGTGATGTGCTGGAACTCCTCGGGGGTGAGCGGGCCCGGCTTGTTGAGCACCGCCTCGCGGGTGCCGATCTTGCCGATGTCGTGCAGCTCGGCGCCCAGCCGGAGCTCCTCGAGGGCGTCACCGGTCCAGCCGAGGATCACGGCGGTCTTCACCGAGTACCAGCTCACCCGCTTGCTGTGGCCGCGGGTGTAGGAATCCTTGGCCTCGAGCGCGTGGGCCAGGGTCTGCACCGCGTCCACGAACTGTTCCTTGATCCGGCGGGACTGCTCGCGGACGCGGAGCTCGAGGTGCTTCTGGTAGAAGCGGTTCTGGAGCGTGAGCTCCCGCTTCTCGAGCGCCTTGCTCACCCGCGCGCGCACCTCGTCGATGATCACCGGCTTGGCCAGGTAGTCGAGCGCGCCCAGCTGCATGCACGCCACCGCCGTCTCCACGTCGGCCACGGCGGTGAGCATGATGACGGCGGTGTCGGGGTGCCGGTGGCGGATCTCCTGCAGCAGCGCCATCCCGTCGATCCCCGGCATGTGGATGTCGCTGATCACGAGGGGCAGCTCGCCGCTCGCCGCCATCACGTCCAGCGCCTCCTCGCCGTTGCCCGCCTCGAGGCAGGCCAGCCCCTGCCCCTCGATGACGCGCACCAGGGCGTGCCGCACCAGCGGGTCGTCGTCCACGATGAGACAACGGGCCGATTCCGTGGGCAGGCGGATGGCGGGTGGTGTGACGGCGGGGAGGCTCACCCCGGTAAGATAGCCCCAAGTCGGCGCCGCCGTTAGGTTTCCGCCCCCGACCGCCCACACGGCCATGACCCGCATCCTCGCTGGTGATCCAGCTCACACCCTCGCCACCCGCGCCGTCCACGCGGGCCAGGTCCCCGACCCCCTCGCCGGGGCGGTGATGCCTCCCATCTACCAGACCTCCACGTACGTCCAGGAGGGGCTGGGGAAGCACAAGGGGTACGAGTACGCCCGCACCGCCAACCCCACCCGCGAGGCGCTGGAGCGGAACGTGGCCTCCCTCGAGGGGGCCACCTATGGCTTCGCCTTCGGCTCGGGGCTCGCGGCGCTCGACGTGCTGCTCAAGACCTTCAAGCCGGGCGACCACGTGGTCTCCGGGGAGACGATCTACGGCGGGTCCCACCGGCTGATGACCCGGGTGTACGAGAAGTTCGGCCTGTCGTTCACCTTCGTGGACGGCCGCGACCCCGCCAACTTCGCCAAGGCCGTCACCCCGAAGACCCGGCTGCTCTACGCCGAGACCCCGACCAACCCGATGATGACCCTGACCGACCTCCGGGCGGTGGGGGACCTGGCGCAGGCGCACGGGATCGTCTTCGCGGTGGACAACACCTTCGCCACCCCGGTGTTCCAGCGGCCGCTCGAGTTCGGCGCCGACGTGGTGCTCCACAGCACCACCAAGTACCTCAACGGCCACAGCGACATGATCGGGGGGCTCCTCGTCACCGCGCGCGAGGACCTGGCGGAGCAGTTCGGCTTCCTGCAGAACGCCTCCGGCCCGGTCCCGGGGCCGATGGACTGCTGGCTGGCGCTCCGCGGCATCAAGACGCTGCCGCTCCGGATGAAGCAGCACGACGGCAACGGCCGCGCCGTCGCCGCGTGGCTGGCCAAGCACCCGGCCGTCAAGAAGATCTACTACCCCGGCCTCCCCTCCCATCCGCAGCACGAGCTGGCCACGCGCCAGATGGCGGGCTTCGGCGGGATGATCTCGATCGACCTGGGCGACGTGGAGAAGGCCAAGCGCGTCGTGGCCTCGGTGAAGCTCTTCGTGCTCGCCGAGTCGCTGGGCGGGGTCGAGAGCCTCATCGGCCACCCGGCGTCGATGACCCACGCCTCGATCCCCCCCGACCGCCGTCAGGCGATGGGGCTCACCGACTCGCTGGTGCGCCTCAGCTGCGGGATCGAGGATGCGGACGACCTGATCAAGGACCTGGAGCAGGCGCTCAAGGCGTGAGCGAGGGATCTCCGCGCCTTGGCAGTTCTGGCGGCATCGCCAGATGTTCCACTTGGAAACCAATTGTCCTGCTCGGCGTAGGGTAGGCCATCCCCTTTCGAGGCCTCCACGATGACCGCCAACGTCCCCGCCCCCCGGCCGCGCCGGGCCTTCCCCGGCATCGCCCCCGTGACCTGGGAGCACCCGGCCGACCGCGCCGCGCTGCAGACCCTCCGCGCCATCCCCGGCGTGGACGAGGTGATCCGGAAGATCCTCGGGATGCTGGGGGGAGAGCGCGGCATCCGGCTCCTCTTTCAGGGGGGCGCGGTGCGGGTGGGGCCGGCCCAGTTCCCGCGGCTCTGGCAGATGCACGTGGAGATGTGCGCCACCTTCGACCAGGCGCACGTCCCCGAGCTGTATGTCACCCAGACGCCGGTGTTCAACGCGGGCGCGTACGGCATCGACGACCCGTTCATCGTGATCCACTCCGCGGCGCTCGAGCTGCTCGACGAGGATGAGCTGCGCGCGCTCCTGGCGCACGAGCTGGGGCACGTGATGAGCGGGCACGCCCTCTACGCCACCATCGCCGCGATCCTGGCGCTGGTGTCCCTCGGCGCGCTCCCCTTCCTGGCCGGGGTGGCCATCCTCCCGATCAAGCTCGCGTTCCTGGAGTGGAGCCGGAAGTCGGAGCTCACCGCCGACCGCGCCGGGCTCCTGGGCGTGCAGGACCCGATCGTGGTGCAGCGGAAGTTCCTCAAGATGGCCGGCGGCGGGCGCGGGGAGTGGTTCACGGCGGCGGAGCTCAACACCGAGGCCTTCATGGCCCAGGCGCACGAGTACGCCGGGAGCAACGAGGGGCTCGACCTCGTGTACAAGTTCATCAACACGGTGGGCCTCACGCACCCGCTCGCCACCGTGCGCGCGGGGGAGATCCAGGCGTGGGTGGGGACCGGGGAGTACGACCGGATCCTCCGCGGCGAGTACATCAAGCGCGGCACCCCCGAGGCGGAGCGCCCGCTGGGTGAGCACGCCCGGGAGGCGCGCGACTACTACGCCGACCAGGCGCGCGAGGCGGCCCAGCACGTGGCCGCGGCCGCGAAGGAGGCGGCGCGGAAGGTCGGCGAGGCGTTCAAGACCGCACGGAAGACCGGCACCACGTGAAGATCCTCGTCGTCGGCGGCGGAGGGCGCGAGCACGCGCTCGCCTGGGCCCTCCGCCGCGAACATCCCGACGCCACCCTCCTCGCCGCGCCCGGCAACCCCGGGATCGCCTCCCTCGCCACCTGCCTCCCCATCGCCGCGGGCGACCTCGACGCCCTCGTCGCGGCCGCGCGCGCGCACGCGGTGGACCTGGTCGTGGTGGGCCCCGAGGCGCCGCTGGCCGACGGGCTCGCCGACCGCCTGCGCGCCGACGGCCGCGCGGTGTTCGGCCCCGACCGCGCCGCCGCCCAGATCGAGGCGAGCAAGGCGTTCGCCAAGGACGTGATGCGCGCGGCGGGGGTGCCCACGGCGCCCTACGCCACCTTCACCGACCTCGCCGCCGCGGAGGCCTGCGTGGCCACGCACGCCGAGCCGCTGGTGGTGAAGGCCTCGGGCCTCGCGGCCGGGAAGGGGGCGGTGGTCTGCGCCACCCGCGCCGAGGCGGTCGCCGCGCTGCGCGCGATGCTCGGCGACCACCGCTTCGGTGCCGCGGGGGACACCGTGGTGATCGAGGGGTTCCTCGAGGGGGAGGAGCTCTCGGTGTTCGCCGTGACCAACGGCCGCGAGGTGCGCATCCTCCCCCCGGCGCAGGACCACAAGCGCCTCCTCGAGGGGGACCGGGGGCCCAACACCGGCGGGATGGGGGCCTACTGCCCCGTCACCATCGCCACCCCCGAGGTGCTGGCGCGCGTGGAACGCGAAGTGCTCCTCCCCACCCTGCGCGAGCTCGAACGGCGCGGCGCCCCCTTCCGCGGGCTCCTCTATGCCGGGCTTATGCTGCACCCCGACGGCACGCCCAACGTGGTGGAGTTCAACTGTCGCTTCGGCGACCCCGAGACGCAGGCGGTGCTCCCGCTGGTGGAAGGCGGGCTCACCGAACTCCTGCTGGCGGCCGCCGCCGGCAAGCCGCTGCCGCCCGTGCGCCTCTCCGGACGTGCGTCGGTGACCACCGTGCTCGCCGCCGAGGGGTACCCCGATGCGCCGAAGAAGGGGGCCGCCATCACCATCCCCGCCACCCTGCCCGAGGGGGTGACGGTCTTCCACGCGGGCACCAGCGACGCCGACGGCACCCTCCGCGCGAGCGGCGGCCGCGTGCTCACCGTTACCGCGGTGGCCTCCACCTTCGCCGAGGCGCAGGCCCGGAGCCGTGCCGCGTGCGAGATGATCGAGTTCGCCGGCAAGGTGTGGCGACGGGATATCGGGTGGCGGGAGGCGGCGCGCCAGAAAGCGTGAGCAGTGAGCGGTGAACGGTGAGCGGGCCCCACGGCGGAGATCTCCCCCGGGGCCCGCTCACTGCTTACCGCTCACCGCTTACGTTTCACGCATGCCCGAGCTCCCCGAGGTCGAGACGATCGTCCGCGACCTGCAGCACGTGGTCGGCCGCACGATCCGCTCGGCCACCCTCTCGCACGCCGACATCCTGCGCGGGGTGACGCGCCCGAAGCTCCTCGCGGGGCTCCCGGGGCGCCGCATCGAGACGCTGCACCGCCGCGCCAAGCACGCCGTCTTCACCCTCGGCGACCGCCGCCTCGTGGCCCAGCCGGGGATGACGGGGTCGCTGCTCGTGTACGACCGCCCCCTGACACCGGACGAGGCCAGGTACGCCGTGCTGCGCGCCGGGCTCGACGACGGCCGGACGCTGGTGTATCGCGACGTGCGGCGCATCGGCAAGCTCCTCTGGCTCGACGCGGCCGGCTGGCGACGCTATGACGGGGCCCTGGGCCCCGAGCCGCTCAGCGCGGCGTGGACCGCGGAGCGTTTCGCCGCCGACATCGCCACCTCACGCCAGGCGGTCAAGAAGCTGCTGATGGACCAGAAGGTGGTGGTGGGGATCGGGAACATCTACGCCAACGAGGCGCTCTTCGCCGCGGGGGTGGATCCCTCCAAGCCGGGACGGCGGGTGGGCCCGGCCAAGGCGGCCGAGATCGTGCGCCACGCGCGGCGCATCCTCGAGGCCGCCATCCGCTCGCAGGGCACCACCTTCCGCGACTACCGCACCGGCACCGGCGAACGGGGGAACTTCCAGCTCGAACTCTTCGTGTACGGGCGGGAGGGGGAGCCGTGCCGGGTGTGCGGCACCCGCCTCGCCGCCACGCACGATATCGACGCGCGGATCACGGTGTTCTGCCACCGCTGCCAGCGCTGACGCGGGAGGGGCACAGGGGGTGAGGCGTGCGGGGGAGCGGCGAGACCGGGTGCCCGTTCCCTATATTGAAGGACCGTGCGCGCCACGCTCCTCCCCCTCCCCACCACTGACCTCGGCCGCCTGCGCGAGCGCGTCAAGCGCCTGGCCGAGGAGCGTCCCGCGGTGTACCGGATGGTCGACCCGACGGGCCGGGTGCTCTACGTGGGGAAGGCGCGCCGGCTCCGCACCCGGCTCCTCAGCTACTTCCGCGCCAGGTATCCCGACGACAAGGCCGCCCGCATCATCCACGCGGCGGCCGATGTGCAGTGGGACTACGCGCCGAGCGAATTCGCCGCCCTGCTCGGCGAGATCCGGGCCATCAAGCGCTTTCGTCCCCCGCTGAACGTCGCGGGGAACCGGAAGCGCCAGGCGGTGTTCGTCACGGTGCTGGGGGGACCCGCCCCGCGCCTCGCGGCCAGCCGGTGGCCCAGCCCCGGCCGGGGCGAGGAGCGGGTGTACGGGCCGTTCGTCTCGCCGCGCCGGGTGCGCGAGGGGATCCGCGCGCTCAACGACCTCCTGGGCCTGCGCGACTGCCCGCCCCGGATGCCGATGGTCTTCGCCGACCAGGGCGACCTCTTCGCCGAGCCGAGGCAGGCGGCCTGCCTGCGCCACGACATCGGCCAGTGTCTCGGGCCCTGCGCGGGCCTCGTGACGCTGGAGCGCTACGGCGCCGCGGCGGCCGCGGCGGTGGCGTTCCTCGAGGCGCGCTCGGTGCGTCCGCTCGACCGGGTGATCGACGCGATGCAGCGCTCCGCCGCGGAGGCGGAGTACGAGGCCGCCACCCGCTGGCGGGAGAAGTTCGAGGCGCTCGAATGGCTGCTCAGCGCCACCGTGCGGGCCCGCGCCGCCGTCGAGCTCCTCACGTTCGTGTACCGCGATCCCGGCACGCACGGGGACGACCGCGCCTACCTGATCCGCCGCGGCCTGGTGCGCGCCTCGTTCCCCTACCCCACCACCCCGATCGAGCGGGAGGCGTTCCAGGCGGCCGTGGCCGAGGAGCTCGCCCGGGAGGTGCCGGAGGACGCGGTGCTGCCGGTGGAAGGGGTGGACGAGATGCTCGTGGTGATGGCGTGGTTCCGGCGACACCCCGAAGCGCTCCGCCGGACGCGCCCCCTGGAGGAGTGGCTTCCAGTTGCAAGTTGAAACCGACCCGGTGGGGCTCCGTAAGGCGGCCATCCCCATTTCCGGAGCCCGGTAGATGTCCACTCGCCGTTCGCTGGCCGCCTGCGCCCTTCTGGGCGCCCTGCTGGCCCCACTCCCCCTCGCCGCGCAGGCCTCGCCCGCCCCGCAGCCCGCTCCGCCCGCCAAGGTCGCCCTGGACTACGACTCCCTCGCGTTCGGGCGTCAGGTGACCGACTGGTTCTACGGCGGCCAGACCGACTCGCTCTGGGCCCACACCGACCCCGGGATGCGCGCGCAGATGAGCGGCGGTGACGAGTGGTCCCGGATGCTGGCGGAGCTCATCGGCCGTGCCGGCGGGGAGAGCGAGCTCGTCGAGGAGCGGTGGATGCTCCGCGGCGGCCATCGGCAGTATGTGCGCATCTTCAATGCGGTCACCTTCACCGACGACAAGGTGGTGCTCCGCTGGGCGCTCGGCCCCGGTAAGACGATCCTCGGGGCGGGGCTCAACCCCCTCTCGCAGATGCCGGCCGCCGACCCGGAATGACCGCTCCGGTCCCCGATGCACGACGCCCCGCCGACCTGGCGGGGCGTCGTGTCCCGGGGACGCGGGCTCAGCGGATCGCGCCGCGCGAGCGCAGCAGGGTCACCAGCCGGTCGCCGGGCAGGGAGTCCACCACCCGCCCCTGGGCGTTCCGGACGGGGGTGGCGGCCAGCAGGGCGTTGTACACCGCCTCCTCCGTGGCCTCGACCACGGCGGCGAAGAGGGGGCTCATCTGGTCGTTGCCGACCTCCGGCGCACCGATGCGCGTGGCGTTGTAGGCGCGGCGGAGCTCCGGCGCCGTGCTGAAGGCGATGATGTAGTCGCCCGACCCGTTGTCCATCCACGAGCCGGTGCGGCCCAGCCCGAGGGTGGCTCGGGTGGCCAGGCGGCGCAGGTTGCGGTCCTGGAGCGGCGCATCGGTGGCCACGACCACCATTACCGACCCGCCGGGACCGCGCGCCTCGGGGAAGGGCACCCGTCCCCACGCCCGGGCCACCGGCACTCCCATCACGGTGAGGTCGCCGCCGAAGTTGGTCTGTACCAGCACGCCCACCGTGTAGCCCCCCAGCCGCTCGGGGAGCTTCCGGCTGCTGGTACCGATCCCCCCCTTCCAGCCGAAGTTGATGGTCCCCCGCCCCGCCCCCACGCTCCCCTCCTGCACCGGCCCGGTGGCGGCGCTCTCGAGCGCGCGCACCACGTCCTCGGGGCGGATGGGCCGGCTCCGGATGGCGTTCAGGAAGCCGTCGTTGGTCTCCCCCACCACGGGGTTGAACGAGCGCACCTGCTCCATCCCGGGGCGCGCGAGCATCCACCCCACGAGCGCGTCGGCGGTGCGCCAGACGCACAGGGTGCAGGTGAGGAGGATGGGCGACTCGATCTCGCCGAGCTCCTGCACCTGCGTCACGCCGAGGAGCTTGCCGAAGCCGTTGCCCACGACGATCGCGGCGGGGACGCGCCAGCCGAAGGTGTTGCTGTCGTGCGGGAAGATGGCGGTGACGCCGGTGTGCACCGAGTCACCCTGGTCGATGGTGACCTGGCCCACCCGCACGCCGGCGACGTCGGTGATGGCATTCCAGCGCCCCGGCGGGAAGATCCCCGGCGCGATGCCGAGGTCACGGGCGCGGGGACGGGATTGGGCGGCGAGGGTGAACGGTACGATGAGCAGGGCGATCAGAACGGTACGCATCACTCCTCCTTGAGGCCTCACCCCCCGGCCCCCTCTCCACATACGTGAAGAGGGGGAGCTCAATCCTCCAGCTCGGTCAGCGGCACCAGCCGCGCCCGCGGCGGGATCCCCGCCTCGAGCTCCATGATGCCGACGGAGGGCGGCAGGTCGAAGCGCCGCGGGCCGGCGCCGCCGGGGTTCATCACGGTCACGATCAGGTCGATCGTCGTCAGCAGCGGCCGGTGGGTGTGCCCATAGATGATCACCTCGGCCTCGGGGAACCTCTCGTACAGCTTCTCCGGCGTCGGTGAGCCGACCTGGTGCCCGTGCACCACGACGAAATCGGTCCCCTCGAGCCGGAGCTTCGCCACCTCGGGCACCCGCGCGCGGATATCGAACCCGTCGGTGTTGCCCCACACCGCCGTCACCGGGGCGATCGCCTCGAGCGCGGTGAGGATATCCGGCCCGCCGATGTCCCCCGCGTGGAGGATGTGGTCGACCTCCTGGAAGACGTCGAACACCTCGGGACGGAGGAGGTCGTGGGTGTCGGAGATGATGCCTAGTCGCACACGTGCCTGGGGCCTGGGGCCTGGCGAGGTAGTGCCGAGTTCCGGTACAGGGCGATCGCCTCCCGAGGCCCTAGGCCCCAGGCCCCCCATCCCACCGCTTCGCCAATTCGATCTCCAGCCCCACCTGATCGATGAACCGCTGGACGATGAAGTCCACGAGGTCCTCGATCTTCGTCGGCTTGTTGTAGAACCCCGGCGCCGCGGGGATCACCACCGCACCCGCCTCGGTGACGGCGG
>DASTRQ010000166.1:0-2065 GCA_035761145.1 Gemmatimonadales bacterium
GATCGGTCGACCCGTCGTCGATGACGAGCACGTCGAGCCGCGGGTCCTGCGCCAGGATCGCGGGGACGATCCGGGGGAGGTTCTCCGCCTCGTTGTAGGTCGGGACGCAGACGAGGGCGCGTTCAGGCACTGGCGGTCCTCCGTCGGCGGCCGGTCACGGCGAGGGCAAGCGAGAGCAGGAGCACCGCGCCCCACGTCACCTTGGAGACGAGGAGCCCCGTCCGGACCCGCGGGGAGCGGTAGCGGAACACCACGTGGTGCTCCCCCGCCGCCGGGAGGGCCACCCCCATCAGCGTGTAGTCGGCGCGGACCACCTGGGCGGGCGCGCCGTCCACCTCCGCCTGCCAGTAGGGATGCCAGTTCTGGCTGAGGAGGAAGAAGGCGGGCCCGTCGGTGGTCACCGTGGCGGCCACCGTGTCCGGGGCGAAGCCGGTGATGGCGAACGTCCCCCTCCCGGTGGCGCCGCTCGGGAGCCCGGCCACCGGCGCGAAGACCGTCGCGGTGGTGCGGGGGTCGAAGCCCGGGGTCCAGAGGGCGTCGATCTGCCGGGCGCTGTCGGGTTCCACGACCAGGTTGGAGAGGACGGCGGCCCCGGCCAGGGCGCCGGTGCTCCGCCACACGCTCAGCTGCTGGTTCTGCCCCAGCTTCTCCCAGCCGGTCAGGGGCTGATCGATCGGCGGGAGGATCAGGTAGCGCACCGAGAGCGCCTGGAAGGCGGGGCTCAGGATCATCGCCAGCGTCTCGCGGCCGCTCGTGTCCGACTCCCGCGCGGTGCGACGGGTGAAGGCGTCGAACCAGCGCAGCTGGTTGCCGTGGTACCCGAACACCTCGGGGATCCGGTAGGCGGCCAGGAAGCCGTCGCGGTAGGTCTGCAGCGCGTACACGCGCTCCCCGGGGGCCAGGCGCTGGCGCAGCTGGGCGAGGGTCGGGTCGTCGGGGAAGAAGCTGGCGTACGGCACCGCCTCGACGAAGCGGCTGTCCACCCGGAGCCCGTCCACCGCCGAGAGGGCGAGGAGCGCCGCCACCAGCCCCGCGGCCGAGAGCGCCCCCCGCCCGTGCAGGGCGAACGCTCCCCACCCCGCGCCGAGGAAGAGCGCCGCCACGATGCAGGCCATCGCGATCTCCGGGGCCTGCGACGAGAGCACCGAGGCGTTCGGGCCGCCGCGCACGCCGAGGAGGGTGACCAGCAGGTCGGTGCCGCCGCCGAGGACGAGGATCCCGAGCAGGAGCGAGATCCCCGCCCCGATCGCGAGCGACCGCCCCAGGATCTTCCTCGCCCGCGGATCCCCCGCCCCCCCGAGGGCGCGCTGCAGCCCCAGCGCGGCGAGCACGCTGAACGAGATGAAGACCAGGAACATCGAGAGGCTGGGGGCCCGGAAGTTCCGGATCTGCTTGACCGCGGCGTAGAGGAGCTGGAACACCGGGGTGTCCTGCCCCATCGCGTTGAGCCACGCCACCACCGCGATGGCAAGGAGGCCCCAGCGCCGGCGGTCCCCCTTGAGCGCCCAGAGGGAGCCGATCGCGAGCGCGAAGATGATGCCGCCGGCGTACTCGAGGTTCCCCTTGAACGGGTTGAGGCTCCAGTAGGTCTGCTGGTTGGCGTCGGTGCCGGCGAACCCGGCCACGAGCATCCCGAGCGTCTCGGGCCAGTGCATCCCGTAGCTGCTCGACCACTCGATGCCGCGGCCGCCGCCGCCGCGGGTGGAGTAGAGCTGGAGGTACTCGTACATCGGCCAGAGGATCACGAACGCCACGCCCAGGGCCACCACCACCGCGGCCGCGCCGCCCCCCAGGCGCCGAAGGGTGACCCCCCGCCCTTCGCCGCGCCGGTTCCAGATCATCACGGCCCCGTAGGCGCCCAGCGCGATCCAGCCGTAGAAGGAGAGCTGGGGATGGCCGAGCAGCATGCACCCGGCGATGATCCCGAGCCACAGGAAGCGCACCAGCGAGACACGCTCCACCGCCGTGACCAGGAGCCAGAGCGCGCCGGGGAAGATCGCGGCGACGTAGAGCTTGGTGTCCTGGCCGTCGTGGGTCTGGCTGATGACCTGCGCGGAGACGCAGT
>DASTRQ010000167.1:0-11125 GCA_035761145.1 Gemmatimonadales bacterium
GGCTCGACTGGAGCGCGCGCGCCGCCGCCGCGCCGCGCGGGCACCTCCCGGTCTGCTTCCTCCCCGCCGCGGTGGCCACGCTGCTCGCCCCGGTGCGGCGCGCGCTCCTCGGCCGCACGGCGCAGCAGGGGCTCTCGCCCGTCGCCGACCGGCTCGGCCAGCGGGTGTTCGACCCCGGGCTCACCCTGGCGGACGATCCCCTGCTCGAGGGGCGCCCCGGCTCGCGCCCGCTCGATGACGAGGGGGTGCCGAGCGCCCGGACCACCGTCGTCGCGGCGGGGGTGGTGCAGGGGCTCCTGTACGACCTCGAGAGCGCCGCCCGCGCCGGGACCCGGAGCACGGGGCACGCGCGCCGCACCACCTTCGGCAAGCCGCTCACCGCGTGGAGCAACGTGCTGCTCGAGCCTGGGCCCCACGCCTTCGATGCCCTCCTCGCGATGATCGAGGACGGCCTCCTGGTGGACGGGTTCGAGGGGGAGATCGGCCCCGCCGGCGGCGTCGCGCTGCCGGTGGCGCTCGGCTGGCGGGTCCAGCGCGGCGAGATCACCGGCCGCGTCCGCGGCGCGGTGGTGGCCGGGAACGCCTTCGAACTCCTCGGCCGCCTGCGCGGGGTGGGGAAGGACATCGCCTGGCGCGGCCCCCAAGGCCTCCCGGCGATGGTGGTGGAAGGGGTGGCGGTGGCGGGGGAGGTAGGAAGGTAGGAAGGTAGGAAGGTAGGAGGGTAGGAAGGTGGGAAGGTAGGAAGGTGGGAAGGTGAGAAGGTAAGAAGGAGGGAGGGTAGAAAGGTGAGAGGCCGAATGCCCTCCTACCTTCCTACCCTCCTACCTTCCTACCCTCCTACCTTCATACCTCCATCACCCCTTCACCAACCCGATATCCCCGCTCCCGGTGGAGACGGTGATCTGTCCCCTCCCGTCGCCGAAGCTGCCGTGGAGGGCGTCGCGTTCCACGCGCCGGGTGCTGATGGAGAAGGCGCTCTCGATGTCGCCGCTCGAGGTCTCGAGGTCCACGGTGGCGCCGGAGCCGTCGGGGAGGGTGAGCGTCACGGCGCCCGAACCGGTGTCGATGTCGGCGTCGCCGGGGTCGGCGCTGTAGGCCACCCGCACGTCCCCCGAGCCGGTGTCCACCTTGAGGTCGCCGGTGGTGACCTGGGCCAGGTCCACGTTCCCCGAGCCCGCGTCCACCGCCAGGCGGTCCGCGGTGATCCCGCTCCCTTCCACGTCCCCGGAGCCGGTGTCGATCTCGAGGCCCGGGCCGCGCACGTCGTGCAGCGTCACGTCCCCCGAGCCGACGTCCACCGCCAGCGCGCCGTTCATCCCGGTCACGTCCACATCCCCGGAGCCGGTGTCGATGTCGAGGTCGCCCGCCATCGCGCTGGCGCGCACCGGCGCGCCCCAGGTGTCGAGCCGCACGGTGCCGTCCACGTTGCTCGCCGTGATCCCGCCCCAGACGAGGTAGATGGCCACCTTCTGCCCGCGCGGCACGCCGATCACCAGGTCGGCCGAGGCCTCCATCCCGTCGCCCGAACCCACCAGCTGCACCCGCCGGCGGTCGCTGCCCCGGCTGCGGCCGTCGCCGAAGGTGCCGTCCTCGCGGATGTCCACTTCCGTGCGCCAGCGGCCGTTGGTGCCGTGAGGGTACACGATGCGGTCCTCGGGATAGATCACCCGCAGCGTCTCCCGGCCCCCGATCCTCCCGTGCGCCAGCTCGAGCCGGGCGGCGTCGCGTCCCTGCCGCGTCACCGCGACGGTGACCGCCGACCCCGCGGCGCGTTCCACCCGCACCGTGCCGGCGAGGTTCCAGATCCCGATGTCGTCGCCGGTGAGGGAGACCTGCTCCTGCGCGGCGAGGGGCGCGGCGGCGACGAGCAGGAGCGCCGCAAGGCGGATGTTCCAACGGTGCAACATGGATGGCTCCGGAAGGGAGAGGATGCCCGTTGGACGGGGGGGCGGGGAGAAAGGTTGCAGGCGCGTGAGGCGCGTGAGGCGCGTGAGGCGCGTGAGGTGCGTGAGGCGCGTGAGGCGCGAAAGGCGCCCGAAGCGTTCGGAAGTTCCGAACGTCTCGAGCGCCTTACCCGCCTTACCCGCCCTACCCGCCCTACCCGCCTCTAGTGCCCCCTCAGCCGCTCCGCCTCGGCCACGCGCGCCAGCGCGATGGCGTAGGCCGCGGTGCGCCAGGGCACCTTCTTCTCGCGCACGATGTCGCGGACGCCGCGGTAGGCGGTGGTCATCTTGTGGAGCAGCTCGTCGTTGACCTTCTGCAGCGACCAGGGGTGCTGCTGGAGGTTCTGGGCCCACTCGAAGTAGCTCACCACCACCCCGCCGCCGTTGACGAGGAAGTCGGGGAGCACGGGGATGCCGCGCTCCTCGAGGATCTTGTCGGCGGTCGGGGTGGTGGGGCTGTTGGCCGCCTCGACCACCACCTTGCAGTCCACCGTGGAGGCGTTGGCCTCCTTGGTGATCACGCCGCCGAGCGCGGCGGGGACGAGCCAGTCGCAGCCGATCTTCCAGATGTCGTCGTTGGAGATCGGGTCGCCCTGGCCGAACGACTTGACCCCCTTCTTCTGCTTGTAGGCGTGCTGGAAGAGCGCCGGGATGTCGAGCCCCTTGGGGTCGTGCAGCCCCCCTTCCACGTCGGTGGTGGCGATGACCTTGGCCCCCATCTCGTGCAGGAAGAGCGCCAGGTGCGCGCCGACGTTGCCGAAGCCCTGGATCACGACGCGGCTCCCCTTGATCGGGAGCTTGTGGTCCTCGCTGTAGGCGGCCATCGCGTAGGCGCAGCCGCGGCCGGTGGCCTCCTCGCGCCCCAGCGAGCCGCCGAGGGAGATCGGCTTCCCGGTCACCACCGCGGGGGTGTAGCCGTGGCGCGCCGAGTACTCGTCCAGGAGCCACGCCATCACCTGGGCGTTGGTGTTGACGTCGGGGGCGGGGATGTCGCGGTAGGGGCCCAGCAGCAGCGAGATCCGGCTGGTGAAGCGCCGCGTCAGCGACTCGAGCTCCCGGAGCGAGAGCTTCTTGGGGTCCACCTGGATCCCCCCCTTGGCGCCGCCGAAGGGGATGTCCATCAGCGCCGTCTTCCACGTCATCGTGGTGGCGAGGCCCAGCACTTCGTCGTAGTCGGCCTCGGGGTGGAAGCGGATCCCCCCCTTGCACGGGCCGCGCGCGCCGTTGTGCTGCACGCGGTAGCCGTGGAACACCTTGAAGTCGCCGTTATCGAGCCGCACCGGGATCTCCACGCTCACCGAGCGGAAGGGGCGGCTGAGGATCTCCCGCATGTAGGGCTCGAGCCCGATGAGGTCGGCGGCCTGGTCGAACTGGCTGCCGACGATCGCTCCGGTCTTCATCCGTTCAGCACCTCGTCGAGGCTGGCGCCGTTGGCCAGCCGGTCGTAAAGGGTGTGCAGGTTGTCGGGGTCGCCGGCGATGAAGCGGCAGCGCGCGTCGCCCCGCGAGCGGCACTCCACCTCGAGCGCGCCGAGGACCTGTCCGCCGAGCTGGCCCAGGAAGGAGGCGATCATCCCGCTCGAGAGGTGGCACGACGGCCACGTGGCGGTCCCCGGCGCCGCCTCGGCCCAGTCGTGGCTGTCCACCGCCACCAGGCCGTGGCCCAGCGCGTGGACCGTCACGGTGCCCCACCCGAGCGCGGTGAGGAACTCCGAGAGCACCGGGTCGAGGAGCGCCTGGTCGAGCTGCGCCGGATCGGTGAGGCCGTGGGCCTCGCCCAGCCAGCTGGCGAAGCTCTGGAGCAGGTGCGCGCCCGTGGCGAACCCGGCCGCCTGCATCAGCGCCGCCGGGTCCTGCCCCGCCTGCTCCAGCCCCTGCCGGAGCGCCAGCAGCGCCTGCGCGGGGACCACCACCCCCCCGTGGAGGGCCTGATTGTAAGGAGACATCCGGGAACGCTACGGTGGGGAAGGGGGGGAGGGCAAGGGGAGGCGCAGGGACGCAGGGGCGCAGGGGCGCAGGGGCGCAGGGTCGCAGGGGCGCAGGGGCGCAGGGTCGCAGGGTCGCAGGGTCGCAGGGTCGCTCCGGAGCCATCCTACCTTCCTACCTTCCTACCTTCCTACCTTCCTACCTTCCTACCCTCCTCACCAGCTCCTCCTCATCGATCACCTCCACCCCCAGGCTCTTCGCCTTCTCGAGCTTGGAGCCCGCGTCGTCGCCGGCCACCACGGCGTCGGTCTGCTTGGAGACGCTCCCCGCCACGCGCCCCCCCGCCTTCTCGATCAGGGCGGCCGCGTCCTTGCGCGAGAGGGTGGGGAGGGTGCCGGTGAGCACGTAGGTCTTCCCGGCCAGGGGGCCGGTCGTGTCCACCGTGTCGGCCTCGACGGGGTCCACGCCGGCGTCGCGCAGGCGGGCCAGGAGGTCGCGGGTGCCGGCGTGGCCGAAGAAGTCGGCCACGGCCTGCGCGATCGCCGCGCCCACCCCCGGCACCGCCTCGATCTCGCCCACGCTCGCCGCGGCGAGCCGGTCGAGCGAGGGGAAGCGCCGCGCGAGGAGCTGGGCGTTGCTCTTCCCGACGTGGCGGATGCCGATGCCGAACAGGAAGCTGCTCAGCGGCCGCTCGCGCGAGGCGGCGATGGCGGCCACGAGCTGCTTCGCCGACTGCGCGGCGAACCCCTCCAGCGTCTCCAGCTGCGCCGGGGTGAGCCGGTACAGGTCGGCCACGTCGCGGATCAGCCGCTCGTCGAGGAGGAGCTTGACCCGCTCGTACCCGAGCCCGCGGATGTCCATCGCGTCGCGCCCCGCGTAGTGCACGATCCCCTCGAGCACGCGCCCGGGGCACGCCCCGTTCTCGCAGTAGCGGATGACCTCGTCCTCGGGGCGGTGGAGCGCCGTGCCGCAGGCGGGGCAGTGGGTGGGGGGCTTCCACGGGTGGTGGCGTCCCTTCCGCTCCCGCGCCTCGGTGGTGGGGCCCAGCACCTGGGGGATCACCTCGCCGGCCCGCATCACCTCGACCTCGTCCCCCTCGCGGATGTCCTTCTGGGCGATCTGGTCCTCGTTGTGGAGCGTGGCCGAGCTCACCGTCACCCCCCCCACCTCCACCGGCTCGAGGTCGGCGTAGGGGGTCACCGCGCCGGTCCGCCCCACGTTGAGGAGGATGTGCCGGAGCGTGGTGCGCGCCACCTCGGGGGCGAACTTCCGCGCGATCCCCCAGCGCGGCTCGCGCCCCCCCACCACGCCCAGGTCCTCCTGCAGCGCCAGCGGGTCCACCTTGACCACCACGCCGTCGGCGTCGAAGGGGAGCCGCTTGATGGCGGACTCGTACCCCTCGACGGCCCGTTGCACCGCCGCGAGGTCGCGGTGCCGCTTGCGGTGGGGCGCCACGGGGAACCCCCACGCCTCCAGCAGGTCCAGCACCTCCCACTGCGTCTCGGCGGGGAGGCGTCCCTCGATCACCTGGACGTGGAACGCGAAGAGCCGGAGCCGCCGGCGCCGCGTGATGGCGGGATCGAGCTGGCGGAGCGACCCCGCCGCGGCGTTGCGCGGGTTGGCGAACGGGGGCTCGGCCTCGCGCTCGCGCTCCGCGTTGAGCCGCACGAACGCCTGGTGCGAGAGGTACACCTCCCCGCGGATCTCCATCCGCGCCGGGTGGCCGCGCCCCCCCAGCACCAGCGGCAGCTCCTCCACGGTGCGGAGGTTGGCCGTCACGTCCTCCCCGATGACGCCGTTGCCCCGCGTCGCGCCTCGCACGAAGTGCCCGTGCTCGTACAGCAGGTTGATCGCGGCGCCGTCGATCTTGATCTCGGTGGTGTACCCCCCCGCGGGGACGTCGGGGTTGATCCGCGCGTTCCGCGCCTCCCACTCCGCCAGCTCCTCCGCGCTGAACGCGTTGGCGAGCGAGAGCATCGGGGCGTGGTGGTGCACCTTGGCCAGCGCGGACGCCGGCGCCGCCCCGACCCGCCGCGTGGGGGAGTCGGGGGTGCGGAGCGCCGGGTGGGCGTGCTCGAGCGCCTGCAGCTCGCGCAGCAGGAGGTCGTACTCGGCGTCCGACAGCGTCGGGGCGTCGAGCACGTAGTAGTCGTGGTTGGCCTGGGCGAGCACCCGCCGCAGCTCGGCGGCGCGGCGCTCCTCCCCGGGGGTGGGCCGGGTCACCGCCGGGCCGCGGGACCGCGCCCGGTCACTGCCCCTCGGCCTCGCGCGTGAGCACCGTGAGCGTCACCCCCACGAGCCGCTCGAGCTCCTCCTGCGAGGCGCGCGCCAGCCCCTCGGCCCCGGCGTCGCGGCCCGCGAACTGCTCCAGCAGGCGGCGCAGGAAGCCCACCAGCACCGCCCGTTCGCGGTCCTGGCGCGAGCGGTCGCCGGGGGCGCCGCCGCCGCGGAAGAGGCTCTCGTACCGGTGCGCGTTGGCCAGCGCCTTGGCGGTGAGGCCCGCCACGACCTCCGTGAAGCGGACATCCTGCTCGCTGAACCCCGGGCCGTCGCGGAAGGTGCGCAGGAAGATCACGCCGATCGGCGCCCCCTGCCACCGCATCGGCACCACGGTGATGGACTTCACCTTGCGCGAGCGCATCTGCGCCTGCACGTGCTGCAGCGCCGGGTCCGCGGCGGCGTCGGGGATGATCACGGTCTGCGCCGTGTCCAGCGCGCGGCGGATCTCGGGGTAGCGCTCCAGGTCCACCACGTGGTTGCGGATGGTGGGGTCCTCCATCGAGGCCACCAGCCGCGCGGTGCGCCCCCCCTTCTCGGCCAGGTACACCGAGCAGCGGTCCAGCCCCAGCGCCTCCCCCAGCCGGCGCGCCACCGCCTGCACGATGTCGGTGAACTCGAGCGAACCGCCGATCTCCTGGAGGATCTCGACGATGGCCAGCAGCTGGCGGCGCTCGTGCTCGAGCGTCTGGACCCGGGCGCGGAGCTGCGCCAGGTCGGTCTCGGGAGTGGCGGGGATGGTCATGGGGGCGGGGGCGCCGCGCCCCGCTGTCGCGGCGGGGGCGGCGGCGCTAGCTTGCGCGGAAGGGTCAGTGCTTGTCGCGGATCGAGGCCAGGAGCCGCTCGGCGTCCGCCTTGTAGGTCGGGTCGGCGGCGTCGCTCACCGGCAGGGTGCCGATGTACTGCAGCTGCGTGCGGGCGTCGTCCCAGCGCTCGCGGTCGATGTAGATCTCCGCGAGGTCCAGGTGGTGGTAGATGTAGTCCGGCCGCAGCGACACCGCCCGCTCCATGTACTGGATGGCGTTGTCCCACGAGGCCTGGTTGAACACCGCGCCCCCGAGGAAGCTCTTGGCGAAGAAGCGCTGCACCCCCGAGAGACGCATGATCTCGGCGTTCCACCGCCCGAGGACGTGGTAGGCCCCGTCGTGCTGGGGGTCGAGCTCGATCGCCTTGAGCGCGGCGTCGCGGATCTCCTTGGCCCGCCGCACCCGGTCGCGCTTGCCCATCGTGAGCGACGCGCGGCCCACCGCCTGGCCCAGCGTGAACCAGCCGTCGGCCCCCTGCGGGTCCACCGTGGTGGCGCGCCGCGCCAGCTCCTCGGCGCGGTGGTACAGCGAGTCCCGCGCGGGGCTCCGCACCGAGTCGGGCGTCTCCTTGCCGATGTCCACCAGGCAGTCGGAGAGCCGCCACAGCGCCTCGTAGCTCAGCGAGTCGAGGGCCAGGGCCGCCTCGAAATGCTGCCGCGCCGAGCGGAGGTCGCGCTGGTCCACCGCCTGGACCCCGAGGTGGATATGATCCTCCACCGTCTGGGCCCGGGCGGCCGGAGCGGCCGCGAGGGCAAGGGCGAGGGCGAGCACGCGTCGGCGCATACGGCACTCCCGGTCGGGGACGGATGATGCGGTCAGGGACCCCCTAATGGTCATACCGAGTCTCATCGAGCGCAAGCGCGACGGCGGCGCCCTCTCGGGCGCCGAATGGCGCGCGCTCATCGCCGCGTACGTGGCCGGCCAGGTGCCCGACTACCAGATGAGCGCCCTCCTCATGGCGGTCGTCTGGCGCGGCCTCGCCCCCGAGGAGCTCGCCGCCCTCACCGACGCGATGCTCGAGAGCGGCGCCCGCCTCGACTTCGGCGGCTGGGACGCCCCCCGCGTGGACAAGCACTCCACCGGCGGCGTCGGCGACAAGGTCTCCATCGTCCTCGCCCCCCTCGTCGCCGCCTGCGGCGTCGCGGTGCCGATGATGTCCGGTCGCGGCCTGGGCCACACCGGCGGCACCCTCGACAAGCTCGAGGCGATCCCCGGCTTCCGCACCGGGCTCTCCCTGGCCGAGGCCGAGCGCCTGGTGCGCACTCTCGGCGTCGCGATGCTGGCCGCCACCCCCGAGGTGGCCCCCGCCGACCGCCGGCTCTACGCCCTCCGCGACGTCACCGGCACCGTCCCCGCCATCCCCCTCATCACCGCCTCGATCCTCTCCAAGAAGCTCGCCGAGGGGCTCACCGGGCTCGTGCTCGACGTGAAGACCGGCAGCGGCGCCTTCATCCCCGAGCTCGAGCGCAGCCTCCTCCTCGCGCGGACGATGATCGAGACCGCCGAGCGCCACGGCGTGCGCACGGTGGCGCAGGTGACCGCGATGGACCGCCCCCTCGGGCGCGCCTGCGGCAACGCGCTCGAGATCGAGGAGTGCGTCAACACCCTGCGCGGCGAGGGGCCCGACGACCTGGTCGAAGTGACCCTCGCCCTCGGGGTCGAGATGCTCCTCGTGGCCGGGGTGGAGCGCGACCGCGCCGCGGCCCGCGACCGGCTCGCGCGCGCGCTGGCCGGCGGCGAGGCGGCCGCCAAGTTCGCGGCGATGGTCGAGGCGCAGGGGGGCGACCCCGGCGTCCTCGACGATCCCGGCCGCCTCCCCCAGGCCGCCGAGGTCGAGGTGTGGCGCGCCCCCCGCGCGGGGACGGTGCTCCGCGTGGAGCCCCGGCGCGTCGGCTACGGGGTCATCGAGCTCGGCGGCGGCCGCACCAGGGTGGAGGACCGTGTGGATCCCGGCGTCGGCTTCGTGATCTCCGCCCGTCCCGGCGACCGGGTCGAGGCGGGGGAGCCGCTCGCCTCGGTCTTCGCCCGGGACGCCGACGGGCTCGCCGCCGGCGCGCGCTGCCTGGCCGAGGCGGTGGAGATCGGCGAGGGGGAGGCGTCGCTCCTTCCCCTCGTCTCCCACCGGCTCACGGCGCAGGGGACCGAGGTGCTCGGCTGATGCTCGTCCTCATCATCGCCGGGGCGCTCGTGCTGATGCTCGTGGCGTGGCGCATCCAGCCGCGCCGCACCTACACCCCCGATCCCGACGACCCGCTCGACGACGGCCGTCCCGCCCCGGTGGACCGGGAGGAGCTGGAGCGCGCCGAGCGCGAGGTGCGCGACTGGGATCCCGGCGTGGCCCCCGGTGAGGAGCGGCCCGGCGACGACTGGGGGCCGGGAAGCCCTCGGCCATAGGCAGACGGCCCTCCGGTCGGTACCTTCCTCCATCTCCCCCCGGGCCGTCATCACCCCGACCCTTATTTCCGGCCACCCCGTGACCGAGCCGACCACCGAGCTGCGCCGCGTCCTCACCCTGCGCGACGTCGTCCTCTTCTATGTCGTGGCGGTGGTCGGTCCGCGCTGGATCGCGAGCGCCGCCGCCGCGGGTCCCAGCGCCCTCGTGCTCTGGGCCCTCGCCTGCCTCGGGATGTTCGTCCCCTCCGCGTTCACCGTGCTCGAGCTGAGCACCCGCTACCCCGAGGAGGGGGGGATCTACGTCTGGACCCGCGAGGCGTTCGGGGAGTTCGCCGGCTTCATGACGGGGTGGCTCTACTGGGCCAGCAATCTCGTCTATTTCCCGGGGCTGCTCTACTTCGCCGCAGGGAACCTCCTCTTCGCCGGGGGGCCGGGGTGGCTCGCGCACTCCAATGACGCGGTGTACTTCATCCTCTTCTCGCTGGGCGGCCTCGCCCTCGCGCTCTGGGTGAACGTGGTCGGGCTCGACATCGGGAAACACCTCAGCAACCTCGGCGCCTGGGCCACCTGGGTGCCCATCGCCCTGCTCATCGTGATGGGCGGCGTGGCGTGGTGGATGTTCGGGCTCGCCACGCCGATCACCGCCGAGACCCTCACCCCGAGCCGCCACCTGGGCCAGCTGGCGTTCTGGAGCACCCTCGCGTTCGGCTTCGGCGGGCTCGAGAGCGCGTCACTGATGGGTGGGGAGATCCACGAGCCGCGCCGCACCCTTCCGCGCGCGATCCTGATCGCGGGCGTGGTGATCACGCTCATCTACGTGCTCGGCACCTTCGCCACCATCGTGGCGCTCCCCGCGAGCGAGGCCACCGGCCTGCAGGGGATCATGCAGGCCATCGGCAAGACCGCGGACCGCGTGGGGCTCGGGGGCGTCACGGCGGTGTCCGCGGTGATGATCTCGGTCGGGAGCCTGGGCGGGGTAGGGGCGTGGCTCGCCGCCTCGAGCCGCCTCCCCTTCGTGGCCGGCCTCGACCGGATGCTCCCGCCCGCCTTCGGACGGCTGCACCCCCGGTACCGCACCCCCGTCTTCGCCCTCTGCCTGCAGACGGGCCTCGCCGCGATCTTCGCCATCCTGGGCCAGGCGGGCACGACCGTGAAGGGGGCCTACGACATCCTCGTCAGCATGGGGGTCATCGCCTTCTTCATCCCCTACGCGATGATGTACCTGGCCCTGCTCCGGGTGCAGTGGCGTCCCGCGGGCGCCGAGGTGCGCCGCTGTCCCGGCGGGCGTGCGGGCGCGCTCCTGCTCGGCGCGATGGGGCTGACCACCGTGGTGGTGAGCATCGTGTTCGCCTGCCTGCCCCCGGCCGACGACCCGGCGCCGATGCTCGCGGTGACCAAGGTCATCGGCTCGAGCCTGGCGATGGTGGCCATCGGCGTCGCCCTGTACCTCCTGGGGCGCCGCCGGATGATGCGGGGCGCCGCGTGATGAACGCCGCCGCCCTGCAGGAGCGCCTTCAGCGCGCCCTCGGCGCGGAATTCGAGCTCCTCCGCCCGCTGGGGCAGGGGGGGATGGCCACCGTCTTCCTGGCGCGCGAGGCGGCCCTCAACCGCCTCGTGGCCATCAAGGTCCTCGATCCCGAGCTCGGCGCGAGCCCCGTCTTCCGCTCCCGCTTCCAGCGCGAGGCCGAGATGGCCGCCTCGCTGCAGCACCCCAACGTGGTGCCTATCCACCGGGTCGGCGCCGCGGGGGAGCTGAGCTACATCGTGATGTCCTACGTGG
>DASTRQ010000168.1:0-2860 GCA_035761145.1 Gemmatimonadales bacterium
GACCCTCGACGGGCTCACCAAGCATTTCGACGGCATCCCCGCCGTGGACGGGCTCTCGCTCGAGCTGGGGCGCGGGCGGATCCTGGCGTTGCTGGGGCCGTCGGGGAGCGGGAAGACGACGACGCTCCGGATGCTCGGCGGCTTCGAGGCCCCGGATGCCGGCGTGCTCCGGGTCGAGGGGCAGGACGTCACCCCGCTCCCGCCGCAGCAGCGCAAGTTCGGGATGGTGTTCCAGCACTACGCTCTCTTTCCGCATCTCGACGTGCGGGGCAACGTGGCGTTCGGGCTCGAGATGCAGGGGCTCGGAGCGGCGGAGCGCGACGCGCGCGTGGCCCAGGCGCTGGCGCTCGTGGACCTGGCGGGGCTCGGAGGTCGCCGGGTGGACCAGCTCTCCGGGGGGCAGCAGCAACGCGTGGCGCTGGCCCGCGCGCTGGCCCCGGAGCCGCGGGTGCTGCTGCTCGACGAGCCGCTCAGCAACCTGGACCCGACGCTCCGCGAGCGCACCCGCCGGGAGCTCCGCGCGCTGATCCACCGGATCGGGATCACCACGGTCTTCGTGACCCACGACCAGGAGGACGCCTTCGACCTGGCCGACGAGGTCGCGGTGCTCCACCGCGGGCGCCTGATGCAGCTCGGCACCCCGGAGCAGCTGTATGAGTCTCCCGCCGACGCATTCGTGGCGGGGTTCGTGGGGCGCGCGAGCCGCCTGTCGGTCAACGTGGAGGAGACCGGCGCCGATCACGCCTGGGTGCGGGTGGGCACGCACCGGATGCGGGTGGCGGCGCGGTCGCAGGCCCCCTCGGGCCCCGCGCTCCTGGTGGCGCGTCCCGAGGCGTGGCAGCTTGGCGCGCCCGAGGGGGCGGCGCTGGCGGGGGTGGTGCTGGAGCGCCGCACCACCGGCGCGCTCGTCTTCCTGACGGTGGAAGTGGCCGAGGGGCAGGTGGTCGAGGTGAGCACGGCGCCGCCGGCGGCGCGCGAAGGGGACCGCGTGGGGCTCTCGCCCAACGGTCGCGGGGTGCACCTCTTCCGTCCGGGGCCGGCGTGAGCGCGGTCCGGTCGCGGCGGTGGTCGTGGGGCGCGGTGGCGCTCGCCGCGGGGCTGGTCTGGCTCGTGGCGTATCCCATCGCGCTGAGCGCGGTGGAGGGGGTGCGCGGGCCGGGAGGGTGGACGCTCGAGTTCGTGCGCGCCTTCTTCGCCCGGCCCAACGAGTGGCAGGCGCTCTGGGGGAGCCTCTGGATCTCGGTGGCGACGGTGGCGTGCTCGGCCGCCATCGGCGTCCCGCTCGCGTTCCTCTTTGCTCGGACCCACTTCCCGGGCCGGCGGGTGCTGGGCGCCCTGGTGGGGCTGCCGGTGGCGCTCCCCCCGCTCGTGGGGGTGCTGGCGTTCCTCTTCCTGTACGGGGAGAGCGGGTTCGTGGCGCACCTGGTGAAGTGGGTGACCGGCGCGCGCGAGGCGCCGTGGCAGCTGCAGGGCGCCGGGGCGATCCTCCTGGTGCACGCGTACTCGATGTATGTGTACTTCTACCTCCTGGTGCGCGCCGCGCTCGAGCGGATGGACGGCGCGGCGCTCGAGGCCGCGGCGAGCCTCGGCGCGGGGCGGTGGCGCGCCTTCACCCGGGTGACGCTCCCGATGCTCCGCCCCACCCTGACCGGGGCGGCGCTGCTCACGTTCACCACCTCGCTGGCGAGCTTCAGCGCGCCCTACATCTTCGGCGGCGGGTTCCGGGTGATGACGACCCAGGTGCTCGCCACCCGGCTCAACGGCGACACCCGGCTGGCCGCGGTGGAGACGGTCACCCTCACGCTCATCGCGCTCCTCGCGCTGGCCCTCCTGGGCGCCGAACGGGGAGAGGTGGCGCGGGGCGGGGGGAAGGGGAGCGCTCCCGCGCGGCGCGAGGTGCGCGGGGCGGCCCGCGCGCTCGCGACCGTCGGGGGGTGGGGGCTCGCCGCCGTGCTCCTCCTCCCGCACGCCACGCTCCTCCTGCTCTCGTTCGTGACGCCGGGGACGTGGACGGTGCAGGCGGTGCCGCCGTCGTACACGCTGGCCAATTACACCGGGCTCGCCGGCGACCCTGAGCGGCTCCGCCCCCTGGTCAACTCGCTCTGGATGGCGAGCGTGGCGACGCTGGCGGCCCTGGCGCTGGCGGTCTGGGCGGGCCAGCTGGTGGTGCGGCGGCGGGCGCGTGGGGCGCGGCTCATCGAGACCCTGCTCGCGGCGCCGTGGGCGGTGCCGGGCACCGTCTTCGCGCTGGCGCTGGCGACGGCGTTCTCGGTGCACCGGCCGTGGGCGCTGCAGGTGGTGCTGGTCGGGACGCTCTGGATCCTCCCCCTGGCCTACCTGATCCGTGACCTTCCGGTGGCGAGCCGGCCGATCCTGGCGGGGTTCCGCCAGCTCGACCCCGCGCTCGAGGAGGCCGCGGCGGGGCTCGGCGCGTCGCGGTGGACGGTGCTGCGGCGGGTGACGCTCCCCCTCCTGGCCCCGGCGCTGGCGGCGGCGGGGGCGCTCGCCTTCGTGACCGCCCTGGGCGACTTCGTCACTTCCGTGCTCCTGTATACGTATGACACCCGGCCCCTCTCGCTCGAGATCCTGGGCAGTCTCCGCTCGGGCGAGATCGGCGTGGCCGCGGTCTACGGGGTGCTCCTGATGGGCGCCTCCGCCGCGGTCTTCCTCCTCGGCGCCCGCGCCGGGAACGACGCCCGATGACCGACACCACGTCCGACCCTTCCTCGCGCGAGCAGCTCCGGCGCCTCGGCGTCCTCATCGCGGTCAATGCGGTGGACATGCTTGGCTTCGCGATGGTGCTGCCGATCCTCCCGTTCTACGCGGAACGGCTCGGGGCCACGCCGCTCGCGATCGGGTT
>DASTRQ010000169.1:0-3784 GCA_035761145.1 Gemmatimonadales bacterium
AGAGCACCGCGTCCACCCGCGTCACCCCCGCGGCCAGCAGCTGGAGCCGGAGCTCGGGCGGCGTGTCGATGAGCAGGGTGCGCCCGGCCACCTCCACCACCGCCGCGCAGCGCCCCCGGCGGTCCCGGGGGTCGGTCGAGGTGCACACTGCGCACCCGCAGCCGATGACCGGGACGCCGAACGAGGTGCCGGTGCCGAGGAGGGTCAGACGCATGGTGCTGGGTGCTGGGTGCTGGGTGCTGGGGGTGCGACGCACCGATCCCTTCCGGCGACCCCGGGATCGCTCAGCACCCAGCACTCAGCACCCAGCACTCCGTTCACCTTCACACCACCTCCACCTTCAGCAGGTTCGTCGTCCCCGGCACGTCGAACGGGACGCCCGCGGTCACGACCACGCGTCCACCCGCCTCGGCGTAGCCGCGGTCGAGGATCTGCTGCCGCGCCACGGCGAGCATGTCGTCGTAGTTGGGGAGGTGCGCGGCGAGCCCCGGCACCACGCCCCACACCAGCGCGAGCTGGCGGTAGGTGTGCGGTTCGGTGGTCAGCGCGAAGATCGGCTGCCCCGGACGGTACGCCGCCACCTTGCGCGCGGTGCTCCCGCTCACGGTGAAGGTCACGATGAGGGGCGCCTTGAGGAGCTCCGCCGCCGCCACCGTGGCCACGCCGATCGCGTCCTCCGGACGCGAGGGCACCGGTCCGCCGGGGCCCAGCGGGCCGCGACGCCCCACCGCCAGGTCGAAGGCGGGGCTGTGGGCGGGCGCGGCCCGCTCGATCTCGCGCGCGATCCGGTCCATCGCCTGCACCGCCTCGAGCGCGTACTCCCCCACCGCCGTCTCGGCGCTCAGCATCACGGCGTCGGTGCCGTCGAGGATGGCGTTGGCCACGTCCGAGGCCTCGGCCCGCGTGGGGCGCGGCGCGTGCACCATCGACTCGAGCATCTGCGTCGCGGTGATGACCGGCTTCCCCTTGAGCAGCGCCGAGCGGATGAGCCGCTTCTGCACCAGCGGGACCTCCTCGAACGGGAGCTCCACGCCAAGGTCCCCGCGCGCCACCATCACGGCGTCGGCGGCGTCGAGGATCCCCTCGAGCGCCTGCAGGGCGGTGTCCTTCTCGATCTTGGCGACCACCCGCGTGGTGCCGGGAAGGAGCCCCTTGAGCTCGACGAGGTCCTCGGCGCGGCGCACGAACGAGAGCGCCACGTAGTCGAGCCCGAGCCGGGCCGCCATCGCGGCGTCCTCCCGGTCCTTCTCGGTGAGCGCCGGGGCGCTCACCTGCACGCCGGGGAGGTTCATCCCCTTGTGCGCCTTGAGCTGGCCGCCGTAGACGCACTCCGCCTCCACCCGCGTCCCGTGGATGGCGCGCACCTCGACCGCCAGCAGGCCGTCATCGAGCAGGATACGGGTCCCCACCCGGACGTCCCGGTGCAGGTCGTCGTAGGTGGTGGGGATCTCCCCCTCGCGCGCGGCGCCCTCGGGGGCAAAGACGTAGCGCTCCCCCGGCACCAGGGTGACCGGCGCGGCCAGGTCGCCCACGCGGATGCGCGGCCCCTGCAGGTCGAGCAGGATGGCCACCGGCTCCGGACGCTCCGCCAGCACCGACCGGAGCGTCGCGATCCACCCCTCGCGGACCTCGGCCGTGCCGTGCGATGCGTTGACCCGGACCACGTTGACCCCCGCGTCGAGCAGGGCGTGCATCCGGTCGGGAGTGGCCCAGGCGGGCCCGAGGGTGGCGACGATCTTGGTGCGGCGGATGGCGCGTTGGGGCATAGCGGAAACTAGACAGCGAGAGGGCGACACGGCTACCCCGCGAAGACCACCTCGCCCGCCACCACCGTCATCACGCACCGCCCCGCGGCGAACGCCGCGCCGGCCCCCGCCCCGCCCCGTTCGGCCGCCTCGTCCACCTCCCACACGGCCAGGTCGGCGTCCATCCCCGGCGCCAGGGTCCCGCGCCGCCCTGCCACGCCCCCCGCCCACGCCGCGGCCGTGGTATAGGCGGCGACCGCGGTCTCGAGGTCGAGTCGCTCCGAGGGGTGCCACCCGCGCACACTGCCGTCGGCGGCGTCACGGTCGAGCGCGGCGCGGATCCCGGCCCGGGGGTCGAGGGTCGCGACCGGCACGTCGCTGCCGAAGACGACCCGGTTCCCCGCCTCAAGGATGGAGCGGAAGTGGTACGCCCCCGCCCCGCGCGCGCCCCAGTGGCGGTCCACCAGCGGGATGTCCGTGAGGAGATGCGCGGGCTGCATCGAGACCCCGATCCCGGCCCGCCCCGCGCGGGCCAAGTCGGAGGGATGGACGCACTGGAAGTGCTCGATCCGGTGCGGCACCCCCACCCTCGGGAGGGGTTCCAGCAGGTCGAGCGCACGGCGCACCGCCGCATCGCCGATCGCGTGCACGGTGGCCGCGATGCCATGCTCGGCCGCCATCCGCACCGCCGTCCCCGCCTGGGCCAACCCCGTGATGGGCATCCCGCGGTCGGCGCTCCCCTCGAAGGGCTCGAGCATCCACGCCGTGCGGCTCCCGAGCGAGCCGTCCAGGAAAAGCTTGACCCCGCCGCGCGAGAGCCAAGTCCCCGAACCATCGGATCGCCACCCGCGGGCCACGAGCTCGGGGAGCGCCTCCACCGGAGGGTGGAAGAGGACCCGGAGCCGGAGCTGGTCGCTCTCCTCAAGGTGCTGGAACGCCTGGAGCACTCCCAGCCCCTCGACGTTGTGGATCCCGGTGACCCCGAAGCGGTGGGCGGCGTGCTGGGCCTCGAGAAGGGCCTGGGTCAGCCGCTCGGCGGATGGGACCGGCAGGTGGGGGAGCATCAGCTCCACCCCCCGCTCGAGGAGGAGACCGGTGGGCTCGCCAGCGGCGTCCCGGACGATCCGCCCCCCCTCGGGGTCGGGAGTGTCCCGGGAGATCCCCGCCCGGGTCAGCGCGGCCGAGTTGACCCAGGCCGCGTGGACATCGAGCGACTCGAGGAATGTGGGTTCCTCACGGACGGCATCCAGGGCCCCCCGGCTCGGAGGCTCGGGCCAGCCGTTGGCGTCCCACCCCTGACCGAGGATCCACCCCTCCTCGGTGACCCCACCTCGGACCAGCTCCAGCGCCTCGCCGAGGGTGGTCGCCCCGGCCAGCTGGACGCGCCGCCGACCGAGCCCCCACATCCCGAAGTGGGTATGGCCATCCACGATCCCGGGGGTCACGAGCGCCCCCGGGATCTCCTGGCGGGGCAGGGAGGAGGGGGCCTCCCGGTCGATCTGGCCGCGGCTCCCGACCCCCCGGATGACCCCGTCCTCCCACCAGAGCGATCCCCCCTCCTGCCCGGTCAGGGTAAGGACCCGCCGGGCATGCAGGACGCCGCTTTTCCCCATCCCGCCACCCGCCATTCAACCCTCCTTCGGGGCACCGTCGCGGCACGGCCGGCCGGTCCGACACACCTGTGGATTCGTGGGCTTTTCCACGTGTGGACTGTGCGGAATTGTAGAAAGACCACGCGCAAAGCGTTGTGGGAGAATCTACTCGCGCTCGGAGCGGTTATCCACGTTCAGCCGATTTTCTAACTGCTTAATTCACAATGCGTAAACAGCTCGGATTCGTGTGGAAAAACAGGAATGCGACAGTGTCGCTAGTCTGCCGATGAATATTCATACGGCGTGCATACCGGTATGCACGACGTGCCGTCGGGCCTGAATTTCAACATCGCCCTGGCCCTCCCCCTCCCCCGAGCCCTCCCTTCACCACCCCTTGCTCCCCCTCTCCCCTCGCCTGCTTCTCCCCCTCCCCGCCACCGCCCGCCC
>DASTRQ010000170.1:0-5842 GCA_035761145.1 Gemmatimonadales bacterium
ACCCACGAAGACCGGGAAGCACTGACCACCCAGGTCAGGAATGCCATGCTCTCCCTGAGGCCCGCCTCAGGTTAAGTTTCGCGCCATGTCCACGATCATCGAAGTCCACGCGCGCGAGATCCTCGATTCCCGGGGCAACCCGACGGTCGAGGCCGAGGTGACCCTGGCGAGCGGGGCGCGCGGCCGCGCCGCGGTGCCGAGCGGGGCCAGCACCGGGGAACGCGAGGCGGTGGAGCTCCGCGACGGCGACGCCAAGCGCTACGTGGGGAAGGGGGTCCTGGAGGCGGTCCGGAACGTCAACGAGGTCATCGGCCCCGCGCTCGAGGGGATGCGCGCCGAGGAGCAGATCGCGGTGGACGCCGCGATGCTCGAGCTCGACGGCACCGACAACAAGCAGAAGCTCGGCGCCAACGCCATCCTGAGCGTCTCGATGGCGGTGGCCAAGGCCGCCGCCGCCGACCTGGACCAGCCCCTCTGGCGCTACCTGGGCGGGCCGATGGCGCACGTCCTCCCGGTGCCGATGATGAACATCCTGAACGGCGGCGCCCACGCCAGCAACAACGTGGACGCCCAGGAGTTCATGATCGTCCCCGTGGGCACCGACGAGTTCCCCGAGGCGCTCCGGATGGGGACCGAGGTCTTCCACGCCCTCAAGAAGGTCCTCTCGGCGCGCAAGCTCACCACCACCGTGGGTGACGAGGGGGGCTTCGCCCCCGACCTCCCCAGCAACGAGGCGGCGCTCGAGGTGGTGATGGAGGCGATCGAGAAGGCGGGCTACCGCCCCGGCGAGGACATCTGCATCGCCCTCGACGTGGCGGCGAGCGAGCTTTGGGACAAGGGGGGCTACGTCTTCAAGAAGGGGGACAAGTCACGCCGCTCGAGCGCCGAGATGGTGGCGCTCTACACCGAGTGGTGCGACAAGTACCCCATCGTGAGCATCGAGGACGGCCTGGCGGAGAACGACTGGGAAGGGTGGGGGACGCTCACCCAGGCGCTGGGCGGCCACGTGCAGCTCGTGGGCGACGACCTCTTCTGCACCAACGTCGAGATCCTCGGCAAGGGGATCGAGGAGGGGGTGGCCAACGCCGTGCTGGTCAAGGTGAACCAGATCGGCACCCTCACCGAGACGCTGCAGTGCATCGAGGCGGCCAAGACCGCCGGCTACGGCGCCATCATCAGCCACCGCTCGGGCGAGACCGAGGACACCTTCATCGCCGACCTGGCCGTGGCCACCGGCGTGGGCCAGATCAAGACCGGGAGCGCCAGCCGCACCGACCGCATCGCCAAGTACAACCAGCTGCTCCGCATCCACGAGGAGCTGGGGGACGTGGCCCACTACCTCGGCGGCGCGCTGTACGGCCGGTGAGCCCCGCCAAGCGCTGGCTCGTCCTCCTGGCCGTGGCGGGGCTCGCGGCCTTCGCCCTGATGGGGGGGGAGTACTCCACGCTGGGGCTCTACCGCCTCAAGGGACAGCTCCAGGACGAGCAGGAGGCCATCGCCCAGCTCAAGGTGGCCATCGACTCCCTCCAGCGCGTGGACCGCGCCGTCCGCACCGACCCGCGCGCCCAGGAGCGCATCGCGCGCGAGGAGTTCGGGATGATCCGGCAGGGGGAGTACCTGTACCGGGTGGTGCCCGGGGATACGGTGAGCGGGGAGCGGTAAGCGGTGAGTGGGCCGCGACTTAGGTTCGTTGCGGAAGGGGTAGGGGGCAGCTATTTTGCCGTCGCGCCGGGATGCCGGCGGTGGGGCCCGCTCACCGCTCACTGCTGACCTCTCACCGGCACGATGGCAGGGTAGCTCAGCTGGTTAGAGCACGGCACTCATAATGCCGGGGTCGCGGGTTCGAGTCCCGCCCCTGCTACTAGGCACCCCGATAGGCCTCGGCCCGCTTCCGAGGCCTTTCGCTTGCACGGAACACTCTTTCGCGCCCTGCGCGCCCTGAGCGCCTGTTGACCCAGCTCGAGACCGAGGTCCGCCGCCGCCGGACCTTCGCCATCATCAGTCACCCCGACGCGGGGAAGACCACCCTCACGGAGAAGCTCCTCCTGTACGGCGGGGCCATCCACCTGGCGGGGTCGGTCAAGTCGCGGCGTGCCGCCCGCCACGCCACGAGCGACTGGATGAAGCTCGAACAGGAGCGCGGCATCTCGGTCACCTCGAGCGTGATGCAGTTCGAGTACGAGGGGTACGCCATCAACCTCCTCGACACCCCCGGCCACGGCGACTTCTCCGAGGACACCTACCGCACCCTCGTCGCCGCCGACAGCGTGGCGATGCTGCTCGACAACCGCCGCGGCGTCGAGGAGCGCACCCGCCAGCTCTTCGAGGTCTGCAAGCGGCGCCGCACCCCGATCGTCACCTTCGTCAACAAGTGCGACCGCGTGGGCGAGGACCCGGTCAAGCTCATCTCCGATGTCGAGGCCGACCTCGGCATCCGCTGCGTGCCGTTCACCTGGCCGGTGCATCACCCCGACGGCTCGTTCGCGGGGGTCTATGACCGGAAGTCGAAGGAGATCCTCTGGTTCGAGAAGTCCGAGGACCACGGCGCGAGCATCCTCGAGACCCGGCGGACCCCGCTCGACTCGGCCGAGGCGCGCGCCAAGCTCGGCGACGCCACCTGGCAGCGGCTCCACGACGAGATCGCGCTGCTGGAGGAGGCCGGGACTCCGTGGGATGAGGCGGCCTTCCTCCGCGGCGAGATGACGCCGGTCTTCTTCGGGAGCGCCCTCACCAATTTCGGGGTCGAGCCCTTCCTCCACGCCTTCATCCACCTGGCGCCGAGCCCGCTGCCGCGCGAGGCCGACACCGGTCCCGTGGACCCGCTCACCCCGGCGTTCACCGGGTTCGTCTTCAAGATCCAGGCGAACATGGACCCCAAGCACCGCGACCGGGTGGCGTTCCTGCGCGTGGTGAGCGGACGGTTCGAGGCGGGGCTCGAGGCGGTGCAGGTGCGGACCGGGAAGAAGATGCGCCTGGCCGCCCCGCAGACCTTCATGGCGCGCGAGCGCACCGCCATCGAGGAGGCGTGGCCGGGGGACGTGGTGGGGGTGATGGACCGCGGCACCCTCCGCATTGGCGACACCCTCTCCGCGGCCGGCCCCCTCAACTTCCAGGGGATCCCGCGCTTCCCCCCCGAGCACTTTGCCCGCGTGATCATCGCCGATCCCCTCAAGCGCAAGCAGATGGACGCCGGCCTCCGCCAGCTCACCGAGGAGGGGGCGGCGCAGGTCTTCTTCACCACCGGCACCGAGATCACCGGCCCCGCCCCCATCATCGGCGCCGTGGGCCTGCTCCAGTTCGACGTGATGCTGCACCGGCTGGAGCACGAGTACGGCGTGCGCTGCAAGCTCGAGCCGGTGCACGCCCGCTTCCCGCGCTGGGTGACGGGGCCCGAGGCGGAGATCGAGCGCCTCGGGCGCGAGGTGGGGCGGCTCCTCCTCTACGACGCCAAGGGCGCCCCCCTCGTGCTCTTCAACGACCAGTGGTCGCTGCGCCACACCCTCGAGCACGAGAAGGGGCTCACCTTCCACGAGGTGGCGCCGTAGGCCGCGCCCCGGCGCCCGCGCGGCGCCGCTACCAGAGGTACCGCACCGTCCCGAACACCGACCTCGGCTGCCCCGGCACCACGAAGCCGCCGGCGCGCAGCTCGGGGTACCGGTGGTCCAGCAGGTTGCGCACCCCCAGCTGGACGAGCATCGTGCCGAAGCGGACGCCGGCCGTGAGGTGCACCAGCGCGTAGGGGTCGAGCTCCACGCCGGGCTCGTCGAACGGGGTGTAGCGGCCCACCGCGTTGGTGGAGAGCGTCGCGTTGAACACCGAGAACGGCGGCGCCCAGCTGAGCGCGGCCGAGCCGGCGTACCTGGCGGTGTTGAACACCCGGGCCCCCGAGAGGGTGTCCCCCTCCTCGGTGACGAGGCGCAGGTACTTCGCGTCGTTGAAGGTCCAGTCCCCGGTGACGCTCCACGCCGGGGAGAGCTTGGCGTGCACGTCGAACTCCACCCCCTGGCGGCGGCTCTTCCCGCCGCTGGTGCTCTCGAGGGTGACGGGGTCGAAGGTCTGCTCGTCGGACACGTCCATCCGGAAGAGCGCCACGCTGGCGCTCACCGCGCGGGTGTCGAGCTTGAGCCCCGTCTCGTACGCCCAGGCGGTGATGAAGGGGATCGAGGGGTCCTCGATCACGCCGTCGGCCTGGCGGAAGCCGCGGCTCACGTTGGCGTAGAGGTCCACCGCGTGGCGCAGGTGGGCCAGCACCCCGAGCTTGGGAGAGAAGATGCCCTTGGTGTCGGCCGTCGCGCTCCCGCCGCGTGGGGTGGCGCTGGTGCCGAGCAGGTCGAGGCGCCCCCCCGCGCTCAGGCGGATGTGGCGCCCCAGGTCGGTGAGCGACTGCACGAAGAGCCCGGCCGACGCCTGGCGGGCCCCCACCAGGGTCTGTGCCGAGTCGCGCTGGCGGTCGGTGGTGAACCAGTTCTCGTAGTCGGCGTGGTCCCAGCGCCCCTCGGCGCCCACGGTGACCTCGCCGCGCGCGCGCGTCCAGGTCGCGGCGGTGGTGGCCCCGAAGCCGTAGCGGGTGTCCTCCTCCTCGGTCTGGCCCCCGGTGCCTTCGCCGCCGCCCCCCTCGGGCGGGGTGGTGAGGTAGAGCTGCCATCGTCCCTGCGTGGCGTAGACGGTCGAGCGCCACACCATCCGGTCACCCCGCGCCAGGCGGAGGCTCACCCGCTCCTGGGCCCGCCGCTTGAAGCCGCCGTCGGTGGCGTTGCTCACGGTGTCGGTGGCGCCGCGGTCGAACTGGTCGAGCGTCAGGAAGCCGGGGGAGTCCCACCGCGCGCCGTAGAGCTCCATCCCCGCGTCGAGCGTGGCGCCGGGGGCCACGTCGCGCACGAGGCGCGCGTGCCCCTGGCCCAGGGTATAGCCGCTGTTGGGACGCCACCCGTCCTCGCGGAGCAGCCGCCCGCCGAAGACGCCGGCGGCGGAGTCGTGGTCGAAGCCGGTGAGGAGCGCCGCCTCCACCCGCCCGTACGACCCGCCGGTGAGCTCGGCGTCGGTGATCCCCGTGCGCTCCAGGGTGCGGACGTTCACCACCCCCGCCAGCGCGAAGTTGCCGTAGAGCGCGCTCGTGGGCCCCTTGAAGAGGTCGATGCTCCGCACCGCCTGCGGCATCAGCACGCTCCAGTCGCCGTACCCCTCCGCGTGGCCGTTGACCGGCTCGTTGATGGGGACGCCGTCGATCCAGAGCGCCAGGTCGGTGGAGTGGTCGGAGCTGAAGCCGCGGATGGCGGCGTCCGAGGCGAAGCCGGGGCCCTGGCCCTGGTCGTGCACCTCGAGCCCCGCCGTCTGCCGCAGCAGCTCCCACGGGTCGATGGCGGGGGCGCGGCGGATCGCCGCCGTCGGCACCGAGAGCGAGGCGGTCGGTTCGTCGCGGCGCGCCGCTCCCGCGGTGATGGTGATCTCCTGCACCGTCACCGGGGGGAGCGAGTCGCCGTGCGGATGCAGCGTGTCGGCGGGCGCCGGCTGCTGCGCGGCGAGGAGGGCCGGCGCGAGCGTGAGCGCCGACGCCAGGATGAGACGTCGCATGGGTGCTCCGGTCTTGAGGACGAAGGGAACGGATGCTTCGTGTCAGGACAGGAGCGGGGGTGGGGCCTGGGCGAAGGGGAGGAGCGGCGCGCCGGAGGGCGCGATGGGATCCCGGCGGGGCGGACGCGACCCGTCGCCGCGCGACGCCGGGAGCGCGACGACGCCCGTGACCGGCGCCGGCCCGGCCGCCACCGTGCACCCCGCGATGCAGAGGGCGCAGCAGGGATCGTCCCGCCGGTCGCCGGGGCGGGGGGCGTGGTGCGGCGGGTGC
>DASTRQ010000171.1:0-52651 GCA_035761145.1 Gemmatimonadales bacterium
GTCATCATCGGTGACACCCCCGCCGACGTGACCTGCGGGGCGGGGATCGGCGCGCGGCCGGTGGCGGTGGCCACCGGGCACTACCCGGCGGAGGCGCTCCGCTCGGCGGGCGCCGCCCACGTCTTCGCCGATCTCACGGACACCGACCGCGTCCTCGAGGCCATCCTGTGGGATCGCTCGAGCTCGAACTGAAGGGCGTGGTGCCCGACCCCGCCGCGCTCGCCGCGCGCCTGACGGCCGCGGGAGGACGGCGCGCGTTCCGCGGGATGCTGCACGACCGCCGCTTCGACCGGGCGGGGGAGCTCGCCGCCCGCGATGAGGTGCTGCGCACCCGCCGCTGGGTGCCCGACGAGGGGACCCCCCGCACCGAACTCGGGTGGAAAGGGCCTACCGCACGCTCCCCCGAGGGCTACAAGTCCCGCGAGGAGCGCGAGCTCACCGTGACCGGGGGGGACGCCGAGGCGCTCCTCGCCGGGCTCGGCTATGCGCCGGTCCACGCGATCGACCGCCGCGTGGAGGTCTGGCACGTGGCCGAGGCGGTGGTGCGCGTGGAGTGGTATCCGCGGATGGACGTGCTGGTCGAGGTCGAGGGCGCCCCCGGGGCGATCGAGGCCGCGATCCGCGCCAGCGGGCTTGCGCGCGCGAGCTTCAGCGACGAACCGCTCGCCGCCTTCACCGCACGCTACGATGCGGCGCACCCCGGCGCGCCGAGCCTCGTGGCCAGGGAGGGATGGCGGGGAGGGCCAGCGTGAGCGCCGCGCCCCGCCCTCGCGCGCCACGACCGGTGGTCCCCGAGCTCGGGCCCGCGCTGGGACGGCTCACAAGCCTCCCCGGCGCGCGGGTGGCCGCCCCGCCACCGCCCCGCGTGGAGCTCGCCGACCTTCGCCTCGGCCTCGTGGACCGCGTCTTCGCCCTGGCGCACGACGCCCGGATGGCGCTCGATGCCGACGGCGCCGCCGAGCTCCTCTCCGCCGATCGCTGGCAACCGGTCTGGGAGCGGGCGGTCGAGGCCGCCGCGGCGCGCACCGCGGGCCGCATCGAGGATGCGCTTGCCGAGGCGGCGGCGGACGCCGCCCTCCCGGCCCGCCGGCGCCGGCGACTCGCGCTCACCAAGGAGGAGCGCCAGCTCCTGCGCGCCCGGCTCGACGGCGCGGGGGTGCCCTTCTTCGACGCCATCGCCCACTTCGACGCAGCGTCGCCCGGCTCCGCGGAGTGGCGCGACCGGTTGCTGGCCGCGATGCACCGGCTCGAGGACGCCTGGCTCGAGGTGGAGCAGCGCGGACTGGCCGAGGAGGCGGCGTGGGGCGACGCCATCGCCCGGGTGCGCGCCTGGCGGCCTTCGCCGTGGCCGCGGCGCGTCCTGGCGGTCCTGCTCGCCGCGGCCGCCGGCTACCTTGGGCTCGTGCTCGGTGGCTTCGTGCCGACCCCCGCCCCCCTCGCCCCTCTCGTCACCTGGTGGTGGAGCCGATGAACGTCCTCGGAGTGGGGATCGATCTCGTGGACATCCCTCGCGTCGCCGAGATGCTGGCGCGGCGCGAGTCGCAGGCGCTGCAGAAGCTGCTGACCTCCGCCGAGCGCGCCTTCGTGCTGGCCCAGCCGGTGCCGGCGCGGCACGTGGCGGCGCGCATCGCCGCCAAGGAAGCGGTGTATAAGGCGCTGCAGGCACTTCCCGACGCGCGGGCGGTGGGGTGGCAGGACATCGAGGTGCTGCGGAGCGATCACGGCCGGCCGAGCATCCAGCTCCACGGTGTGGCGGCGACGCTCGCGGAGCGGCACGGGCCGCTCGTCATCGAGCTGTCGCTCAGTCATTCGGAGATGACGGCGGGGGCGGTGGCGATGGTGGGGGTAGCGCGGTAGCGTTTCATTGTTGCAACGTGAAACGGGTTGGGTGGCTTCGCGTACGGGGGGCATCATCCTCACCGAGGTCACCGATGTCGCAGTCCAGACTCGCCCGGGCACTCCTGGCGTTCCTCACCTTGGCGGCGGCGCTCCCGCTCCTCGCCCAGACCGCGGCCCCCGCCGCGACGCCTGCGTTCCCCTACGGCCGCTATACCCTGCAGGCGATCGATCCCGCCCACGCCCCGCCGGCTGGGCTCGTCCTGGAGTTCACCGCGAGCGCGCTCAAGGTGAGCAGCGGAGGGCAGGAGGTGGAGAGCCACGGGATGGCGGTGGATGGAGCCACCTGGGAGGTCTTCGACCTCGACGGCCGCTGCACCGAACCGGGCGACTACCACTGGCACCTGGATGGCAGAGTGCTCTGGATGGAGCTGGTCAGCGACCCCTGTGAGGACCGGGCCCGGAGCATCACCTCCATGCGATTCCTCCCCGCCGAATAGAGCACGCTCGGCGACCGTCACGTGAGGCGCCCCGCTCAGGAGAGGGGGCGCTTTTGCTCGTCCGGCCCGCCGCTGGAAATCCCTACCGTTGTGCTCTACTTTACCACCTGTCTTTCCCAATTCGGTTGAAAATGCTTCTCAATCGTGTGGTGGCACTCGGCTCGCCCATCGTCCTCGGGCTCGTTCTCGGGGCGGCGCCGCTCCGCGCGGCCGATGACGTGCCGGCCACCGTACGCCGCATCGCGGCCACCACGCAGCTCGCGGCGCAGGAATACCGGATCGGCGTGCGCGACGGCAAGGTCGTGGCCCAGGCCGAGGTGGACGAGGCGAAGCTCTTCCTGACCGAGGCGCGCCGGGCCGCGGCGCTCCTCCCCGCGCCGGGTGACCGGGAGACCATCGCGGCGCTCGACGCCCTGCTCGGGCAGGTGGGGCGCACGGTCTCGCCAGATACCCTGGCCGCGGGGGTCGCGGCGCTCGGCGCCCGCCTGGCGGCCACGTACCAGGTCACGCTCGAGGAGATGCCCGCCACCCCTCCGTCGCTGGCGCGCGGGCGGGAGCTCTATGCCCGCGAATGCGCCAGCTGTCACGGCGTCGCGGGCGCGGGGGACGGGATCGCCGCCGCTACGCTCACCCCGCCGCCCGCCGACCTCACCGCCCGCGTCGTGCTCGCCGGCACCTCGCCGCTCGACTTCTACCGTCGCATCAGCATCGGGGTCGCGGGGACCTCGATGCCCGCCTATGAGGCCCGGCTCTCGAACGACGACCGGTGGGCGCTCGCGGCGTACGCCTCGACGCTCCGCCTGCCGGCGCCCGCGGGGGATGTCCCCGCCGACCTGAGCGGCTTCGACGCCACGGCCCGGCTGAGTGACAGCGCCCTCGCGGCCGCGGTGGCCCCGGGGACCGACGTCTCCGCGCCGGCGGCGCTGGCGCGCGTGGCTGCGGTGCGGCAGGCGGCGACGCTCGAGGGGTCGCCGGTGGACTTCGGCCCCCTCTACGACCGGGTGCGCGCGACGCTCGCCACGGCCGTGGCCCAGGCCGAGGCGGGCCGCACCGAGGCGGCGAGCGCCACGGCGTTCGACGCCTACATGGCCTTCGAGAAGGTGGAGCCGACGCTCCGGGCCAAGGATGGCGGCCTGGCCGGCCGGCTCGAGGCGCAGTTCGCGGCGCTCCGCACGCGCGCCGCCGGCGGCGCCACCCCGGCGGAGCTGCGCCAGCTGCACGGCGAGCTCCTGGCCCAGCTCGAACTGGCCGAGCGGCTCACCGCGGAGCGGCCCTCGGCGACGAACCTCTTCCTGCAGTCGCTGGGCCTGATGCTGCGCGAGGGGCTCGAGGCGATCCTCATCGTCGGCGCCGTGCTCGCCTTCCTGACGCGCACCGGCGCCACCCGGCGCCGGCGCGACGTGCACGTGGGCGTCGGCGCGGCGGTGCTCGCGAGCCTGCTCACCGCGGTGGCGCTCGAGACGATCTTCCAGCTCTCGGGCAACCAGCGTGAGGCGCTCGAGGGGCTCACGATGGTCCTCGCCGCGGCGGTGCTCTTCTACGTGAGCTACTGGCTGCTCAGCAAGATCGAGGTGGCCCGCTGGAACAAGTTCGTGAAGGAACAGGTCCAGGACGCCCTCTCCGGCGGTTCGGCCCTGGCGCTCGCCTCGGTGGCGTTCCTCGCGGTGTACCGCGAGGGGTTCGAGACGGTGCTCTTCTACAAGGCGCTCTACCTGGCGGGGGGCGCGGGGGCGTTCGGGCCCATCACCGCGGGGATCCTGGTCGGCGGCGCGGCGCTCGCGGTGCTCTACGTGGGGATCGAGCGCTTCGGGGTGCGGCTGCCGCTCAAGCCGTTCTTCGCGGTCACGAGCGCCTTCCTGTACTACATGGCCTTCGTCTTCGCGGGGAAGGGGATCGCCGAGCTGCAGGGGGGCGGCTACGTGAGCGTGACACCCTTCACCCCCGAGATCCGGCTCCCCGCCCTGGGGATCTACTCCACCTGGGAGACGCTCGGCGTGCAGGGCTTCCTCCTGCTCGCCTTCCTCGGGGCGATGGTGTGGACCTTCCTCATCGAGCCGCGGCGCCTCAAGGTGACGGCGGTGATGGTGCCCGAGCCCGTTCCCGCCGGCACCGCCGCGTCCGCGGCCCCCGCCCCCGCGGGGACGATGGCGCCGGCAGCGGTGCTCGACCAGGATGTGCTCCGTTCGCTGGAGCGGATGGAGGCCGACGCGGCCGAGCTCAAGGCCGAGGTGCAGCGGCTCAAGGAACTGCTGGCGCGTCGGGCGATCGACCGGATGACGACGTAGCGCAGGGGCGCAGGGGCGCAGGGTCGCAGGGTCGCAGGGGGTGGGAGGCGGGCACTGCGACCCTGCAATGCTGTCATCCCGAGCGCAGCGAGGGATCTTGGAGGCGCGGCTCTGATCGGAGTCCGTCCTGCAAGATCCCTCGTTCGCTGCGCTCCCTCGGGGTGACCGGGTCGCGCCTCTGCGTCCCTGCAGAAATGAAAAGGTCCGCCGTAGCGGACCTTTTCGAAGGAGGTGACTGGTAGCCCCCTGAGCTTTGACGGAGACGAGCAGAAGTGCCCGCTCCAACCCTTCTTCTACCAGCCACTTTGCCGTGGGCCGAACCGCGCCCTCACTATCTCTATGGGCAAAGTTGGTGCCACGGGTGAAGTGGAGGTGAAGTCGCTGTCTAACGTCTTTGTTCACATCGACTTAAGTGATGATCTCCGAGTGGTACCGCGACGGGCGGTTTGGTGTCAGATATTTGACAATTTGTAGTGCTATTTTTGTAAAACATTGTCAAGCAACGAGTTACACGACTGTCAAAAATTTGACGCTTACCATCGATCGACAGATTTTTTGACGATCCGGTCCCGCCCTTCGCGCTTGGCGCGCGGGGGCCCTCATCGGCGGCGGCGATCAGCGCCTCGAGGGTACGGCCCGGTGTGCGCGGTCAGGGGTCGGAGATGACACTTTCCACGATGCGCGTCCCAAGCCAGGTGTACCCGAGGAAGGGGAGCCCGGCGGGGGAGATCCCGAACGATCGCGGGTAGGCGCCGTTGAGGGCGACGTGGCGCAGCTCGGCCCCGGTGGTCAGGTCGAATGCGTACAGATGCAGCGTCGGCACCGGTTCGGTGCTGGTGGCCGTGAAGAACCGGCCGGCCACGGGCCCGGTGCTGATGCCGGACGTGAGGAATCCAGGATGGGATCCCAGGTCGCCGCCGGTCGACAGATCGAGCAGGTGGCCATCGGCGATCGCGCGGGTGGAGGAGAGGATCCGGGCCGGCACGCCGACGTTCAGCGCCAGCCCCACGGAGTCGAGCGAGGACTGGGCCCCCGGCGCGATCGTTCGCCGGTAGACGTTGTATCCGTTCATCAGCACGAGGGTGTCGCCGAAGAAGGCGCCGGAATGCACGCCGGAGGAGAATGTGTCGATCGCGGCGCGAGGGACGGTCCCGTCGTAGGTCCGCGACCAGTTGGCGTATTCGTTCCCGGTCACGTTCACCGCCAGCACGAAGGTGCCGGGGTAGGCGTCCTCCGGAGCGATGAACACCGGTGTGGTCGCCTCGCCGTTGACGGTGAACCCGTCGATCGCCCAGTCCAGCGTCCAGGCATCGAGGTCGATCCGGCAGATCTTGACCCCGCCCGCACAGATGGCATAGAGGTACTTCGACGCCCCTCCGAAGAAGAGCCGGGCGCCGTGGTCCGGGAGCGCGAGCGACTTGAGCACCTCCCCTGTCGAGGGGTCGAGTGCGACGAGCGTGGTCGGTTCGTTCGCGGCAGCCGGGTCCTTCATGGCCCCATACATCAGGTCCCGTGCCGTATCACTGGCCCAGGAGGAGGGCTCTGGCCCCGGGAGCTCCACGACGCGCCGGACCCCGGTGGTCCAGACCGGCAGGACGACCGCCGGCGAGGGGCCGGTCGTCGGCGCGGGGGCTTGCAGCGTCAGCGAGAGCAGGCGGCCGGCCTGCAGGACCGCGTCAGGCAGCTGGAATGTCGCGGACGTCGAGTCGCCCGAGAGGATCTGCAGCGTATCGACCGGGTCGGTGTCGAACGGTCCGCTGTGCAGCTCCGCCGTCGTGCCGGGGATGAAGCCATGCCCGAAGAAGGTCACGAACTGGGTCCCGCTGTCACTCCGCACCGCCTCGGGGGTGACGGAATCCGTGACCGGCACGGGGTTGGGGGTGACGAGCTGGAGTGTGACCGCGTTCGACGTCCCGCCGCCTGGTGCGGGAGTGCGGAAGGCCACGGAATACGCCCCCCCGGCCGGGACCTCCGCGGAATCGACCTGGAAGGTGACCATGTCCGTCGAGAAGAAGGTCAACGGTCGGGCGACGCCGTTCACCAGCACCTCGCCCAGGCCGCGGAAGCCGGCGCCGTACAGGGCGTACTCGGTCGTCACGCCGGCGAGCCCCGTCCCGGGTACGATCGAATCCACGTTCGGCGCCGGGCTCAGGATGCCGATCGGCAGCGGTGCGGAGGTCCGGTCGTCCCACGTGTCGACCACCGTCACGGCCGGGGAGCCGCCCAGGAGCAGCGCGCCCTCCGTGACGACCACGCGGATGGTGTCGTAGGAGATCACCGTCGACGAGGCGACATCGAGCCCCTGGACCCGGACGACCATCCCGGCCACGAACCCCGTGCCGATGACATCGAAAGTGTCTGCTGTCGCCGAGCCGTCGAGTGTATCGGGCGCGAAGCCGGTGATGACCGGGGTCGGATCGTAGGTCTCGACCAGGCGCGCATTCGACCACCCTCCCGGCGCGTGCACGCTGAAGCTCAGCGCGCCGATCGATGCGAGACCGTCTCGAGGGAGGTCGAACTCCACCGTCGTGTCGGTCACGGTCCCGGGGGCGAGCCCGAACTCATCGCCCTGATAGGAGTACCGGACCGAATCGGCGCCGGCGAGGCCGGTGCCCTGGATGATGAAGGGAATGGGACCGGGTCCGACCATGACCGAGTCGGGCACGGTGCCAGTGATGGCCGGCACGGCTGGGGGGCTGAGGATGACGAACGACCTGGCGGCGCTGGTCCCGCCTCCCGGCTCACCGGTGAAGACCGTGACCTGGGCCGTGTCCGGGGCGGCGAGGGCCGCGGCATCCAGGGTGAAATCGACACGCCCGGCATTGACGAAGGTGGTGGGCCGGCCCACGCCGTTCCACTGGACCACGGAACCGCTCGTGAAGGAATCGCCCAGGGCGCCGACCGTGAGCCCCGGCGTGCCCGCGGTGGCCGTATCGCGCGTGAGCCCGGTGAGCACCGGGGCAGGATTCGGGCTTGGGCCACCACCGCCATCCCCACTGCCGCAGGAGAGGGCGAGGGGAATGGCGACGATGAGGCCGAGTGTGAGGGCCGGGAAGCGCACGATGTGTGTGGGATGAGGAGGAGCGGTGCACGACGGATGGTCAGGAGAAACTTGAACGCCGCTGACGGGGTGTCAACGGCGTTCGCAGTACGTGCATCGAGGTGTCGCTCAGGCTGTCAGGATCTTTGACGGACCCCCCCTCGATCCTACGATTCGTCAAGAAATTTGACGGTCACTCCTCGTCGCGTGTTCCCCCGCTGAGCCGAGTGACCACGCGGTTCCGCCCTTCGCGCTTGGCGCGCAGGAGGCACTCATCGGCGGCGGCGATCAGCGCCTCGAGGGTGCGGCCATCGGCGGGGAAGGTGGCGACCCCGGCGCTGATGGTGAGGTGGCTGGGCTCGCGGTCGTCGGGGAGGTCGAGCTGGGTGGCCTCGATGGCCCGGCGGATGGCTTCGAGCTTGTTGGTGGCGCCGGCGATCGCCGTCTCCGGGAAGAGGAGCGCGAACTCCTCGCCCCCGTAGCGGGCCAGCACGTCGGTGCGTCGCACCCGGCGCGAGAGGGTGTCCGCCACCGTGACCAGCACGGCGTCGCCGACCGGGTGACCGTGGACGTCGTTGAACGTCTTGAAGTGGTCCACGTCCACCAGGGCCACGGCGAGAGGGCGGCCGTACCGACGCGCGCGCTCGAACTCGGCGTCGGCGCGGCGGTCGAAGTAGGCCCGGTTCCCCACCGAGGTGAGCGGGTCGGTGCTGGCGGCCTGCTGGAGCTTCTGGGCGCGGTACACGAGGAGCCAGGCGAGGAGCACCGCGCTCACCATCAGGATGAGCCGGGTCACCTGGTCGGGGAAGCTGAAGGGACCCACCGCCTCCTGGCCCATCCCCGGGGCGGTCAGGTCCCAGCGCCACATCGTGTAGCCCACGAGCGCCCCGTACTGCGCGATGGCGAGCCCCCCCGCGGCGAGCACGATCCGCGCGTCGTAGCGGAGCGCCGTGGCCGCGATGGCCAGGAAGTAGACCTCGTAGGTGACCCTGCTGTTGACGCCGAAGAGCGGGAGCCCGACCGCGGTGAAGAGCGCGAGCGCCAGGGTCACCAGCGACACGTCGAGGCCGCTGCTCGCGAAGCCGATCCAGGAGCCGTAGCGCCCGCGGCGAAGCGCCATCCAGATCAGGATGGCCGCGCTGAACCCGGCCGCGGTGACCACGAAGCCGAGCCGGTAGATGGGATCGGCCGGGGCGAGGAAAAGCTTCCACGTCGGGGTGATCATCAGCAGCGTCGTGACCACCAGGCGGGCCCACGCGACGCTCCGCTCCCCCTCCGCGCCGGCCGCCGCGAGCGCCGCCGTGGGCGGCCGCAGCATCCGGGCGATGGTGGGGCGCGAGAAGCCGCCCGAGAAGCGGGTTCGGTTCAGGCCGCCTCCGGCGCCAGGTAGGGGCCCGGCGCCGTGGCGGGTGCCGCGCGGAGCCGGCGCATCAGCGCCGCGCCCGCGATCACGAGGAGCACGCTCATCGCCTGCGCCAGGGTGAAGGGACCGAGGATCCGGTCATCCTTGGCGCGCACGATCTCGATCAGGAAACGCTCCACCCCCGCGAACGCGAGGTAGGCGCCGAAGAGCCACCCGGTGCCGCGCCGCCGCCCCCGCCACGCCCAGAGCACCGCGAAGGCGCCGAGCATCATCGCCACCTCGTACAGCTGGGTGGGATGCACCGCGAGCACCGTCGTGGGCGCCATGTCGGCGGGGAGGGCCACGTGGAGCTGGTCGCGCAGGTTGGCCACCGTGCTGGGGGGCATCCCCTGCGGGAACTTCATCCCCCACGGGAGCGAGGTGGGGCCGCCGTAGTCGTCATTGACGAGGAAGCACCCCACCCGGCCCAGCGCGTACGCGGCGGCGAGCGCTGGCGCCACGAGCTGCGCCGTCCACGCGGTCGGGACCTTGAGCCGGATCCCGTTGAGCGCCACCGCCAGCGCCCCCCCCACGAAGCCGCCGTACCACACCAGCCCGCCGCGCGAGAACAGGGCGCCGGGGTCGCGGGTGAGCGCCACGTACCAGAGCTTGGCCCCGACGATCCCCCCCACCACGGCGGCGAGGGTGATGTCGGACGCATACTCCTCCCGCCACCCCCGGCGCCGGAGCTCGAGCTGGATGAGCCAGCTCCCGGTCAGGAAGCCGACCATCATCATCAGGCCGTAGCCGGTGATCTCGAGGGGGCCGAGGTGGAGGACGAAGGGGTAGATGGTCATTGGTCGAGGGTCGAGGGTCGAGAGTCACCGGTCACCGCCCACCATCCCGGGCAGAGGCAGTACGGCTTTGGGCTCCAGGTCCCAGCCGTGGCGCTCGCCCTGGGCCAGGTGCCAGAGGCCGGCGGCGCCGATCATGGCGGCGTTGTCCTGGTTGAGTCGCGGCGTGGCGGCCACCACGCGCGCCGTTCCCTCGAGGCGCCGGCCGAGCGCCGTGAGCAGGGCCTGGTTCGAGGCCACGCCGCCCCCGACCACGGCGGTCGGGTGGCCGAGCGCCTCGACCAGGTGGGCCGTCTTCTCGACCAGGACCTCGACGGCGGCGTCCTGGAACTCCCGGCAGAGGTCGGCACGGTCGGCGGCCAGGTCGGCCGAGCGCTGGACCGCACGGAGCACCGCGGTCTTGAGCCCGCTGAAAGAAAACGCATACTCGTCCGGGCCGCTGCGACCCAGCTCACCGAGCATCGGGCGGGGGAACGGGAAGCGTCCGGGGCGCCCGTCCCGGGCCAGGCGCTCGATCTTGGGTCCCCCGGGGTAGTCGAGCCCGAGGAGGGTGCCCACCTTGTCGAACGCCTCGCCCGCGGCGTCATCCTTGGTGGCGCCGACGACGCGATACCGCCCCCACTCGGGAACGTCGAGCAGGAGGGTGTGGCCGCCGCTCACCAGCAGGGCGACGAACGGCGGGCGGAGCGTCGGGTCCTCGAGCGCCGCGGCGAAGAGGTGCCCTTCGAGGTGGTGCACGCCGAGGAAGGGCTTGTCGTGGACCCAGGCGAGGGCCTTGCCGTACATCGCGCCGACGAGGAGCGCGCCGACGAGGCCGGGCCCCTGCGTCACCACGATGCCGTCGAGCCGCTCCATCGTCGTCCCCGCCTCGGCCAAGGCGCGATCCACGATATCGGGGAGGGCCACGAGGTGGGCGCGGCTCGCCAGCTCGGGGACCACGCCGCCGAAGATGCGGTGCACGTCCTGCGACAGGATGACGACGCTCGCCGCGCGCGGATCGCCGTGGTGGCGGGGACCGGCGTCGCCGCTCCCCTCGACGACGGCGGCGCTGGTCTCGTCGCAGCTCGTCTCGAGCGCCAGGACGCGCATCAGGGGTGGCCGGGGAGGAGCCGGACGGCGGCGGGCCGCGCCTCGCCCGAGAGCCCCGCGGGGAGCACCACGCGGAGCGCGGCCGCCCCCGCCAGCGTGTCGGGGACGGTCACCACGACGAGGCTCTCGCGCGGCAGGGTGGTGAGCCGGCCGCGGGGGCCGCGCACGTCCACGGTCACCGTCTCGGGCACGGCATGCCAGTGCCGGGTGAGCGGGCCGGCCAGGAGCACCGGGATGCCGGGGTGCCGCACGGTGATGAGCGCCGCGGCGCCCACCCCCATCACCCGCACCGGCACGGTGGCGGGGAGCACCTCCACCACGCTCGCCTGCACCCCGCGCGGGAGGAGCACGTCGGAGGTCTCGAGCGGCAGGGAGAGCCGCCCTTCGGCGGTGTCGGTGACGGTCTTGGTGACGGTGACGGGGCGGCCGCCGAGCTTGAGGAGCTCGCGCGCGGCGCCCGCGAGGCGTACCGTGACGGTGGGGGGCGCGCCGCTCAGCTCGCGCCCCGCCGGGGGCTCGAGCTCGAGGCGGGCGCGGACGTAGCGGGTGACCGGCTCCTCGAGGGTGGCCACCACCCAGAGGAGGATGGCGAGGAGGAGCGAGGTGAGCTTGAGGGGCCAGTTCCGGGTGAGCCGGCGGAGGAGCGCGGTCACGACCCGTCGGCGAGGAGCCGGTCGAGGAGCTGGCGGTTGGCGGCGCTGTTCCAGTCGTGCGCGCCGATCTTGCGCGCCACGATGCGCCCGTCGCGGTCTAGGAGGAAGCTCTCGGGGACGCCGGTGGTCTGGTACACCCCCTGGATGGCGCCGGTCGGGTCGTGCAGGATGTCGAAGGTGAGCGCGTACTGGCGCACGAAGGCGCGCACCGGGTCGGCGCTCCCCTCGTCGATGCTCACCGCCGCGATCTTGAACCCGCGCGCGGCGTAGTCCTTGTACAGCGCCTCCATCGAGGGCATCTCGGCCCGGCAGGGCCCGCACCAGGTGGCCCAGATGTTGACGAGCGTCACGTGGCCGGCCACGAAGTCGCGGAGCGCCACGGTGTCGCCGGTGGCGAGCACCTCGACCCGGGCGTCGGGCGCGCGGGCGCCGACCCCCACGATCCCCTCGTCATTGGCGCGGGTGAGGGCGAAGCCCCCGAGGGCGAGGGTGGCGATGACGCCGAGGGCGACGAGCCATTGCTTGGACATCTCAGGCCTCCTGGCTGCAGGCGCGCCGGAGGGCGCGCAGGGCGGCCGCGGGATCGGGCTGCCCGAAGACCGCCTGGCCGGCCACGAAGGTGTCGGCCCCCGCGCGCCAGGCGTCGGTGATGGTGTCGAGCGCGATGCCGCCGTCCACCTCGAGCGCCGCGGCGCTCCGCCGGCGGTCGAGCAGGGCGCGCGCCCGCGCGATCTTGTCCGTGCTGGCGGGGATGTAGCGCTGCCCGCCGAAGCCCGGGTTGACGCTCATGATGAGCAGGAGGTCCAGGTCGCCCGCGACCTCCTCGACCACCTGGAGCGGGGTCGAGGGGTTGAGCGCGAGCCCCGCCTGCATCCCCCGCTCGCGCACCGCCACGAGGTGGCGCTGCACGTGCACCGTGGCCTCGGGGTGGAAGGTGAAGATGGCGCAGCCGAGGTCGGCGTACGGGGCGATGAAGCGCTCCGGCTCGACGACCATCAGGTGCACGTCGAGCGGGAGGTCGGTCACCTTGCGGAGCGCCGCCACGAGCGGCGCGCCGAAGGTGAGGTTGGGCACGAAGCGCCCGTCCATCACGTCCACGTGCACCAGGTCGGCGCCGCCGGCCTTGGCCTCGGCCAGCTGCTCGCGGAGGCGGCCCAGGTCGGCGCTCAGCACGCTCGGGGCGAGGCGGATCTTCGGCGTCATTGCGGCTCTCCGGCCACGACCACGTCCACCCGGCCGTCCTTGGCGGCGAGCCCTCCCGCCGCCGGCCGCTGGCGCACGATGCGCCCCGCAGGGACGCCGGGGTTGGACTCGGTGGTGATGCGGCCGATGGTGAGCCCGGCGTCGAAGAGCCGCTCGCGCGCGTCGGGCACGGTGAGGCCGCTCACGTCGGGGATGGCGGTGCTCGCGGGGCCGGCGCTCACGACGAGGGTGATCCGGTCGTTCCGGTTCCGCGCCACGCCGCTGGCCGGCCGGGTGGCCAGCGCGGTCCCCTTGGGGGCCGCGTTGGCCACCGAATCCACCCCCTGGATGGGGAGCCCCGCGGCCTGCAGCACGCGGAGCGCCAGCGGCGCGTCCATCCCCTCGACGTCGGGCACCGCGCGGTCGGCGGGACCGTCGCTCACCATCAGGGTGACGGTGGTGGCGGTGCCGAGCTCGGTGTACGGCGGCGGGTCCTGCCACACCACCGCCCCCGCCGGGAGGCGGGGATGCGAAAGCTCCCCCTCGCGCTTCACCCGGAAGCCGGCGTCGGTGAGAGTCTGCTCCGCCTGCGCCACCGGCATCTCGAGCACCCGCGGGACCGCCCGGGTCTCGTCGAAGAGCGGGGCGGGGTAGAGCCAGAGCGCCGCGACCAGGTACCCGGCCAGGGTGGCCAGGAAGACGAGCGACACCTGCAGCAGCAGGCGCCGGCCGGTGACGGTGCGGGTGATGCCGCTCCAGGGGAATCGGGGCACGCCGGTCATCCCTCCCTGACGTTGGATGCCGCTCCAGTGCGAGCCGGCCGGGGTGCCCGGGGTCTCGGGGGTCTCGGGCGCGGTCACGCGACCCTCCGCAGCCGGGCGCAGAAGGCGCCGTCGGTCCCGTGCACGTGGGGCAGGAGCGCGAGGTCGCCGGCGGCGGTGCGGCCGGCGAGTTCGGGGCCCGGCTCGCGCCGGAATCCGGGATGGTCGGCGAGGAAGCGCTCCACTTGTCCCTCGTTCTCCTCGGGTTCGATGGAACAGGTGGCGTACACCAGCAGCCCGCCGGGGCGCACCACCGTGGCCGCGCCGTGGAGCAGGGCCCGCTGCCGGGACACCACCAGCTCGAGCGCCCGCGGGTCCACCTTCCAGCGCGCGTCGGGATGGCGGGCGAAGGTGCCGGTGCCGAGGCAGGGGGCGTCGAGCAGGACCACGTCGCACGGTCGCACGGGCGGGGCGGCGGCATCGGCGGCGATGGGATGCTCCCTGCCGCTCCCGGCGCGGGCCAGGTTCTGCGTTAGGCGCCGCACCCGCGCCACGTTCCGGTCTCCCGCGATCACGCGGCCGGTGGCGCCGGCGGCGCGCCCGAGGGCGATGGTCTTGCCGCCGGGGGCGGCGCAGGCGTCATAGACCGTGGCCCCCTCGGGGACGTCGGCGTATCGGGCCACGAGCGCCTGCGCGGGATCCTGGACCACGAACCCTCCTTCCGCGAAGCCGGGGAGCGCCGTCGGCGTCCGGCCTTCGACCACGAGGCCCGCGCCGTAAGGGGCGGCGCGGACGTGGAGCCCCTCCTGGCGGAACGCCGCCTCGAGCTGGGCGGCGGACCAGCGCGCCGGCTGGACCACGAGCGGGGGCGGGGTGTCGTTCCAGAGGAGGAGCTCCTTCGTCCCCTCGACCCCGAAACGCGCGTCCCACCGGAGCACGAGCCACGCCGGGTGCGACCGTCGCGATCCCGCCTCGCTCCCGGCAGGGGCCCCGCGCTCGGCCAGGCGCCGCAGCACCGCGTTGACGAAGCGCGCCGCGCGCTCCCCCGCCACTCGCTTGGCCAGCTCGGTGCTCGTGGAGACCGCCGCGTGGGCGGGCACCTTGTCGAGCTCGAGGAGCTGGTAGGCGCCGAGCCGGAGGACGTCGCGGAGCTTCGGGGCCACGCTCTCCCACCCGTGCTCGGTGAGCGGGGCGAGGGCGGTGTCGAGGTCGCCGCGCCGCCGCAGCACGCCGGCCGCCAGTTCGTGTGCCAGGCGGCGGTCCCGCTCGTCCAGCCCGTCCACCGCGCGGTCGCGCGCGGCGTCGAACGGGGCCCCGCGCGCCACCGAGGCCAGGATGCCGTACGCGGCGCGGCGTGCCGCGCTGTCGGGTCCGCTCAGCCGAGCATCCCCCGCGTGGGGCTCGAGGGGACGGCCACCTCGCGCCGGGGCATCCGCCCCGCGAGGTACGCCGCGCGCCCCGCCTGCACGCCCCAGCGCATCGCCCACGCCATCGCCACCGGGTCGGCCGCCTCGGCGAGCGCGGTGTTCATCAGGATCCCGTCCACGCCCTGCTCCATCGTGACGCACGCGTCGGAGGCGGTACCCACGCCCGCGTCCACGATCACCGGGACCGACAGCCGCGCCTTGATCGTGCGGATCGAGTACGGGTTGAGGAGCCCGAGTCCGCTGCCGATCGGTGAGGCGAGCGGCATCACCGCGACCGCCCCCGCCTCCTCGAGCCGGAGCGCGGTGATGAGGTCGTCGTTGGTGTACGCCATCACCTTGAACCCCTCGGCCGCGAGGGTGCGCGTGGCCGCGAGGAGGCCCTGCGTGTCGGGCAGGAGGGTCTGCTGGTCGCCGATGACCTCGAGCTTCACGAACTCGTTGAACCCCGCCTCGCGCGCGAGCCGCGCGTAACGGACCGCCTCGTCGGCGCTGTAGCAGCCGGCGGTGTTGGCGAGCAGGAAGAAGCGCTCGGGGTCGAGGTGATGCAGGATCCCCTCGGCCTTGGTACGGTCGAGGTCCACCCGCCGCACCGCCACGGTCACGACCTCGGCGCCCGAGGCGTCGAGCGCGGCCACCATCTCGGCGTTGGAGCGGTACTTCCCGGTCCCCACGAGGAGGCGGGAAGTGAACGAGCGACCCCCGATCACCAGGGGGGTGTCGAGGGTGGAAGCGGTCATGGTACCCATATCCTAAATGTAACAGGGACGGGGCCTTGCGCTGGGCCGCGAGGGGGCGGCCCGAGGGTCACCCCCCGCCCACGAAATGCACGATCTCGAGGGTGTCCCCGGCCTGGACGGGGGTGGTGCCCAGCGCCGTCCGGCGGACGATGACGCGGTTCCGTTCGACCACGACCATCCGCGGGTCGAGCTCGAGGGACTGGAGGAGGGATTCGAGGGTGAGTCCCTCGGCCACGCTCCGGACGGCGCCGTTCACGGTGATCTCGATCATGCGACCTCGCAGGCGTCGAGCATCGCTCGGCCGGCGGCGTAGGGGTCCTCGGCCTCCCAGAGGGCGCGGATGGCGGCGACACCCCACGCCCCCGCGCCGCGGCACGCCGCGACGCGCTCCGGGGTGATGCCGCCGATCGCCACGACCGGCCGGCCCAGCGCCGCGGCCCGGCTGATGAGCTCGAGCCCCGCGGCGGGCCGGCCGGGGTGCGAGTCGGTGGGATAGATGGCGCCCACCAGGAGGAAGTCGGCGCCTTCGTCCACCGCGGTGCGCGCCTCCGCCTCGCTGTGCACCGACCGCCCGACCCACCCGGGGCCGAGGACGCGCCGCGCGTCGGCGGGGGCGAGGTCGCCGCCGCCGAGCTGGACGCCGTGGGCGCCGAGGGCGCGCGCCAGGTCGGGGCGGCCGTTCACGAACACCGCCGCCTCGGGGGGCGTGGCGAGCGCCACGAAGCGCCGTCCCTGGGTGGCGAGGGCGCTGGTCGTGGCGGCGTGGTCGCGGAGGTGGAGCGCCAGCGCCGGGCCGAGGGCGGCGAGCGCCGCCGCCTTGCGGCCGAGGTCGGGGTCGGCGAGCACGCGCGCGTCGGTGACGGCGTGGAGGCGGGGGAGGGGTCTCACCCGAACCTCGGCAGCGGCGCGCCGCGGCGCCCCGCGCTCCAGGCGGTGGCGGTCATCCGCGCCTTCCCCGCGGGGGTGAGCGCGCGGAGGGCCACCGCCCCGGTGCCGCAGGCGATCACGATGCGGTCGCCGGCGCTCAGGACCTGGCCGGGCGCGCCACTCCCCTCGGCGGGGGTGACGGCATAGAGCTTGACCGGCTGCCCCTGCAGCAGCGTCCAGGCGCCGGGTTCCGGGTCGAAGGCGCGGATGGTGCGCGCGACCTGCGCCGCCTCGGCGGTCCAGTCCACGTGGGCCAGCTCGCGCCCGATCTTGGGGGCGAGGGTGGCGGCCGCGTGGTCCTGCGGCCGGGGGCGCGCCGCGCCGGCGCCGAGCAGGGTGAGCGCGTCCACCAGCGCCTGCGCCCCGAGCTCGGCGAGCCGCGCGGTGAGCTCGCCGGCGGTCTCGTCGGGGGCGATGGGGGTGCGGGCGACGTGGAGCACCGGGCCGCTGTCGAGCCCCGCCTCCATCTGCATGATCGAGACGCCGCTGACCTCGTCGCCGTTCAGGATGGCCCAGTTGATGGGCGCGGCGCCCCGGAGCTTCGGAAGGAGGGAGGCGTGCACGTTGACCATCCCGAGCCGCGGCACCGCGAGGATCTCGGGGCGCAGGATGTGCCCGTACGCCACCACGACGCCGACGTCGGGGCGGTGGTGCTCGAGCGCGCGGCGGAAGACGTCGCCGGCGGGGCGTTCAGGCTGGAGGACCTCGAGGCCGGCGGCCTGCGCCGCGACCTTGACCGGCGGGGGGACGAGCGTGGAGCGGGAGCGGCCCTGGGGCCGGTCGGGTTGGGTGACGACCAGCGTCACCTCGAAGCGCTCGCGCAGGAGCGCCTGCAGCGACGGGACCGCGAACTCGGGGGTGCCGAAGAAGACGACCCGCATCACTCCGGCCGGGCGGCCGGCTCGGCGGGGCGCGCCTGCACGGTGCCGGCGTCGGGGTGCTCGCGCTTGTACTTGGCGACGAGCATCTGCCGCTTCATCGGCCCGAGGTGGTCGATGAAGAGGATGCCGTCGAGGTGGTCGATCTCGTGCTGCAGGGCGCGCGCGAGGAGCCCTTCGGCCTCGATGCGGATGGGCTGGCCCTCCTCGTCGAGCGCCTCGACCACCACGCGCGCGGGACGCCCCACCTCGGCGAAGAGGTCGGGGATGGAAAGGCACCCCTCCTCCTCGGCCTCGCGGGGGCCCGAGGTGCTCACCACCTTCGGGTTGATGATGGCGAAGCGCTGGTCGTCGGCGTCCACGACGGCCACGCGGGTGGCGACGCCCACCTGGTTGGCGGCGAGCCCGACGCCCTTGTTGGCGTCCATCGTCTCGAAGAGGTCGGCCACGAACCGGCGCACCTCGTCGTCCACGCGCGCCACCTCCGGGCTCCGCTGGCGGAGCACGGGCGAGCCGAGGAGGTGGAGCGCGCGGACGGCCATCAGGCCTGCGGGGCGCTCACGCCCCCGACGCGGATGATGCGCGAGCGCTCCACCACCAGCGTGCTCTCGCCGCTCTCGATGGTGACGCGCACCTCGCCCTTCTCCTTGTTCTCCTTCACGTCCTTCACCTTGCCGAGGACGCCGCCGGCGGTCATCACCTCGTCGCCCCGCTTGAGCCCGGCCAGGAGCTCCTCGTGCTTCTTCCGCGCCTGGCCCTGCGGGCGGATGATGAGGAACCAGAAGATCGCGCCGATGGCGACCACCTGGATGATGAGGACGGTCAGGCCGCCGCTCGACCCCGAGGGGGGCGGCATCATCGCGAAGGTCAGGAAAGGGTTCACGCCGTGTCCTTGCCGTGGTAGCGCCGGAGCCACTCGCGGCTCCAGTCATCGTAGTCGCCCGCCAGGATGCGGCGCCGGGCCTCCTCGCCCAGCCGCACCAGGAAGCGGACATTGTGGATCGAGACCAGCCGGAGCCCCAGCATCTCCTCGGCCACGAAGAGGTGGCGGAGGTAGCCGCGCGGGTAGCCGCGGCAGGTCTCGCAGTCGCAGTCGGGGTCGAGCGGGGCGTCCGAGAGGCGCAGGTCGGCGCGGCGGATGTTGACCTTCCCCGCCGCCGTCCAGGCGCTCCCGTGGCGGCCGTTCCGCGTGGCCGCGACACAATCGAACAGGTCCACCCCGCGGGCGATCGCCTCGAGGAGGTCCTCCGGGAACCCGACCCCCATAAGATAACGGGGGACCCCCGCGGGGAGCGCGGGCCCGAGGGTCTCGAGCACCCGGTGCATCACCGGCTTGGGCTCCCCCACCGAGAGGCCGCCGATGGCGATCCCCGTCCACGGGCCGCGCTCGAGCGTGCCGCGGAGCGAGGCGAGGCGCAGGTCGTCGTGGACGCCCCCCTGCACGATGGGCCAGAGCGTCTGCCGGTCCGGGGCCTCCGCCGCGAGCGCGCCGTGGCGCGCGCGGCAGCGGTCGAGCCAGCGGAGCGTGCGCTCCATCCCCTCGGTGGCGTGGGCGTGGTCGCTCTGCCCCGGCACCACGTGGTCGAAGGCCATCGCGATGTCGGCCCCGAGCGCCCACTGGATCTCCATCGAGCGCTCGGGGGTGATCATCCGCTGGGAGCCGTCCACCGGGCTCCGGAAGGTGACGCCCTCCTCGGTGATCTTCCGGAGCTCCGCGAGCGAGAAGACCTGGAAGCCCCCCGAGTCGGTGAGCATCGGCCCCTCCCAGCGCGTGAAGCGCGGGAGCCCGCCGAGGTGCGCCACCACCTCCTCGCCGGGGCGGAGGTGCAGGTGATAGGTGTTGCCGAGGACGATCTGCGCGCCGGTGCGCCGCACCTCGTCCATCGAGAGCCCGCGCACCGCACCGTGGGTGCCCACCGGCATGAACGCCGGCGTGCGCACCGTCCCGTGCGGGAGCGTGAGCGTGCCGGCGCGCGCGCCGCCGTCGGTCTTCTCGAGCTGGAACTCGAACATCGGGCAAAGTTAAGGGGGGCGGGCATCCCATGCACCGAAAGCCTTCGGCCTCAACTGGGAAGGACGAAGGGACGACGTCACGGATGAAACGCCATGTGGTCCCAAGGCGAGATCCCGCCTTGAGACCACACCACCATCGTCCGTGCGTCCGCCCATCCGTGTCATCCGTGTTGAGGACAGGCCAAGGGGTGTTGGGGTGCCCGCTTCCCAAGGGGGTGTCACTTCGCCCTCAACACGGATGTCACGGACCAACGAAGGCACGGAGAACTGACTGTGTGGTCCCAATGCGAGATCCCGCCTTGAGACCACACCACCATCGTCCGTGCGGCCGTCGATCCGTGCGATCCGTGTTGCGGGCCCGCCGATGGGGTGTTGGGGGGCTCGCTTCCCAAGGGATCACCGTTTCGGCCTCAACACGGAGGCCACGAACGGACGAAGGCACGGATGGAATGCTCTGTCCCACCGTTCCTTCGTCCTTCTCAGTTGATGTACCACTGGGGCGATCTAGATGATCACCATCGCATCGCCATAGCTGTAGAACCGGTACCGCGCCTCGACCGCGTGCCGATAGGCCGCCATCGTGGTCTCGTACCCGGCGAACGCTGCCACGAGCATCAGCAGGGTGGAGCGGGGGAGGTGGAAATTGGTGATCAGGTGGTCGACCACCCGGAAGGCGTACGGGGGGCGGATGAAGATGTTCGTCTCCCGCCCCCCCGAAAGCACGCCACCCTTCCCGTCGGCGCTCGCTTCGAGGGTCCGCACCACCGTCGTCCCCACCGCCCAGACCTTGGCCCCGCGCGCGCGGGCCTCCGCGATGGCCCGGCTCGTCGCCTCGGGGATCTCGAAGCGTTCCACGTGCATATGATGATCGGCCGGGTCTTCGGCCTCCACCGGCTTGAACGTCCCCGCACCCACCTCGAGATCGACGGTGGCGAACCGCACCCCGCGCCCCTTGAGCGCCTCGAGCGTCTGTGCGGTGAAATGCAGCCCGGCGGTCGGTGCCGCGACGCTCCCCTCGCGCTCGGCGTACACGGTCTGGTAGCGCTCCTCGTCGGCCGCGGTGGGGTCGCGCTCGATGTACGGCGGCAGCGGCAGCCGGCCGTACGCCGCGATCGCCGCCTCGGCGCCGAGCCCCACGAAGCGCACCACGCGCGTCCCCTCGGCCAGGACCTCGAGCGTCTCGACCTCGCTGTCGGGGCCCAGGCGGATCCGCTTGCCGGGGCGGAGGGCGCTGCCGGGCCTCCCCATCGCCTCCCAGCTCCCGTCGGCGCGGGGATGCAGCAGCAGCACCTCCGCCGGCGCGCCCGACGCCCGGGTGCCGAGGAGCCGCGCGTGACGCACCTTGGTGGTGTTGAGGACGAGGAGATCGCCGGCCGGGATCAGGTCGACGATCCGGTGGAACGCGCTGTCCTCGAGCGTGCCGCGTCCCTGCGCTCCTGCGTCCCTGCGGATCACCAGCAGCCGCGACGCCCCCCGTTCCGCGCTCGGCGTCTGGGCGACGAGGTCGGGGGGGAGGGTGTAGTCGTAGTCCGAGGTTCTCAGCATCGATCGTTGCGGCTCAACGTTTCGGCCTCAACACGGAGGACATGGATGGACGGAGACACGAATGAAGAATACGTGGTCACAGGGCGAGATCTCACCTTGAGACCACAAGAGTGTCGTTCGTGCCTTCGTTGATCCGTGGCCTCCCTGTTGAGGCCAAGCCCGTCATTGCAGTGATGCCCGCTTACTTGAACAGCCCGTCCTGCCCTCCCGTCGGCGGTGGCGTCATCCCGAACCGCTTGTACGCCTGCGCCGTGGCCACGCGGCCGCGCTGGGTGCGCTCCAGGAACCCCTGCTGGATGAGGTACGGCTCGTACACGTCCTCGAGGGTGCCGGCGTCCTCGCCCACCGCCACCGCGACGGTGCCGAGCCCGACCGGCCCGCCGCCGAACTTCTCGATGATGGTGGTGAGGATGCGGGCATCCATGTCGTCCAGGCCGAACTCGTCCACGTTGAGCCGGGCGAGCGCCTCGGCCGCCACCGGCGCGGTGATGGCACCGCCAGCGCGCACCTCGGCGTAGTCGCGCACCCGGCGCAGCAGCCGGTTGGCCACCCGCGGGGTGCCGCGGCTCCGCCGAGCGATCTCGGCGGCGCCGGCGGGCTCGATCGGCACGTTGAGGAGCGCGGCGGACCGGGTCACGATGGTGGCGAGGTCGTGCTCGGGGTAGAACGAGAGCCGCTCCACGATCCCGAAGCGCGCGCGCATCGGGGGGGTGAGGAGCCCGAAGCGCGTGGTGGCGCCGACGAGGGTGAAACGCTCGACCGCCATCGGCACGGTCTGGGCGTTGGGCCCGTCGGCGATGCGCACGTCCACCCGGAAATCCTCCATCGCGGGGTAGAGGAACTCCTCGAGCTGCGGGCGCAGGCGGTGGATCTCGTCGATGAAGAGGATGTCGCCGGGGCCGAGCGAGGTAAGGAGCCCCACCAGGTCGCCGGGGCGCTCGAGCACGGGGCCCGAGGTGGTGCGGAGCTGCACGCCCATCTCGCGCGCCAGGAGCATCGCGAGGGTGGTCTTGCCGAGGCCCGGGGGGCCGAAGAAGAGCAGGTGGTCGAGCGTCTCGCCGCGCTTCTTCGCCGCCTCCACCGCGATCGCCAGCGACTGGCGCACCTGCGCCTGCCCCACGAACTCGTCCAGCCGCGACGGCCGGAGCGCGGCGTCGCTGGTGGTCTCCTCGGGGAGCGCGTCGGGGGTGGTGATCTGGAGGCGGGACATGGTCCTAAAGGTAAGCGGTGAGCGGTGAGCGGTGGGCGGGTGGAGCGGGAGGGGTCCCTCCCAAGCGCCCGCTCACTGCTGACCGCTCACGGCTCACTCTCAGCTCGCCAGCCGCGACTCCCACCGCACCGGCCGGGGGGCGGGGTGCACGACGTGCTTCGCCTTGCAGTTGACGCAGCGGTCGCTGGCCTCGGTGGCCTCGGCGGGCACGAGCTTGCGGTTGGTGGCGCCGCAGCGGGTGCAGGTCCATTCGGCGGTGGTGGCGGGGCGCATAGGGGTCGAGGGTCGAGGGTCGAGGGTCAGCGCTTGGCGAGCCGCTGGAGGGCGCGCTTCACGAGGGCGGTGGTCTCGTCCGGCGTGCCGGCGGTGAGCTCCGCGCGCACCGCCGTCTCCGCGTCGCGCGGGGGGTAGCCCAGGCTCACGAGCGCCTTGATCGCGGCCTCGCCGGCGGGGAGGGGCGTCGCGGGGAGCTCGAGCGCCAGGTCGGCGAAGCGGTCGTGCAGCTCGATGACCATCTTCTCCGCCTTCTTCTTGCCGATGCCGCTCACCGTGGCGAGCGTGGCGACGTCCTTCCCCTGGAGGCTCTTCACCGTGCGCGCGGGCCCCAGGTGCGAGAGGATGGCGATGGCGAGCCGGGGCCCCACGCCGCTCGCGCCGAGGAGGCGCTGGAAGACGCTCCGCTCGGCGGGATCGTCGAAGCCGTAGAGCGCCCAGCCGTCCTCCTTCACCACGAGCTCGGTGAAGAGGTGCACCCGTTCCCCGGCGCGGGGCAGCCGCTCGTGCACGCCGAGGGGCACGGTGACGGCGTAGCCCACCCCTCCCGCGGTCTCGACGACCACGGTCTCGGTGTCGCGCGCGGTGAGGGTGCCGGTGACGGAGGCGATCATCGCGCGATCCGGGCGGAGAGCAGGTGGGTGAGGGCGATGGCCACGGCGTCGGCGGCGTCGGCGGGGCGGGGCGGGGCGCTGAGGCGGAGGAGCTGGGCCACCGCGTACCCCACCTGCGGCTTGAGCGCCGCGCCCCGCCCCACGACCGCCTTCTTCACCGCGGCGGGGCTGTACTCGTGCACGGGTGCGCCGGCGGTGGCGGCGGCCAGGAGCACCACGCCGCGCGCGTGCGACAGGATGATGGCGCTCCGCACGTTCTTCCCGTAGAAGACGCCTTCCACGGCCACGGCGTCGGGGCGGTGCCGCTCGAGGAGCTCGACGACCCCTTCGTGCACCGCGGCCAGCCGGTCGGCCAGGGCGCGGGTGGCCGGAGTGCGCACCACCCCGCATTCGAGCAATCGCGCGCTCCCGGTCACCCGCGGGGTGCCGCTCACGACGCCGAACCCGAGCACCGCGGTGCCCGGGTCGATGCCGAGGATCTTCAGGCCTCGGCCTCCGCCATCGCGTCGGCGTCCATCTCGAAGTTGGAGAAGACCTTGGCCACGTCGTCGAGCTCCTCGAGCGCGTCGAGGAGCTTCATGAGCTGGGCGGCGTCCTTCCCTTCCACCTTGATGGTGTTCCGGGGCACCATCGCCACCTCGGCCGACTCGGAGTCGTACCCCTTGGCCTTGAGCGCCGCGAGCACGTTGTGCAGCTCGAACGGGGCGGTGGCGACCAGGTACTGGTCGCCGTCGCGGCTGAAGTCCTCGGCGCCCGCCTCGAGGGCGGCCTCGAGGGCCCGCTCCTCGTTCGTCACCTTGCCGGCGTCGAGGGTGATCTGCCCCTTGCGGTCGAACAGCCAGGCCACCGAATTGGTGGCGCCAAGGGTGCCCCCGTTCCGGCTGAAGGCGTGGCGCACGTCGGCCACGGTGCGGGTGGGGTTGTCGCTGGTGGCCTCGACGTAGATGGCGACGCCGGCCGGGCCGTAGCCCTCGTAGGCCAGCTCGACGATCTGCTCCCCCTCGAGCTCGCCGGTGCCTTTCTTGACGGCGCGCTCGATGTTCGCGTTCGGCATGTTCGCCTCGCGCGCGGTGTCGATCGCCAGGCGCAGGCGGGGGTTGCCGTCGGGGTCGCCGCCGCCCGCCTTGGCGGCGACGGTGATCTCGCGGATGAGCTTGGTCCAGGCGGAGGCGCGGCGGCTGTCGGTGACCGCCTTCTTCCGCTTGATCTGCTTCCATTTACTATGGCCGGCCATGACGCACCTCTCCGGGTCGAGCCGCGGGTCCCCACGGACCCGCAAACGCCCCGAAACTAAGGCCCCCTCCCGGGCCCGGCAACGCGGCGGTTGACGCCCCGGCGTCCCCGCCCTTAGGCTTCCCGCCCTTATGCGCCTCTCCACCCCGCTCGCCCTGCTCCTCGCCGCCGGCCTCGTCGCCGGCTGCGGCACCGACCGGCCCAAGCTCCCGAGCCTGCCGGCCGCGTTCGCCACCCTCCCGCTGCCGCCCAGCCCCGAGTTCCTGGGGCAGTCGGGGAGCGAGGACGCGCTGATGTTCACCTTCCGCACGCCGGTGCCGGCCGACACGATCGCCGACTACTACAAGCGGCTCTTCGCGCGCGACTCGTCGTACAAGGTGCTCGGCGTGACGCCGGGCGCGCCGGGGGAGTGGGCGTTCTACGTGGAGTTCCGCGAGCGCCCGCTCTGGGTGCGTGTGCGCCCCGAGGCGGGGGGCGAAGGCGCGGTGGTGGAGCTCACCGGCGCGGTGATCGACCGCGCGGACAGCACCAGCCGGAGCGCGACCGCCGACTCGGCCGCGCTCGACTCCGCCCGCGCCCCGCGCGAGCGGGCGCCCGGCCACCCCTGACCGCCGTCAGCGGTCGGGGTCGAGCATGTCCTCGAACCTGAGCCAGCGGCGGTAGAAGTACAGGTCCACGAAGCCGGTGGGGCCGTTGCGGTTCTTGGTCACCAGCAGTTCCGTGGCCCCCTCCATTCCCCCGCCCGGCCGGTACATCTCTTCGCGGTACACCGCCAGCACCACGTCGGCGTGCTGCTTCACCTGTCCCCGTCCCCCCAGGTCGTCCAGGGTGGGACGGGGATCGTCGCGCGCGGGGTCGTGCCCCGGGAGCTGGGCCACGGCGAGCACCGCCACGTCCTCCGCGAGCGCGAGCCCCTTGAGCGCGCGCGCCGCGTGGGCGGCGGCGTCCTCGGGGGCGCCGGCGACGGGCGGCGGCACGAGCTGGAGGTAGTCCACCACCACGAGCGCGGGGCGCGGCACCACGCGGAGCGCCTCCTCGACCTCCGCGAAGTCCCGCCCCACCAGCGGCCGCACCACGAGGGGCATCGCGCGCAGGCGCACCGCCGCGGCGCCGACCGCCGCGCGGCGCTCGTCGTCGAGCCGGCCGGTGCGGAGCTCGTCCACGGTGGCCCGCCCCTCGATGGCGAGGGCGCGCTCCATCAGGCGTTCCTCGCTCATCTCCCCCGAGAGGAAGAGCACCGGCGTCCCCGCGAGCGCGGCGCGGATCCCGATGCCCAGCGCGAGCGCGCTCTTGCCGCTGCCGATGTCGCCGCCGAGCAGCACGAGGTCGCGCCGGCGCAGCCCGCCGCCGAGGAGGCGGTCCACCGACGCGAAGCCGGTCCGGACGGTGTCCGTGCGCGGCTCGCCCTCGAGCACGGCGTCGACCTGGCGGACGACGGTCTCGATGGAAGGCCGGAGCCGGCGGGTGGGCTTCTGGGGCATGCCCAAAGCTACCGCGCTCGCGCCGCTTTCGCCGCCAGCGCCAGGGCGTCCCCGGTCTCGGGACCCAGGGCGTCGCGGGCGGGCGCGGTGAGCTGGTGCAGGGCGGCGGCGGCGGCCTCGGGGGTCCCCTGGGCCAGTTCGGCGAGCGCCGCGATGAGCGCGCGCCGCACGGGGGCGGGGACCGTGAGGGTGGCGAGCCGGCGCTCGAGCGCCTCGAGGCGCCGCTGGCGCGACTTGGGCGCCGCGGGGGTCTCCTGGGCCAGGTCCTCCGCCACCCGTGTCACCAGCCAGAGGGCGAAGACCCCCTCGCGCCGCGGACCTCGCGCGGTGCGCGCCAGCTGCTCCGCGAGGCGGGTGGTGGCGGGGGACCAGAGCGTCATCGGGTGAGCCGCACCAGCGCGTCCTCGACCTCGGCGGGCGCGATGTCGCGGAGGCAGCGGTGGTGCCCTTCGGGGCAGACGGGGCCGCCGAACGGCGTGCAGGGGCGGCAGGGCAGGTCGCGCTCCAGCACGGTGGCCCGCGCGTGGTACGGGTAGAAGCCGAACGGCGCCACGGTGGGTCCCATCAGCGTCACGATCGGCGTGCCCACCGCGGTCGCCATGTGCATCACGCCGGTGTCGCCCACCACGAGCGCCCCGGCGCGCTGGAGGAGCGCGCCCGTCTCCTGCAGGGCGAACTCCCCGGCGGAGTTCTCGGCGGCGGCGTCGGGGTGCGCGGCGCGGGCCGCGGCCACGATGGCGTCCCCCACCTCGCGCTCGGCGCGGCCCCCGGTCACCACCAGCGCGCGGCCCGCGGCGGCGAGCCGCGCGGCGAGGGCGGTCCAGTACTCGGGGGGCCAGCGCTTGGTGAAGTGCGCCGCGCCGGGCCCGAGCAGGGTGAAGGGCCGCCCCGCGAGCCCGCGCGCGGCGAGCCACGCGTCCACCCGCGCCACCGCCTCGGGGGCCACGAAGAATTCGAGCCCGCCATCGTCGGGGCGCACGTCGAGCCCCTCGGCCGCGTCGAAGAAGCGCTCCGGCTCGGGCACCGCGTCGCGATAGACGTTCCGCTTGAGGCGGATCAGCACCTCGCGCGCGAACCGGCGCTTGGAGTACTCGCGCCACCGCCCCGGGACGAGCCAGTGCAGCGCGCGCGAACGGAGCCCGCCGTGGAGGTCGAGGAGGTGGGTGAACCGCCGCGCGCGGAGCGCGCGGGCCAGCGGGAGGAGCGGCTCGTCGTCGCGGTAGGTGATGACCTCCGACAGCCGGGGCGAGGCGCTCACCAGCGGCGCGAACTGCGCCTTGGTGAGGAAGGCGATGTGCGCCGCGGGGTGCCGCGCGCGGAGCGCCCGCACCAGCGCGCTCGTGAGCAGGATGTCGCCCATCGAGCTGAAGCGGACGAGGAGGATGCGGGGGGCGGCGGGGGGCACGGGGGTAATGTACGCGGTCCGATGCCCGAAGTCCGAGGTCCGAGGTGCGGAGTCCGGGGTGTCGGGATGCCGGCCTCCCTGTGTCCCGGACTTCGCCCTTCGGACGCTTCCCCTCCGCTCCCCTGCCTCCTGTGCCGAACACCCCGCCCCCCCTAACTTCCAGCATGGCCCGCCCCAAGCGCATCCTCTGGGTGGATGACGAGGTCGACTCGCTCACCTCCCAGATCCTCTTCCTCGAGCAGCAGGGATTCGAGGTGGAGCGCGCCGCGCACGGCGACGACGCGCTGGTGCTGCTGCAGCGGCTCGACGTGGGCGTGGTGCTGCTCGACGAGCAGATGCCGGGGCGGCGGGGGCTCGAGCTCTTCCGGGACATCCGCGCGCACGACCCCGCGATGCCGGTGGTGATGGTCACCAAGAGCGAGGAGCCCGAGGTGCTCAAGGACGCCATCGGCGCCGAGGTGAGCGACTACCTGGTGAAGCCGGTGCACCCGCGGCAGGTGCTCACGGTGGTGACGCGGCTGCTCGAAGGGGACCGGATCCGGCAGCAGCGCCTCTCGCGCGATTTCGCGACGCGCTTCCGCGAGCTCGAGGCGCGCCGGGGCGAGGCGCTGCAGTGGCGGGAGTGGGTGGAGCTCACGGCCGAGCTGGCGCAGTGGGAGGCGCGGCTGGGCGAGGCGGACGAACCGGGGCTCCAGTCGGCGCTCGAGGGGCTGCAGGAGGCGCTCCGTCCCGACTTCGCGCGGTTCATCGCGCGGGAGTACCCGCGCTGGCTGGCCGACGACGCCGCCGACCGTCCCCCCCTCTCGGTGGATGTGGGGGCGGAATTCCTGCGCCCCGTGCTCGACGCGCACGGCAAGGCGCTGCTGGTGGTGGTGGACTGCCTGCGGCTCGACCAGTGGGAGGTCCTCCACCCGCTGCTCGCGCCGCGGTTCGAGGTCGAGACGGCGCACTATTTCTCGATCCTCCCCACCGCCACCCCCTTCGCGCGGAACGCGATCTTCTCGGGGCTCTTCCCGCTGGAGCTCCGCCGGCGGCATCCCGCGTGGTGGGGGGACCCGGCCGACGAATCGAGCCTCAACGCGCACGAGGCGGCGCTCCTGGCCGAGCAGCTGCAGACCCTCACCGGCCGCGCGGTCCCGGTGCGCTACGAGAAGGTCTTCAGCGCCGGCGACGGCGAGGCGCTCCTCAAGCGGCTGCCGGCGCACCTGGCGCAGGAGGGGGTGACGGCGCTGGTCTTCAACTTCGTGGACCAGCTGGTGCACGGGCGCACCGAGCACAGCACCCTGCTCGAGGTCGCGCGCGACGCCGGTGCCATCCGCCGGCTCACCCGCGCCTGGTTCGAGCGTTCGGCGCTGCTCGAGGCGCTCAAGGAGGCGGAGCGCCGCGACGTGCCGGTGCTCCTCACCACCGACCACGGCTCCATCCACTGCTTCACCCCGGCCACCGTCTTCGCCCGGCACGACGTGACCAGCAACCTGCGCTACAAGTTCGGCGAGGACCTCCGCGCGGAGGATCCCGAGGCCGCCATCAGCGTCACCGACCTCGCGGCCTGGGGGCTCCCGGCGCGCGGGCCGCGCGAGCGGCTCCTGCTGGCCACCGGGGACCGGTTCTTCGTGTATCCCACCAAGCTGCGGGAGTACCAGGCGCGCTATCGCGGCGCGTTCCTCCACGGCGGGGTGACGCCCGAGGAGGTGGTGCTCCCCATCGCCCTGCTCACGCCGCGCCGGGGGCGTCCGTGAACACCTGGCGCCGGCTCATCGGCCAGCTGCGGCCCTACCGGGGCCGGTACGCGCTGGCCGTGCTCCTCTACGCCGCCGGGTCGGTGCTCGACGGCGCGGTGGTGGTGCTCATCATCCCCCTCCTCAAGTACCTCTTCGGCGAGGCGGGCGCGCTCGGCGGCGGGCACTCGGGGCTGGAGCGCTTCACCGAATGGCTGCTCCACCCGGTGCTGGCCGGCACCACCCCCGAGCAGGCGGTGCTCCGGGTGGTGGGGCTGCTGGTGGTCTCGCTGGTGGTGAAGAACGCCACCACCTACGCGGCGGGGCAGCTCTCGGTGGCGGTGCAGGAGGGGGTGGTGCGTGACCTCCGCACCTCGCTCTTCGCCCACCTGATGACGCTCGACCTCCAGCTCTTCCAGCGGATGCGCGGGGGCCAGCTGCTGCAGCGCGTCATCACCGACGTGGACCAGAGCAAGACGGTCGTCAGCACCACCCTGGCGCGGCTGCTGCAGAACCTGTTCGAGATCATCGTGGCGGTGACGATCCTCCTTGCCGCCTCGTGGCGCCTCACGCTCCTGGCGTTCATCGGCGCGCCGCTGCTGGTGCTCGGGATGCAGTTCCTCGTGAAGCGCCTGCGGCGGCAGTCGCGCGCCCGCGCCGACGAGTGGGGCGAGATCACGAGCTACGTCGCCGAGCGCCTCGGCGCGATGAAGCTGATCCGGAGCTACGGCGCCGAGGCCCAGGAGCGCCAGCGCTTCCAGGCGCAGGCCAGCACCTACCGCCGCCGGGTGATCCGCACCCAGCGCTACGCCTCGATGACGAGCCCGGTGAGCGAGCTCTTCGGCGGGATGGTGCTGGTGCTCATCCTCTGGGGCGGCACCCGGGCGGTGTTCGCGCACCAGGGGCTCACGCCGCAGACGCTCATCTCGTTCCTCATCACCGCGCTCCGGATGCTCTCGCCGATCAAGTCGATCAGCCAGTTCCCGGCCACGATCGCCGTGGGGCTCGCGAGCGCCGACCGGGTGTACCAGCTGCTCGACACCCCGGGGAGCGAGGCCGACGCGCCGGGGGCGCGGCCGGCGAGCTTCGGCCGCGAGATCGCCTTCGAGGACGTGCGCTTCCGCTACGGCGAGGACCGCGACGTGCTGCACGGCGTGAGCTTCACCGTGCGCCGGGGCGAGGTGGTGGCGCTGGTCGGGCCGTCGGGCTCGGGGAAGACCACGCTGGTGGAGATGCTCCCCCGCCTCCACGACCCCACCGGCGGGCGCGTCACCCTCGACGGCGTGCCGCTCACCGCGCTCGAGCGGCGGTCGGTGCGGGCCCTCATCGGGCTGGTGAGCCAGGACACGGTGCTGCTCAACGACACGGTGCGCAACAACATCACCTTCGGCCACGCCGGCGCCACCGACGCCCAGGTCGAGGCCGCGGCCCGCGCCGCCAACGCGCACGAGTTCATCGCCCAGCTCCCCGACGGGTACGCCACCGCGCTCGGCGAGCGCGGCACCCGGCTCTCCGGGGGGCAGCGCCAGCGCATCGCCATCGCGCGCGCCCTCCTGCGCGACCCGCCGATCCTCCTCCTCGACGAGGCCACGAGCGCCCTCGACACGGAGTCCGAGCGGCTGGTGCAGGAGGCCATCGACCGGCTGATGCGCGACCGCACGGTGCTCGTGATCGCCCACCGGCTGGCCACGGTGCGCGACGCCGACCGGATCCTCGTCCTCCACGAGGGCCGCATCGTGGAGCAGGGGGACCACGAGGCGCTGTACGCCGCGGGGGGGCTGTACCGCCGGCTCTACGACCTGCAGTTCCGCGAGGAGCCCGCGGCGTGAGCCCCCCGCCGCCGTTCGCCGGCCGCACGGTGGTCCTCGTGGGCCGCGTCGACGACGGGGCCCACGCGCACACCCCCCTCAAGCGCCGCGCCCTCGAGCGGCTCGGCTGCGCCGTGGCCATGGTCGAGCCGCGCCCGCGCGGGCTCCTGGCCCGGTTCCGCGGCGGCGACCTCGTCGCCCGCGTGGGCGAGGCGCTCCGCGACCGTCGTCCCGACCTCGTGCTCGTGCTCGGCGCCGACGGCCCCGCCCCCGCCGCGGTGGACGAGCTGCGCCAGGTGCACGCCTGCCCCTGGGCGCTCTGGTGGCCCAGCGACGCGGGGCGGCACCCGACCTGGGACCTCGTGCGCGCGGTGGACCACACCTGGGTCACCGGGCGCGACCTGGTCGGCAAGGTGCCGGGGGTGCGCTTCCTCCCCCACGCCGCCGACCCGTCGGTGCACCGTCCCCTCCGGTCGCGCGACGAGTTCCGCGCCAACGTCGTCTTCGCGGGCGAGGCCACCCCGCGGCGCGAGGCGATGGTGGCCGCGGTGCTCGAGTTCGGCGTGGCGGTGTGGGGGCGCGGGTGGCGGCAGACCCGCCTGCGCGACTACTGCCGCGGCGAGGCGGTGAGCGGCGAGGACTACCTGCGCGCCTACGCCGGCGCCACCGTGGCGCTCAACATCCACCGCGAGGGCCCCGACGGGACGACGCCGGGGGCGAGCGGGTGCAACGCGCGCACGTTCGAGCTCGCCGCGATGGGGCTGGCGCAGGCGGTGGACGCGCGCGAGGACCTCCCCGCGCTCTTCACCCCCGGCGAGGAGCTCCTGGTGTACGAGGATCCGGAGGGGCTCCGGGCGCTGGTGCGCGAGCTCGTGGCCGACCACGCCCGCGCCGAGGCGCTGGGGCAGGGCGCGCGCCGCCGCGCGCTCGGCGAGCACACCTACATCCACCGGCTCACCACGCTCCTCGAGGCGGCGCTCCCGGCCCGCGCGGACGACCCGGCGGAGTAGCGCTCAGCGCCCCGCGTCGTCGGGGCCGTCCAGCAGGCGCCCCGCGGGGAGGACGCCGTCGCGCAGGTACGCGGTCAGCATCCGCAGGTGCCCGGCGGCCATCACCCGGTAATGGAAGTGGCGCATCACGCGGTCCCGGCACGCCTCGGGTTCGGCGCGCGCCGCCGCGTCCGCCGCGGCCACCAGCTCGTCGAGCGTCTCCCCCAGGCGGCCCACGTCGGGGGTGACGATCTCGGGGAGCGCGCCGCGGCGGGTGCCCAGCACGGGCGTGCCGCTCGCCAGCGCCTCGATGAGCGTGAGGCCGAAGGGTTCGTCCCAGAGCGCCGGCATCCAGAGGAGCCGCGCGCCGGCGAGGAGCTCGGCCTTGCGCGCCCCGCCCACGCTCCCCACGAATCGGAGCCCGCGCCGGAGGCTGGGGCGCCACCCGCCCGCCACGACGAGCCGGCGCCCGCTCCGCCGGCAGCCCTGCACCGCCCAGCGCCACCCCTTGATGGCGTGGAGCCGGCCGAGGAAGAGATCGTAGCCCTCCTTGACGGCGCGGAAGGTGAGCTCCGCGGGGTCGAGCCCGTTGTGGACGTACGCCACCGCGCCGTGGCGGCGCGCGTGGTCGGCCGAGAGGTACACCGTGTTGGGGGGGCGCACCACGCCGGGCCGCGAGTTGCCGTGGAGATGGAACACCCACGGGAGCCCCGGATCCCGGCGCAGCGGGGCCGAGGCGAGCAGGACGTCGAGCCCGGCGGGGAGGAGGGGGCGGAGGTCGAAGTCGGGGGCCTGCGCGGCGCGGGGCTCCACCTCGACCACGCGCGCCCACGGCAGGCGCGATCCGCGCCCCGCGACGACGGTCACCGCGTGGCCCAGCTCCGCCAGGCCGCGCGAGAGCCACGTCACCACGCGCTCGGTGCCCCCGTACTCGGCGGGGGGAAGCTGGCCCCAGTGGTAGAGCGCGATGTGCATCGGGTGGCGCCGGGTTAGTTTTGACGGGTCACGAAGGCCAGGGGCCGGATGCCGAAGATCTCAGGGTTCACGATCGTCCGTAACGCGGTGAAGCTGATGTTCCCCCTCGAGGCGAGCATCCGCTCGCTGCTGACCGTGTGCGACGAGGTGGTCGTCAACGTGGGCCGCTCCGAGGACGAGACGCTCGAGGTGGTGCGGGGGATCGGCGACCCGCGCATCCGGATCATCGAGACCGTGTGGGCCACCGACAAGCAGAACTACGTCCTGGGCGACGAGACCCTGCGCGCGATGCGCGCCTGCACCCATCCGTGGGGCATCTACATCCAGGCCGACGAGGTGCTGCACGAGCGGGGGGCCGAGGAGCTCCGGCGCGTCATCCAGGCGGTGGACGCCGACCCGGTGGTCGAGGGGCTGCTGGTGAAGTATCACCACTTCTACGGCGGCTTCGACGTGGTGGCCACCCACCGCCGCTGGTACCGGCGCGAGGTGCGGGCGGTGCGGCTCGACCCCGCGCTCGACATCCGTCCCTACCAGGGGGCGCAGGGGTTCCGGGTGGGGCCGGAGCACCGGAAGATCCGCGCCCGGCTCACCACCGCCGAGATGTTCCACTACGGGTGGTGCCGCCCCACCGCCGCGCTCCGCGCCAAGCGCGAGAACGACAAGGTGATGTATCCCTGGCGTCCCCACAGCGACGACATCCCGCTGCTGCGCTGGATCCCCGGGCTCAAGCCCTTCCCCGGCCAGCATCCCGCGGTGGCGGCGCCGTACGTGGCGCGGTACCGCGACCAGATCCACCCGGTGGGGCCCCGGTTCTGGACCTGGAAGTTCGCCCGGATCTACGCCTCCGGCTGGGTGGAGAAGCTCACCGGCTGGCGGCCCTTCGAGTTCCGCAACTACCGCATCGTCTAGGCCGGCCGCTCCACCGAGAACACCCACACCGACGCGCTGTGCTGGGGCCAGGGGAGGAGGTTCCGCCACGGCTTCCGGTACAGCCGCTTCAGGGTGACCCGCCCCCACGGCTCGAGCGCGCGCCGGAGGAGCGGTTCGTCGTACTCGCGCTTGTGGTCGGGGTCCCAGAACCAGCGCCCCACCGGCGTCGTACCGACCAGGCGCCCGCCGGGACGCACGTACCGCATCAGCTCGCCCGCGAAGGCGCGGTCGTCGGGGACGTGCTCGATCACCTCGTTGGTGAACACCACGTCGAAGGTCTCCCCCGCCGGCGGGTCGGTCAGGAACCTGGGCCCCGCGGCGGCGCCCCGGAACCGTTCGGCCTGCGCGATCGCCGCGGGGGCCACGTCGTACCCGGTGGCCTCGGCGCCGGCCCGCTGCAGCGCGATGGTGAAGACGCCGTCCATGCAGCCCCAGTCGAGCACCCGGCGCCCGCGGACCGGCACGGTGCGGAGCAGGTGGCGGTGCCGCCAGAGGAGCCGGGCGATGCGCCGCTCGAGGTCCAGCGCGTCGGCGCCATAGCGCGCCACGGTGGCGCGGTACTGCCGGTCGTACTCCGCCCGGTCGGTCATCCCCCCTCCGGTGATGGGTATTCGCGCCCCGCGAGGAGGAGCGCCATGCGCGCTGCATAGGTGTGGTGCGCCAGCGCGTGCGCCCGTCCCGCCTCCGCGAGCCGCGCCCGCTGGTCGGGATCGGCCAGGAGCTCGCGGACGATGGCCACGCACTCCTCGGTGCTCCGGTACCAGCGGCAGTGCGCCCGGTCGCGCGCGAAGGTCTCGATGCCCGGCACCAGCGGGCCCAGGTAGCATCCCCCGCACCCGAGGATCTTCCACATCCGGTTGCTGGCGGAGGCCTCGTCGTGCGCCTGTTCCGGCAGCGCGTTGGCGCCGAGCGCGATGGCCGCGCTCGCGACGACGCGGGCGAACTCCCGCCCGTGCACCGGTCCCCCCGCCACCGGGAGGTCCGCCGGCGCGTCCTGCCACCCGGGGCCCCTGATCTGCAGGCGCGCCACGGCGCCCACGGCGCGCAGCACCTCCCAGCGGTACGGGTAGGGCCCGCTTCCCACGAACGAGACGTCGCACCGGTATTCCGTGCGCGGCGGCGCGGGGCGGTCGCGTCCGGGATCCATCCCCTGCGGCAGGAACCGCACCCGGCGCACCCCCTCCGCCCGGTACCGCTCGCGCTGGCCGCGGTAGGTGAGGTAGAACTCGTCCACCAGGCGCGCGAGCTCGAGGGTGCCGGGGTGCGGGGCGGGGTCGAAGAACCAGAACACGCTCCGCCGCCCGGCGAAGAGCCGCCGGAGTCGCGCCTCGCCGAGCCGCCACGCGTGCCGGGTCACGAGCACCGTGTCCGGCTCGAAGCTCGCGGCGCGCCACTCGGCGGCGCGCGCGCCGAGCGGCCCGAGGCGGCGGCGCCACCCCACGACGTCCACCAGCCGCACCGCGTGCCCCAGGTCCCGGGCCGCGCGCGCGATGGCGTCCTCCGTCTTGCGGGCGCCGCCGGCGCCGAGGATCACGAGTCGGCGCGCGGGCGCGGGTCCGGGAGCGTCCATACGCCACTAAGTTACCACCCATGTCGCCGCGACCACTACGCGCCCTGCTGATCACCGCCGCCACCGGCTGGCGGGGGTCTTCCGCCAGCTTCGCCAAGATCGCGCGCGGGCTCCTCGACCGCGGCCACGGCGTGCGGCTGGTGGCGGGGGGCGCGCCGCTCGCGGAGCGCTTCCGCGCGCTCGGTCTCGACGCCAGCGAGCTCCGCCTCAAGAACACCGGGCTCCGTGAGGTGCGCGCCCTGCGTGCCATCGTCCGCGCGCAGGGGACCACGGCGGTCCTCGCGGACACCCCGCGCGACCTGCGCGTCTCGCTCCTGGCGGGGTGGTTCCGCCTCCCGGTGGTGTACCGCTACAACCTCAACTACCGCCGGCCGCGCACCGACCTGGGCGACCGGATCTTCCTGGCCGGGGCGGCGGGCTTCGCCTACCAGAGCGCCTTCATCGAAGGGGAGGCGGTGCGCCACCAGCCCTTCCTGGCCCGGCGGCGGCATTGGCGGGTGCCCAACGGATACGACCTCGACGGCGAGCTCGCCCCCCGGCCCGGCGCGGGAGCGGCGCTCCGTGCGCGGCTCGACCTGCCCGCCGACGTCCCGATCGTCCTCACCGGTTCCGCGCTGGCCGAGAACAAGGGGCACGACGTGGTCTTCGCGGCGCTCGCGCGGCTGGCCGGCGAGGGGCTGCGGTTCGTCTACGTCCTCCCGGGGCAGGGGAAGCGCGAGGCCGAGCTCCGCGCCCTGGCGCAGCGCCTGGCGGTGCCGACGCACTTCCTTGGCTTCGTGGAGCCCGCGGCGATGCCCGAGGTGATGGCCGCCGCCGACATCGTGGCGCACCCCGCCACCACCGAGATCTTCCCCAACGTGGTGGCCGAGGCGATGGCGCTCGAGCGCGCGGTGGTGGCGGCGGATGCCGGCGGGATCCCCGAGGTGGTGGGGGACGAGGGGGCGGGCGTGCTCGTGCCGGGGACCGACGTGGCGGCGTGGAGCGGCGCGCTCCGGGCCCTCCTGGTGGACCCCGCCCGCCGCGCCGCGATGGGACAGGCGGCGCGCCGGCGCCTGGCGCGCGAGTTCCCCCTCGCGCGGATGCAGCAGGGTTACGCCGAGCTCCTCACGGAGATCTCCCGATGACGCTGGCCCCCCACCTCCTCCTGGCCTACGACTTCCCCCCGATCGGCGGCGGCATCGCGCGGTGGATGGGGGAGATGGCGCGCTGGTATCCGGAGCGCTCCCTCATCGTCTCGACGGGGACGTTGGACGGCGCCGCGGCGGCCGACGCGCGACTCCCGGTGCCGGTGGACCGGGTGGGCGTGCCGGCGCGGCGGCTCCGCACCCTGCCGGGGCTGGTGCGCTGGTCGCTGCGCGTGGAGCGGCTCGCGCGGGGCAGGGGCGTGAGCTTCGCGTGGTGCGGCAATTTCCGTCCGGCGGCCTACCCCGCGCGCTGGCTCCTGCGCCGCCGCGGCGTGCCGTACGGCGTGGTCCTCCACGGCGGCGACCTCCTCATCCTCGAGACCCAGGCGCGCCGGAGCGTGCGGAAGCGCGCCGTGGCCCGCCGGCTCCTGGGGGACGCCGCCGTGCTCGTCACCAACAGCGGCTTCACCCGCGAGCTGGCGCTCCGGACCCTGGCGGGGCTCGACCTTCCCCCCGCCCCCGAGCGCGCCGTCGTGGTGCCCCTCGGCACCGACCCGGCGCGCTTCTCGCCGCGGGTGGATCCGGCGCCGGCGCGCGAGCGGTTCGGCCTGGGCGACGGGCCGCTCCTCCTCACCGTGGCGCGCCTCACGCCGCACAAGGGGATCGACACGGCGCTCCGCGCGCTGGCGCTCCTCGCGGGGGAGCATCCCGCCCTGCGCTACGCGGTGGCCGGCGACGGCAACGACGGCCCCCGCCTCCGGGCGCTGGCCGCCGAGCTCGGCGTGGCCGACCGGGTGCACTGGCTGGGGCCGGTGGGGGACGACGTGCTGCCGTCCCTGTACCGCGCGGCGACGGCGTACCTTGGCCTCTCGCGGCGCGAGGGGGTGGACGTCGAGGGATTCGGGATCTCCCTCGTGGAGGCGTCGGGGTGCGGCGTTCCGGTGGTGGGGGGGCGGAGCGGGGGGATCCCCGACGCGGTGCGCGACGGCGAGACCGGCTTCCTGGTGGCGCCGGACGATCCCGCCGCCGCGGCCGAGGCGGTGCGGCTCCTCCTGGCCGACCCGGCGCTGGCCCACCGGCTGGGCGACGGCGGACGGCGCGCCGTGGAGACGCACTACCACTGGGCCCGGGTGGCGGCCGACCTGCGGCGGCTGGGCGACGCCGCGGCTACGGCGACTCGGGGGAGCGGGCGCTGATGGCCCAGGTGGGGCAGTGGCGCACGTACTGGCCGTCGAGCGGCGACCAGCGCTGACGGGGGACGAGCACCCGCGCCTTGTCCCCTTCCATCGCGAAGACATCGGGGGCCCACATCACGCAGGCGCCGCATCCCACGCAGCGGTGCGGGTCCACCGCCACCTCGACGGTGCGCCGGGGGTAGATCCCTTCCGCGCCCGCGGGGAAGGACGGCGGGATCCGCTCGAAGGCGTCGAGCGTGCTGCGGTACCCCTCCTCGATGAGCTCCCGCGTGTGCGTGAACGAGAACATCGAGATGTGCTCCACGCGCGGGTGGACGAAGAGGAGCGGCGGGGTGCGCCAGTGCTCCAGCCGCTCGCGGAGCATCGCGTGCATCACCAGCTCGAGCCCGCGCGCGTAGGTGGCGGCGAACCCCTCGTGCTCGAAGCCGCCGCGCAGGGTGCTCGTGGCCCCCACGTGCACCGCGAGCACCGGCCCCGGCACCAGCGCCGACGCCACCCGGACGGGAAGGTTCTCGATCACCGCCCCGTCCACGCAGAGCCGGCCGTCGATGTCGCGCGGCGGGAAGAGCCCGGGGAGCGCGCACGAGGCGAAGACCGCGTCGGCCACGCGCACGTGGTCGAGCCCCGGCCGGCCCCAGAGCACCTGGGCGCCGGTGTCGAGGTCCACGGTGGCCACCACGAGCGGGCGGTCGAGGTCCCGGAAGGTCCGGTCCCCCACCAGCGAATGGATGAGCGTGTCGAGCGGCTCGGCGCGGTAGACGGCGGGCGCCGCCATCCGCTTGAGCGCCATGTCGGCGTGGGCGATGCGGAAGACGTCCTTCCGCCGCACCGCCATCGCGGCCGCCCGGAGCGATCGCGCGTCATGCCCCGCCGCCCACGCCGCGGCGATGAGCGAGCCCATCGAGCACCCCACGACGAGGTCGGGGGTCATCCCCATCTCCTCGAGCGCGTGGAAGACCCCGATGTGGGCCATCCCCTTGAGGCCGCCGCCGCCCAGCACCAGCGAAAAGGGTCCGTCGAAGCGCACCGCTTGTCCACGCGTCAGAGACGGGGGTAACGTACCGACCTCCATGCCTCCCGTGCCACCCTCCCCGCGCCCCGCCGGCCGCCTGCGCCACGACCCGCTCTTCCGCGTCGGGCTCGCGCTGGTGGTGCTCGTCGTGGCCGCCGGGCTCCTGGCCCCCTGGCTCAGCCCCGCCGACCCGATCGCCGGCGACCTCCGCCACGCCTACCTCCTCCCGCCCAGCGCGGCCCACTGGCTCGGCACCGACAGCCAGGGCCGCGACGTGCTGAGCCGCGTGCTCTACGGCGCCCGGATCTCGCTCGTGGTGGGGCTCGTCTCCCAGAGCGTGGCGCTGGTGCTCGGCGTGACGCTGGGCCTCGTGGCCGGCTACTACGGCCGCTGGGTGGACGCGCTCATCATGCGCCTCGCGGACGTCACCCTCGCCTTCCCGACGCTCCTCCTGCTCATCGCCGTGGCGGCCGCGGTGCGGCCCTCGCTCACGATCACTTTCGTGCTCATCGGCGTGGTGGGCTGGGCGGGGATGGCGCGCCTGGTGCGCGGGCAGGTGCTCCTCCTGCGCGGCAGCGACTACGTCCAGGCCGCGCGCGCCCTCGGCGTCCCCGACGCGCGGATCCTCGCGCGCCACCTGCTGCCCAACGTGCGCGCCCAAGTGATCGTCGCCGCCACGCTCGGCATCGCCGGCGCGATGATGGCCGAGGCCGCGCTCTCCTTCCTGGGGCTCGGCGCCCAGCCGCCCACGCCGAGCTGGGGCGCCATGGTGGCCGACGGCCGCGACCTCCTCCGCGTCGCGCCGTGGGTGAGCTTCGCCCCCGGCCTCGCCATCGGGCTCGCGGTGCTCGGCTTCAACCTGGTGGGCGACGGCCTGCGGGAGGCGTACGATCCCAAGCTGGGTGGTGACCGGTGACCGTCCCCGCGTCACGGGCCGCGGGTCGCGGGTCGTGAGACCCCGTTCACCGCTCACTGCTCACCGCTCACCCTGATGCCCTACGACATCCACGCCCTGCGCGCCGCCGAGTTCCCCTGGGCCGACCGGCGGATCTACCTCGATCACGCCTCGCTCGGGCCGCTCCCCGCGCGCACCCTCCGCGCGGTCAACGAGTTCAACACGCGCCGCGCCGTCCCCTTCCAGGTGGCGCCGGAGGATTTCAGCACCATCACCGGGGACGCCCGCGCGGGCGCGGCACGCCTGGTGAACGCCGCGCCGGACGAGATCGGCCTGGTGCAGACCACCTCGCTCGGCCTCGCGCTCGCCGCGCACGCGCTCCCCTTCCGCGAGGGGGACATCATCGTGGTGAGCGACCGGGAGTTCCCGTCCAACGTGTATCCCTGGAAGCTGCTGCGCGACAAGGGAGTGAGCGTGGACATCGTCCCCTGCACGCCGGAGGGGTGGCCCGACGAGGAGCGCCTGCTCCAGCGGCTCGCCGACCCCCAGGTGCGCGGCGTGGCGCTCTCGGCGGTGCAGTTCGCCACCGGCTACCGCGCCGACCTGTCGCGCTTCTCGGCCGAGACGCGGCGGCGGCGGAAGTACCTGGTGGTGGACGCCATCCAGGCGGTCGGGGTGCATCCCATCGACGTGCGGGCGACGCCCGTGGACATCCTGGTCTGCGCGGCGCAGAAATGGCTCCTCGGGCCCTGGGGCGCGGGGTTCCTCTACGCCCGGAAGGACCTCATCCCGGACCTCGCGCCGGGCGTGGCGAGCTGGCTCGGCTACGCCGAGAGCGACGACCTCACCCGGCTCACGTCGTACAGCGGGGAGTACCGCCCCGATGCCCGGCGCTTCGAGCTCTCAGGGCACGCGCTGCAGGACCTCGTCGGCTTCACCGCCTCGGCCGGCCTCCTGCTCGAGCTCGGCATCCCCGCCATCGCCGCGCATTTGCGGGCGCTCCACGCGCCGGTCATCGCCGCGGCGCGCGCCAAGGGGATCCCGGTGGCCACGCCCGAGGACGACCGGCGCGCCGGCACCCTCTCGCTCAGGCCCGCCGCTCCCGCCCGGCTCCACGCCCGCCTGCGCGAGGGCGGCGTGCATTGCTCGGTGCGCGAGGGAGTGGTGCGGCTCAGCCCGCACTGCTACATCACGGTGGAGGAGATGGAGCGGGTGGCGGGGATGCTGTAGCGGGGGCGGTGACCGGTGACCGGTGACCGGTCACCCCTCACCCCACGACCACCATCGCGTAGTTCTTCTTCCCCTTGGCCAGCAGCACGAAGCGCTGGCCGCGCAGGTCGGCGGGGCCGAGGAGTCGGGCGGGGTCGTCGAGCTTCTCGCCGTTGACGGAGAAGCCCTTCTGCTCGATGCCGCGACGCGCCTCCCCCTTGGAGGCCGCGAGCCCCGCCTGGACCAGGACGTCGGCGAGCGCGACGCCGGCGGTGAGCTGCTCCCGCGCCAGGCGCAGGGTGGGGATCTCGTCCACCAGCTCGGCGAACGCCTCGTGGGCGGAGTGCGCCGCGACCGCGCCGCCGAAGAGGAGCCCGCTCGCCTCGACCACGCGGTCGGCGGTGGCGGGGCCGTGCACGAGGGCGGTCACCTCCCAGGCGAGCTTCCGCTGGCCGGCGCGCTTGCCCGGGTCGGCGGCGTGCGCGGCCACGAGCGCCGCGATCTCCTCGAGCGGCAGGAAGGTGAACAGCTTGAGCAGCCGCTCGACGTCGGCGTCCTCCTGGTTGAGCCAGAACTGGTAGAACTTGTACGGGCTCGTCCGCGCGGGGTCGAGCCAGATGTTCTGCCCCTCGCTCTTGCCGAACTTGCTCCCGCTGCTCGTGGTGAGGAGCGGGAAGACGAGCCCGTGCGCCTGGGCCCCCTCGCGCCGGTGGATGAGCTCCACGCCGGCGGTGATGTTGCCCCACTGGTCGGTGCCGCCCATCTGCAGCTCGCACCGCTCGGTGCGGTACAGGTGCCAGAAGTCGTGCGCCTGCACCAGCATGTAGGCGAACTCGGTGAACGAGATCCCCGACTCCATCCGCGCCTTCACCGACTCCTTCTGGAGCATGTAGTTCACGGTGAAGTGCTTCCCGGTGTCGCGCAGGAAGTCCATCAGGGTGAGGGGCCCGAGCCAGGCGGCGTTGTCGGCCAGGAGCGCGGCGGTGGGGCCCTCGAAGCTCACGAAGCGCCGCAGCTGATCGGCGATGCGCCGGGTGTTGGCGGCCACCTCCTCCGCGGAGAGCATCGGCCGCTCGGCGCGCTTGCCGCTCGGGTCGCCCACGAGCCCGGTCCCGCCCCCTACCAGCACCACCGGGCGCCCGCCGAGGCGCTGGAGCCACGCCAGCCCCATCACCGGCACGAGGCTCCCCACGTGGAGGGAGTCGGCGGTGGGGTCGAAGCCGACGTAGCCGGTGATCGGGCGGCCGGTGGCCAGCCGGGCCTCGAGATGGGGGGTCATGTCGGCCACGAAGCCGCGGGCCGCGAGTTCGGAGAGGAAGCGGTGCATGACGGGAAGTTAGACGGCCGGGCCGCTGGGCGGCTAGGCGGCAAGCCGGTGGCGTGACGCTCGACCCTCGACCCTCGACCCTCGATTCCCGACCCCGCCCGCCGACTGGCCGTCCCGCCGACCCGCCGACTAGTATTGAAGCATGCTTCGCACTCTCTCCCGCTGGTGGCACACGCCCAGGATCCGCAGCTGGACCGTGACCCTGGTGGTGGCCGGCCTTGGCTTCGGCGGCGCCGCCGTGGGCGGGGCCTGGCATCGGGCGTGCCTCAACAACGCCTGCCCGTCGGTGGTGGGGGTCATCGAGTACGACCCCGACCAGGCCTCCAAGGTCTACGCCGCCGATGGCCGGCTCATCACCGACTTCGGGCTCCAGCGGCGCACGGTGGTGCCGCTCAGCCAGATGTCGCCGGCCGTCATCGCGGCGTTCATCTCGGTCGAGGACAAGCGCTTCTACCGCCACCACGGCATCGACTGGATCCGGGTGGCGGGGGCCATCAAGTCGAAGCTCCTGCTGGGCCGCCTCACCGGCGCCTCGACCATCACGATGCAGCTGGCGGGGAACCTCTGGCCCGAGGCGATCGACCGGCGCGACCGCTCCCCCCGCCGCAAGATCCGCGAGGCGGAGGTGGCGCTCGAGCTCGAGCGCCAGTTCTCCAAGGACAAGATCCTGGAGCTCTACCTCAACCAGATCGACCTGGGCAACCGCGCCTTCGGCGTGGAGGCGGCGGCGCAGCGCTACTTCGGCAAGGACGCGCGGGACCTGAACGTGGCCGAGGCGGCGATGCTCGCCGCCCTCCCGAAGGCGCCCTCGACGTACAACCCGCGCCGCAACCAGCGCGCCGCCGTGCGCCGGCGCAACCTGGTCATCGAGCTGATGCGGGACAACGGCGTCCTCACGCCCGAGGAGGCGGAGCGCTGGAAGGCCTACCCGCTGGTGCTCTCGAGCCGCTCGGACTTCAGCGAGGTGGCGCCCTACTTCACCGAGTACGTGCGCCAGCTGATGTCGGCACGGTTCGGTCCCGAGCTCTACACCAGCGGGCTCCGCATCTACACCACGCTCGACCTCGACGTGCAGCAGGCGGCGGAGCGGGCGCTCGAGGCGCAGCTCCTGGCCATCGAGGGGGGCACCTACGGCGCCTACCCGCACCAGACCTACGCGCAGTACCTGCAGGAACGGGCCGACCACGACGACCAGGAGCCCCCCGCCTTCTCGCCGTACCTGCAGGGGCTCGTGGTCTCCATCGAACCCTCGACCGGGTACATCCGCGCGATGGTGGGGGGGCGCGACTTCGAGGACAGCAAGTTCAACCGCGCCATCCAGGCGCGGCGCCAGCCCGGTTCCACCTTCAAGCCGTTCGTGTACAGCGCCGCGCTCCGCGCCGGCCACCCGCTCTCCGAGATCCTGGTGGACGAGCCGCTCAGCGTCCCCAACATGACGCCCACCGGCGAGCCGTGGGAGCCGCAGAACTACGACAACCAGTTCCGCGGCCCCCTCTCGCTCCGCCAGGCGCTCACGACGAGCAACAACATCGTGACGATCCGCCTGGGGATGGAGGAGCTGGGCGAGCAGGCGGTGATCGACGAGGCCACGCGCTTCGGCATCACCACGCCGATCCCCGCGCTCCCCTCCATCCACATCGGCTCCGCCGACGTCCAGCCGCTCGAGATGGTGGCCGCCTTCACCACCTTCCCGAACCTGGGGACCCGGTCGGTGCCCCTCGCCATCCTGCGCGTGGAGGACCGGCAGGGGAACATCCTCTGGCAGCCCCAGCCCCGCACGGTGCCGGTGATGCCGAAGAACCAGGCGTGGCTCCTTGGCGACGTGCTGCGCGACGTGGTGCGCACCCGCGGCGGCACCGCCTACTCCGCCACGACCGCCGCCGGGTTCACCATCCCCGCCGGCGGCAAGACCGGCACCACCGACGACGGCACCGACGTCTGGTTCATCGGGTTCACCCCCGATCTCGTCACCGGCTTCTGGATGGGGCTCGACAAGCCGGAGCGCATCAAGTACAACGCCGCCGGCGGCGTGCTCGCCGCCCCCGCGTGGACCGCGATGATGAAGGAGATCTACGAGCGCCGCTCGGTGCCCACCGACCCGTGGCCGCGCCCCGACTCGCTCGTCATCGCCGAGATCGACCGGAGCAACGGCTACCTCGCCTGGCCCACCTGCCCGCGCGATCTCCACTTCGTCGAGTCCTACCTCCCGGGCACGGAACCCAAGGAGTACTGTCCCGTCCACGGCTTCAACCCGCTCGGCGGCTCCCCCCTCCAGGGGACCGCCCCGCCCCCGCCCTGAGCGCGTGACGGCGCTCCGCCTCGCGGCCGACTGGGTCGTGACGATGGACGGCGCTCCCCTCCGCGGGGGCGCCGTCGTCGTCGATGCCGCCGGACGGATCGCCGCGGTCGAGCCCGGCACCGCGCCGGAGGCGCCCCCGGGCCCCCCCGCCCGCCAGACCGTGCTCCTTCCCGGTCTCGTCAACGCGCATACCCACCTTGAGCTCACCGGGCTGGGCGGCACCGTGACCGAGGACGATTTCGTCGCCTGGATCGGTCACCTGATCCGGCTCCTGGGGGAGCGCGACCGCGCGGAGTATCTCGCCGCCGCGCGGCAGGGGATCCGCGACAACTGGGCCATCGGCGTCACCACCGTCGCCGACTGCGGCGCCACGGGCACCGTGATCGAGGCGCTGGCCGAGCTCGGCGCCAGCGGGATCGCGTACCACGAGGTGTTCGGCCCCGATCCCGCCGCCGCCGACGCCCAGCTCGCCGCCTGGCAGGCGCGCCTCGCCGAGCTGCGCCGGTTCGAGGGGCCGCGCGTCCGGCTCGGCGCTTCCCCCCACGCCCCCTACTCGGTCAGCGCCCCGCTGTACCGCCGCGCCGCCGCCCACGCGCGCGCCGAGGGGCTCCCCCTCGCCGTCCACATCGCCGAGACGCCGCTCGAGGACGACCTGCTGCTGCGCGGGGCGGGGGGCTTCGCCGAGCGATTGCGGGCGCGCGGCCTCGCCCTCGCGCCGGCCGGGGTGGGGCCGCTCGCCCTCCTCGAGCGCGAGGAGGTGCTCGGCCCCGACCTGCTCGCCATCCACTGCTGCACCGCGAGCGGCGAGGACCTCGATCGCCTGGCGCGCCACGGCGCCGCGGTGGCGCACTGCCCCCGGTCCAACCGCCGCCATCACGGCCTGGCCGCCCCGATCGGCGCGATGCTCGCCTCGGGGCTCCGCGTCGGGGTGGGGACCGATTCGGAAGCGAGCGTGCACCCCCTGGACCTGCGCGCCGAGGCGCGCGCCGCGCGGGAGCTCGCAGGCCTCGACGCCCAGGAGGCGCTTGCGCTCATCACCCTCGGCGCCGCCCGCGCCATCGGCCTCGGCGACGAGGTGGGCGCCCTGGTGACCGGGCGCTGGGCCGACCTCGTGGCCGTCGCCATCCCCGCGAGCGAAACGCCGGAGCAGGTGTACGAGGCGGTGCTGACCGTGGGCGAGGTCGAGGCGACCTGGGTGGGAGGGCGGGAGGTCCACCGCCGCTCCGCTTGATTATTCGGCGGAGTGGATGACTATTCAGTCACGATGAAGCCCCGCCGCCAGGCCCTGATCCTCAAGCTCATCGCCGAGACGCGCATCGAGAACCAGGATGCGCTCAAGGCGGCGCTGGCGCGCGAGGGGGTGGAGGCTACGCAGGCCACCCTGAGCCGCGACCTCCGGGAGCTCGGCCTGGTGAAGCTGGCCGATCCCTCGGGGGGGAGTTTCTACGCGCGGGCGGGGGACCAGGCGGTGGCGGCGCCGCGGCCTCAGCTCGCGCGGCTGGTGCAGGGGCTGCTGCTGGAGGTGGACGGGGTGGGGCCCTTCGTGGTGCTGCGCACCGCGCCGGGCGGGGCGGGGGCGCTCTCCGCCGCGCTCGACCAGGCGGCGTGGGAGGAGGTCGTGGGGACCATCGCGGGGGACGACACCATCCTTGTCATCACCCGGTCGGAGAAGGCGCGGAGGGTGGTGGGGGAGAGGATGAAGGTGTTGGCGGGGTAGCCGCCACCCCCTTGCCCCCCGAAACCCCGCCGAATTAGGCTAAATGGGTCTGCCGCCACCGTTTGGCGGCCTACGGGAGGTGTGGTCCGTGCGCTGTCTCGCCCTCAACGCGTCCTTCGAACCGCTGACGATGGTCCCCGTCCGGCGGGCCCTTCGGCTGGTCATCGAGGGGAAGGCGGAGATCGTCGAGGCCGAGCGCGGGGAGTATGTCCGAAGTGCGAGCCTGATGGTCCCACGGCCCGCCATCATCCGCCTCGTCAAGTTCGTGCACGTCCCCCGCCGCTTCCGTCGCCAGGTCACCAACACCTTCCTCTTCGCCCGCGACGACTACCGCTGCATGTACTGCGGGCGGACGCCGAACGAGTTCAGGCACCGCGAGTGCCTCACCCGCGACCACCTGATCCCCATCAGCCGCGGCGGCGGGAACGAGTGGACCAACGTCGTGACGGCGTGCAGCACCTGCAACACCCGCAAGGGGAACCGCCTCCCGGACGAGTGCGGGATGCACCCCCTCAAGGCGCCGGTGGAGCCCCACTTCGTGCACCTCGCCTGGGCGGTGCGCAAGCTCACCCGCCTCCAGGCCAAGTACATCCGGGCGTTCTACGGCGAGGAAGCGCTGCGGGCGCTGGGGGGATGACCGGCGGGGGGGTGAGCGGCAGGCGGCGAGGGGGGCTCCGATCCACGGAGCCCCCCTTCACCGTACCACGAACTTGGGCGACCTCGCTTCCAGCCGGAGGCTCGGCAGTCCCGCCACCGAGAGGAGGGTGCGGCGGATCGCCTTGGTGATGGCGCCGCCGATCGGTTCGCTGCCGGTCGTGGCGGGGGCCACCTCGCCCGAGAGGAACTGCTCGAGGTCGGCGATGTCGGTGTCCGAGAGGGTGGAGACCTCGAGCGTCACGGCGTAGTAGTACTCGCCGGGGTCGCGCGGGCCGACGCGGACCTCGCGCGGCACCGCGAGCCCCTCCGCCAGCGCGCGCAGGTCGGCGAAGCGGGAGATCCGGTTGGTGAAGCGGAACACCTCGCCCACCTGGTACTGGTCGAGGAGGGGCTCGTGGCGGATCACGACGTCCCACTCGGTCTGCCGCACGAAGGCGTCGAGGAGGCTCCGCGAGCGCCAGACCTCCACCTTGTAATGCAGCCGCACCGGGAAGCCCGAGGCGAGCATCGCCGTGACGCGGGGGTCGCGCACCACGTCGCGCGTGACGAGGCGCGCGTGCTCCGTGCGGCCGCTCGAGTCGGGGGTGAGCGAGACCTCGAGGCGCACGCGCGCCTCCTCCTGCGCGCTGAGCGGCGCCGCGGCGCCCGCCGCCGCGAGGGCGAGGAGCAGCAGGGTCCGTCGCACTAGAAGCGGCGCTGCAGGCGGAGGAAGAACCGCACCGGCTCGCCGCCGGTGAGCGACTTGCTCAGGTAGGCGCCGAGCCCGCCGGCGTCGAGCCCGATGCCGACCTCGGAAAGCCACTCGTCAAGGGCGGGGATCCGGTCGTTGGGCACGCGGCCCGGGCCGTCCCCCGTGAGCCACCCCTTGCCGGCGTCGCCGTGGACCACGACGTCCACCTGGTCGATCCCGATGGCCTGCTCCACGCCGCTCCGCTCCCGGTAGCGGTACAGCAGCCCCAGGTCGAGCCGGGTGCGGAACTCCGCCTGCACCACCAGCGAGCGGTCGCAGAGCGCGGGGAGCGCCGGGTCGGCCGGCGCCCCTTCGCCGCACCGGTCGGCGCGGAAGCCGTAGCCGGGGAGGGGGTCGGGCCCCCCCACCGAGACCCGCTCCTGCAGGGGGAGGGGATCGCCGCCGAGCCAGCCGCCCCCCGCGGCGCGCAGGTGGAGCCGCATCGCGGGGGTGAGCCGGGTGTAGCTCCGCGCGTCGAACCAGAAGCGCTGGAAGGCGTACGACCCGTCGGTGGGGATGGGGCCGCGCACGGTGGCCGGCAGGTCCACCGGCCCCACGTCGCGCGAACTGGAGCGCTCCCAGGTGGCGCGGATCCACGTGCCCGACGTGGGGAGGTGCCGGTCGTTCCGGGTGTCGTAGGCCACGCCCAGGTGGAAGGTCCGGTACCGTCCGTCGTCCACCAGCGGGTTGGGCCGCCACGGTTCCTGCGCGCGGAAGAGGGTCCAGGGGTCGTTGGCCGGGAGCGAACGCTGCCGCTCGGTGCGCCACCCCGCCTCGAGCCGGGTGGAGCTTCCCACCCAGTTGTAGGCGTAGAAGGCGACCCCTTCGTTCAGGTAATAGTCGCGGTAGTCGCGGTGCAGCAGCAGGCTCGACCACCCGACCTCGCTCCGGCCCAGCGGCTCCGCCTCGATGGCCTGCACGGTCTGCGAGGCGCGCACCCCCGCGCCCCAGCCGTGATGGTTGGAGGTCCCCTGCGAATAGTCGAACCTGCCGTCATACCCCACCTGCTCGCCCAGCTCGGTCGGGTCGCCGGTGGTGCGGATGATGCCGAGCACGCCGAGCGAGGCGCGCCGGTCGGGCCCGATGGGATAGCTGAAGCGCGGACCGAAGGTGATCGGGAGCCCCTCCACCCGGTTGTAGGTGCCGCCGGTGGAGAAGAAGAGGGTGGTGCGCACCTTCCCCGTCTGGAACGAGCGCTGCGCCCCGCCGAAGTCGAGCAGGCCGCGTCGCCTCGGTCGCGGGACGAGCCGCCCCTCCGCGTCCCGCATCACCGGGGCGACGGTCGGGTAGGCCTCGAGCCGTCCCGCGATGGCCGTGGTGTCACCCACCACGCCGCCGCCCACCACCAGGACCTCACCCGTGATGCGCCCCCCGGCCAGGAGCTCGAGGTCGCCGTTCACCACCAGCACCGGCCCCGACAGCTCCCCCGCGACCCGGAGCGGCCCCCGCCAGACCGCCACCGGCCCGCGCAGCAGCGCGCCCGCCGGGAGGACGACCTCGCCGTCGAGCCGCGTGGTGGCGGGGTCGTTGAACCGCCCCAGCACGCGCTCCAGCACCTCGCTCGGCAGGCCGCTCCGCTCCGCGGTCGGCGCCGCCGGCGCGTCGGGGTCGATCACGATCACCGAGTCCTGGGCGGACGCCCGGGAGGCGATGCCGACGAGGAGGAGCGCGACGAGGTGACCGGTGACCAATGTCCGGTGACAGGGCGTCATGCCGACTGTCCTTTGGTGGATCGTACGGGCGATCATCATCGGGATCTCCCACGGGGCGTGGGTCGCGGGTCGCGGGTCACTTGTCACCAGTCACCACTTACCGACCTCCCTACAACCCCAGCCGTCGCATCCGGCGGTACAGGTTCGCGCGATCGGTCTGCAGTATCCGCGCGGCCTCGGCCACGTTGCCTCCCGAGCGCGCCATCGCGCCCCGGATGAGCCCGCGCTCGTACTCGTCGAGCGCGGCCGAGAGCGGGAGCCCGGGGGTGGCCGGTGAGGACGGGGCGGCGGACTCCTGCCGCGCCGGCAGCACCCCCGCCACCGCCTCGGCGCCGATCTCGGTGGCGCCCGGGCTCACGATGAGGATCCGTTCCACGATGTTGGCCAGTTCGCGGACGTTGCCGGGCCACGGGTAGGCGCCGAGGGCGGCGAGCGCGGCCGCGGAAAAGCGGGGCGTCCCGACGGGGCGTATCCGTGCCGCCAGGTGGGCCACCAGGTCGGGCAGGTCCTCGAGCCGGTCGCGGAGCGGCGGGAGCGCGATGGGGAAGACGTTGAGGCGGAAGTAGAGGTCCTCGCGGAACTGCCCCGCGGCCACCGCCTGGTCCAGCCGGCGGTTGGTGGCGGCGAGCACCCGCACGTCCACCCGCTCCACCCGTTCCGCGCCGACGCGCTGGAGCTCCCCCGTCTCCAGGACGCGGAGCAGCTTGGCCTGCGCGTCCAGGTGCAGGTCGCCCACCTCGTCGAGGAGGATGGTGCCGCCGTCCGCCAGGGCGAAGCGCCCGTGCCGGCGCTCGGTGGCGCCGGTGAAGGCGCCGCGCTCGTGGCCGAAGAGCTCGGACTCCACCAGTTCGCGGGGGATGGCGGCGCAGTTCACCGTCACGAACGGCCGCGCGGCGCGGGGCCCGGCGCGGTGGATCGCCGCGGCGACGAGCTCCTTGCCGGTGCCGCTCTCGCCAGTGATGAGGACGCGGCTGTCGGTGGGCGCCACCTGCGCGATCTGCGCGCGCAGCTGGGCCATCGCCCGGCCGCGGCCCACGAGCTCCTGCGGCGCCCCCATCTGCGCGCGCAGGACCTCGTTCTCGCGTTCGGTGCGGCGGAGGGCCAGCGCGGCGCGGAGCGTCACCAGCACCGCCTCGGGGGAGAGCGGCTTCTCGAGGAACTGGAAGGCGCCGAGCTTCGTGGCCTGCACCGCGTCCGAGAGCTGCGCCTTGCCGCTCATCATGATCACCGGCGCGGTCATTCCCCGCTCGCGCAGCGCCCCCAGCGTGGCCAGGCCGTCGGGACCGGGGGGCATCATGAGGTCGCAGAAGACGGCGTCGGGCTCGGCGCCGTCCAACGCGAGGAGGGCCGCGTTGCCGTTGCCGGCCTCCACGACCTCGTACCCCTCCACTTTGAGGAGGGCGCCGAGCATCCGCCGGATGTTCGGCTCGTCGTCGATCAGGAGGATCGTCGCCATCGTCACCCCCGGCCCCCCGCCCCCGGCCCGGAGGGCGAGGACGCCACGGGAAGGCTGAAGTGGAACACCGCTCCGCCGCCCGGATTCTCCTCTACCCGTACCGTCCCGCCGTGCGCCTCGATCGTCTGCTTCACCAGCGCCAGCCCCAGCCCGGTGCCGTCCTTCTTGGTGGTGACGTACGGCTGGAAGATCCGCTCCCGGTCGCTGGGACGGATGCCGGGCCCGCGATCGGCGACGCGCACCTCCACCCCGTCCTCCCGCGGCGCCACGCTCACCGCGATCTCGCCGCGTCCCTCCTGCGCCTCGGCCGCGTTGCGGAGCACGTTGCTGAACGCGCGCCGGAGCGGATCCAGGTGGCCGACGACATGCGGCGTGCCCGGGGCCACGGCGCAGCGCACCGTCACCTCCGGCGGGAGCGAGGTGCGCGCCAGCTCCTCGAGCAGCTCGCCGAGGTCCACCTCGGCCGCCGGGCCCTCGGGGAGGCGGCCGTAGTCGCTGAACTCGCGCGCCAGCTGCTCCAGCCGGCCCGACTCGGCGCGCAGCACCTCGAGCGCCTCGCGCTGCGCCGGGGTGGCGGTGGCGCCGAGCTGCGCCACGGCGAAGCGCATCGGGGTGAGGGGGTTCTTCATCTCGTGCGCCACCCGGCGCGCCACCTCGCGGAAGGCGCGGAGCCGCGCCGCCTCGAGCTCGCGCTCGCGCCCCGATTCGAGCTCGTCGGCCATCCCGCGCAGCGCCTCGCGCAGCACCCCGAACTCGGGGGCGCCGCGCCGCGGCGGCTCGGTGGGGAGCGCCTCCCGCCGGGCGATGTAGCCGGTCCACTCCACCAGCTCGCCGATGGGGCGGCTCAATTGGCGGCTGAGGTGCCCGGCGATCCGCGCGCCGGCATACACGATGATCGCCCCCAGCAGGAGCAGGAACGCCGTGGCCGCGGTGCCGATGTAGGCGCTGTACGCGCTGACCTGCTGCGCCCGCGTGAGCGCCGTGCTGAGCGCCACCCGGTGCTCCGCCAGCGCGCGCTTCTCGAGGCTCGAGAGCCGCGTGGTGTCGATCGTCTCGATCAGCGCGCGCCCCGTCGTCCCCGCCGTCCCCACCGCGAGGCGCATCGCCTCGGCCGTCGAACCGCTCTGGATGGTGAGCGCCCAGCTCACCAGCACCGCCGCGGTCGGCAGCACGCCGAGCGCGAGGAGCGCCCAGAGGATCCGCTGGCGGAAGGTGAGGGGGCGGGGAAGCATCCCTGAATGTAGCGTGGGGCGTGTCAGTTGAACACAGGTGGTGGGGGTCTTGGTCCGGACGCCTGGGGGTGGGGCTGCGCCGGCCGGGCGGGCCAAATCTTTGGGATCGAGTGGGTTAGGCGGCAGGCCCCAGCCTGAAGGCGCCCCTATAGGAACCCCGCCTTCACTCCCCTATCTTTACCCCCGCCCAGATGCCACCGAAGCCCTTGTCCGACCTGCACTTCGCGCGCCTGTTCGCCCAGCGGGTCGCCGACCATCCCGACCGCGAATTCCTCGTGGTCGGCGATCGGCGTTCCACCTGGCGTCAGGTGGAGCGGGAGGCGGGGGCGTTGGCGGCGGCCATGGCCGCTCGCGGCCTTGGGCCGGGGGACCGTCTGGCCCTGGTCCTCCCGAACTGGGGGGAGGCGGTGGTGGCGATCCTCGCCGCGGCCCGGCTGGGCGCGGTGGTGGTCCCGCTCGACCCCGCCTCGAGCTTCCACGAGCTGCGCTATCTCCTCCGCCACGGCGAGGTCCGGGCGGCGGTGGTGGCGGAGCGGTGGAACGGCCAGGAGCTGCTCGAGGATTTCGACGAGTTGATGCCCGAGCTCCCCGACCTCGCCTTCCTGGTGACGGTGGGCCCCGAGGAGCTCTGGCACGACGACCGGATCCTCCAGTACGAGGATCTCGTGGCCCGGGGCGGGGGCGACGCCCCCGTGGCCGAGCTCGATCCCGCGGCCGCCCCGCTGGCGCTGCTCTACACGAGCGGCACCACGGGGAAGCCCAAGGGCGTGGTGCTGAGCCACGCCGCGGTGCTCGGCTCGGCCGTGGCCA
>DASTRQ010000172.1:0-11347 GCA_035761145.1 Gemmatimonadales bacterium
GGGTCCCACGCCAGCGTGCGCCCCGAGCGGAAGACCCGCGCCGCCACCGACTGCTCCACCGTCACCGCGAGCGGCTGGATGTCGGGGACGTTCATTCCCCGCCCCGCCACGAGGCGGAGCGCCGCCTCCGACTCCTCGAACACCATCAGCGAGCCGCGCCGCGCGTTGAGCGCGTCGCAGAGCTCGCGGAGGATCGTCTTGGCCGCCTCCTCGAGCCGCACGGTCTGCCCCAGGATCTCCCCCACCACGTACAGCAGGTCGATCTCGGCGCTCCGCTCGGCCAGCTCCTCGTGCAGCCGCACCGCCTCGCGGCTCCGGCCGATGAGCGCGCTGACGACCGGCAGGAGCCACTGCACCAGGCTCTGCCGGTCCTGCACCGGCACCAGCGCCACCTCGAGCCAGAAGCCCTCGGTGTCGTCCCCCAGCAGGGGCACGAACCACGCCTCCCCGTCCGGCGTGCGGCAGGGGCCTTCGGCGGCGGGCACGGGGAGGCGCCAGCCGGGGTCGGGCCCGACGGTGGGCTCGAGCTGCCGGTCGGCCTCGCGCGCGCGCCAGAGCCGGAGCTTCCCCCTGGCCAGGGCGCCGAGGTCCGACAGGATCGCGTCGAGCCGCCCTACGGGCGGCGCAGCGTCATGCAGATGGAGTTCCCCTGCGGGTTGAACGAGACGTCGTCGGCGAGACGCTGGATCATCAGGAGGCCGCGGCCGGTCTCCTGCTCGAGGTCGGCGGGGTCGAGCGGGGGGCGCACGGCGGACGGGTCGAAGCCGGGCCCTTCATCGGTGACGTGCACGCGCACCAGGGTGGTCTCGACCTCGATGCGCACGGCGACGAACTTGGCGGGGTCCTCCCGGTGCCCGTACACGATGGCGTTGGCCAGCGCCTCGCACAGCAGGGTCTTGAGGCGGTTGCGGAGCCGCTCGCACTCGGGGCTCGTGGGGAGCCCCGCGAACGCGTGCCGCGCCAGCACCTCGACCGACTCGTGCACCGCGTCGAGCACGCTCGGGATGCGCGTGCTGACCTCGACCGGGAGGTCCACGTCGCTCGTGCGGCGGACGACGAGGCGGAGGGGAGAGGTCACGGGGCGCGGCTCAGAAGGCGATGAGCGCCTTCTCGGCCGAGTCGCTGATGGCGAAGAGGGTATCGAGCTTGGTCAGCTCGAAGAGGGAGCGAAGGTCCTCGTTGAGCCCCGCGAGACGGAGCTCCCCGCCCTGCTCCCGGACCTTCTTGGAGATCGAGACCAGCGCCCCCAGGCCGGAGCTGTCGATGTAGCCGGCCTTGGCGAAGTCCACGAGGAACTTCTTCTCGCCGTGGTCCACCGCCTCCTGCACGAGCTGCTTGAGCTCCTGGCGGTTGCCCACGATCAGCTGGCCGTCCACCTGGATGACCATCACGCCGCCCTTGTCCTTCGTTGCCGTAAAACCCATCGACCCTCCGTCGACTCGCGATTGCGGTATGGGCGGTCGCCGGCCGGCAGGCGACCCTCGACCCTCGTCCCTCGACCCTCGACGACTCACCCCGCCCCCTGCAGCAGGGCCATCGCCGAGACCTCTACAATATCAGCCGCCGACGCCCCGCGCGACAGGTCGGACATCGGGCGGGCCAGCCCCTGCAGGAGGGGCCCCAGGGCCACCGCCCCCGCCAGGCGCTGCACCAGCTTGTACCCGATGTTCCCCGCGTCGAGGTCGGGAAAGACCAGGACGTTGGCCTTTCCCCCCGCCGGGCTCCCGGGGGACTTCCGCGCCGCCACGTCGGGTACCAGGGCGGCGTCGGCCTGGAGCTCGCCGTCGCTCGAGAACTCGGGGTGCCGTTCGGCGAAGAGCCGGGCCGCCTCGGTCATCTTGTACACCGCGGGCCCCGCGGCGCTCCCCTTGGTGCTGTAGGACAGGAAGGCGACGACCGGGAGGTCACCGACGAGCCGCTCCCGGTCGCGCGCGGCGGCCAGGGCGATGGAGACGAGCTGCTCGGGGTCGGGGTCGGGGATGACGGCGCAGTCGGTGAAGGTGAGCACCTGGGCGGCGGGGGGCTCCTTGCTCCACGGCCCCGGCTGCTTGGTCACCATATAGAAGGAGGAGCTCACCACCGTGGTGCCCGGCGCCATCCCGATGCCGCGCAGCGCGGCGCGGATGACCTCGCCAGTGGGGTGCGCCGCTCCCGCGACGCACGCCTCGGCGTGGCCCAGCGCCACCAGCGCGGCGCCGAACTCGAGCGCGGTGGGCGCCCGCGACTCGGCCGGCCGCCCCCGGGCGGCGTCGCGCGCGCGGAGGTGGGCCACGACCTCGTCGTAGCGCGGATGGGTGGCGAGCGCGGGGTCGGCCAGGATGATCGGCTCGGCGACCCGCCCCTGCCGGAGCCGTTCCGCCGCGGCGTGGACCCGCGGGTCGCCCCCTTCGGGCAGGACCACCCTGGCGCCGAGCCTGGCGGCGCGCGCGAGGAGCCCCTGCCGGAAGCTCACTTCCCGAATTTCCGCGCCAGGGCGGCGGCGACCGCGGGGTTCACCTGCGCCGCGACGTTGCCGCCGTGGCGCGCCACCTCGCGCACCAGGCTCGAGGAGAGGTAGGTCATGTCCACCGCGGGGACGAGGAAGACGGTCTCGAGCCCGCCGTTGAGCTGGCGGTTCATCAACGCCATCTGGAACTCGTACTCGAAGTCGCTGACGGCGCGGAGGCCGCGCACCACCATCCCCGCCCCGCGCGCGCGGGCGAAGTCGGCCAGGAGCCCCTCGAAGCTCGTGACCTCGATCCGGGGATCGCCGGCCGCGATGGCGGTGAGCAGCTCGAGCCGCTCGGCGGTGGTGAAGAGCGGCTGCTTCTGCGAATTGACCGCCACGGCGACGATGAGCCGGTCGCAGAGCGCGAGGCTCCGGCGGATGAGGTCCTCGTGCCCCTTGGTGGGCGGGTCGAACGAACCGGGGTAGATGGCGGTGCGGGTCATCTCAGGGGCTCGGGGGGCTCTGACAGGGGAAAGGCGCTCGAGGCGCGAAAGGCGCTCGCCAGGGACCAGGCGCTCAAGACGCTCAAGACGCTCGGGGACGGCGAGCCGTCATTCCGCGAAGCAGAAGGTGATGGCGGAGTCGCCGTACCGCCGGGTCTCGTCGCCGGAAAGGGGCTCGGTGGCGCGGTGCTCCACGCATAGGATGCGGGCGAAGGGGCGTTCGCGGAAGAGCGCCACCAGCCGGGGGCCGGCGCCGAGGTCGTAGGGGGGATCGGCGAAGGCGACGTCATAGCTCCCCGGCGCCAGCGCCGCGGCGAACGCCAGGGCGTCCCCCCGGTGCACGGTGCACTGCGCCGCGACGCCGAGCGCCGCGATGTTCCGGTCGAGGGCGGCGAGGGAGGCGCGCGCCTTCTCGACGAAGTCGGCGTGGGTGGCGCCGCGGCTCAGCGCCTCGAGCCCCAGCGCGCCGCTCCCGGCGTAGAGGTCGAGCACCCGCGCCCCCTGGACGGCGGGACCGAGGATGGAGAACCACGCCTCGCGCACGCGGTCCTGCGTGGGGCGCGCCACGTCCCCCTTGGGCGCCACCAGCCGCCGGCCGCCGAACTCCCCGGCGATGACCCTCACGCCCCCGGTCCCCCGGTCACCCGGTCGCCGCCGAGATCGCCACCACCCGCGCCTGGAGGGTGGTCCGGCCGTTGAAGCTGTTCTCCTCGAGCCGGAAGGCCACGTCCACCGGCCCACCGAGATCGGGGGCGCGGTCGGCCCAGCCGAAGGCGATGGCGTCGAGGCGCCGGCCCTCCTGCTCGAGCGTCCCCTTGAGGTGTCCCGAGCCCACGTGGCGCGGCGCCGTCCACCGCACGTTCCGCACCCCGAACACCGGCCCCGGATTGCCGAGCCCGGTGGGCTCGAGGTGGCGACAGAGGCGTTCGAGCTCCGGGGTCGTCTCGCCGAGCGAGAGCTCGACATCCACCCGCTGCCGGGGGCCGAGGTCGGCGGGGGCGAGCCGGGCGCGCCCCACGGCGGCGAAGCGCTCGCGGAACGCCGGGAGCTGGTGGCGCGCGATCGTGAGCCCCGCGGCCATCGTGTGCCCGCCCCACCGCTCGAGCAGGTCGGCGCACTCGGCCAGCGCGCCGTGGAGGTCGAAGCCGCTGACGCTCCGCCCCGACCCCTTGCCGATCTCGCCGTCGAGCGCGATGAGGAACGCCGGCCGGCCGTAGCGCTCCACCACGCGGCTCGCCACGATCCCCACCACGCCGGGGTGCCAGCCGTCGGCGGCCAGCACCAGCGCGGCGTCGCGTTCCGGGTCCCCCTCGCGGTCGAGCTGGGCGATCGCCTCGTCGAGGGTGCGCTGGTCGAGCGCCTGGCGCCGCTCGTTGACCCGCTCCAGCTCCTCCGCGCGCGCCATCGCCTCGCCGGGGTCGTCGGTGAGCAGCAGCCTGAGGCCGTCCCCCGCGTCGCCGAGCCGGCCGATGGCGTTGAGCCGCGGACCCAGCACGTACCCCAGGTGCGACGCGCGGAGCTTGTCGGGCTCGACGCCCGAGGCGTCCACCAGCGCGCGGAGCCCGGGCCAGCGCGAGCGCCCCAGGAGCCGGAGCCCGTGGCGCACCATCACCCGGTTGTCCCCCACCAGCGGCACGAGGTCGGCCACGGTGGCGAGCGCCACGAGGTCGAGGAAGTGATACGGGAGGTTGGCGGGGAGCCCGAGCGCGGGGACGAGCGCCTGCGCCAGCTTGAAGGCGATCCCGGTGCCGCAGAGCATCCGGAGCCCGCTGGTGTCGTCGGGACGCTGCGGATCCACCACCGCGTCGGCGGGGGGGAGCTGCGGCGGGGGGAGGTGGTGGTCGGTCACCACGACCGCGATCCCGGCCGCCTTGGCCGCGGCGACGCTCTCGACCGCCGTGATGCCACAGTCGCAGGTGATGACGAGCCCGGCGCCGAGCGCACGCGCCGCGGCGACGCCGGCGGGGCCGAAGTCGTACCCGTCCCGGATGCGGTGGGGCACGAACGCCTCGACCCGCGCCCCCGCCTCCCGCAAGACGCGGGTGAGGAGCGCGCTGGCGCACTGGCCGTCCACGTCGTAGTCGCCGTGGACGAGGATCGGCACGCCGGCCCGCACCGCGCGCGTCACCGTCTCGACCGCCTGGGCCATCCCCGCCAGCGTCAGCGGATCGGCCAGCGTGTCGAGCTCGGGGCGGAGGAAGGCGCGCGCCGCGCCGGCCGAGTCGGCGCCGCGCTGCACCAGGAGCCGGGCCAGCGGCGCGGGCACGCCGAGGGCGTCCGCCAGCGCGGCGGCGCGGGCGGGGTCGGCGGCGGGGGTCACCGACCAGCGCAGCGGGGGGACGGGGAAGCCGTTCATCCCCCCCAACCTAGCGACGGCGGGGGCGGCCACGCGTACCCTTCGTCACTCCGCCCAGTACAAAATGGCGCCGCAGTTCTGGCAGGCCTCGATGACCGAGCCCCCCTTCACCGCCGAGCGGCGGGAGACGGGGATGGCGGTGTTGCAGGCGCTGCACGCGCCGCCGTTGAGCGGGACGAGCACGCGGGGGCGGCGGGGGCCGCGCAGGCGGTCGTAGCGGGTGCGGAGACCGCGTTCCACCGCCTTGGCGCTCGCCTCGCGCGCCTCGAGCGCCACGCGACGCTCCTCGGCGATGGCAGACTTCCGCGCGTCGAGCTCGGCGCGCGCCTCGGCCTGACCGGCGCGGACCTGGTCCACCTCGGCCTCGACCTGGGTGGCGCGGAGCTCGGACGCCTTCACCTGGTCGGCCAGCTTCACCCAGTCCCCTTCCTCGCGCGCCAGCACGCCGCGCGCCAGGTCGAGCTCGGCCATCAGGGTCGAGGCCTCCTTCGGGTTGCGGACGAACTCGAGCCGCTGCTGCCGCCGCTCGTGCTGCTGCTTGAGCGTGGCGATGCGCTGCTCGTACTCGTCCCGCTGGCGGGCCGCCTGCTCGGCCGCGCGGCGCGCCTGGCGCCCCGCCTCACCGGCCCGGTCCACCGCGGCGTCGAGTTCCGCCTCCTCCGCCAGCACCTCGGCCAGCCGGGTGTCGATCTCGAGGAGAGTGAGGTCCTTCTCCTGCAGGTCCAGAAGCTTCACGAGTTCGGGATGCATGGTGTCCTTGTCTGGGGGCGCAGAGTCGCAGAGTCGCAGGTGCGCAGAGGCGCAGGGGCGCAGAGTCGCGGGGGTGCAGGGAGCGTCATTCCGTCGCCCTGCGACCCTGCGACCCTGCGCCCCTGCGCCTGGCATACCACCGCTTCCAGGCGGCGGGGTACTTCTTGGAGAGCTGGGCGCGGCGGCGGTCGCGCTCCTTGATCAGGTCATCCTTGGCGCCGGCGGGGGCGCGCTCGATGGCGCGCATCAGCTTGTCGAGCTCGCGGAAGTGGGGCCGCGCCTCGAGCGCCTCGCGGGCGGCCTCGTAGGTGTCGCCCATCCGCTCGGGATCGAAGCTCGCGACGCTCTCCTTGAGCTCGCTCCAGGCCAGCTCCCCCTCGTGGGAGAGCCCGTCGGGCAGCACCCTGCCGGGGCCGCTCCCCAGCAGCGCCGCGAAGATCTCGCGGTGCTCCGCCCGGTCGAACCAGTCGGGGGTCACCCCGTCCGCCCGCGCGCGCGCCACCCAGTCGGGCGAGGCGAGCAGCGCGAAGAGGAGGCTCCGTTCGTCCCCCGACGCCCTGCTCGCGGCGCGGGAGGGGCCGGCCGACGGCTGTACGCGCGCCTCCGGAGGGGCGGCCGGGGGGGGCGCCGCCTGCCGCAGGGTGCGCTCCCGCTCCAGCTCCGCCGCGAGGACCTCCTTCCCCACCCCGGTGCGTTCGGCGATGGTGCTGAGGTAGATCTCGCGCTGGATCGGGTCCTTGGTGGCGCGCACGGTGGGGAGGAGCCGGTCGAGCGCGGCCCGGCGCTCCTCGATCCCGCTCAGCATCCCGCGCCGCTCGAGGAGGGTGAGCTTGAGCTCCAGCACGTCGAGCGCGTCGTCCACCACCTGCTGCATCCCCGCCGCCCCCTGCGCGCGCACCAGGTCGTCGGGGTCCTTCCCCTCGGGGATGGAGGCCACGCTCACGCGGAGCCCCGCGCGCAGGCACTCGTCGGCGGCGCGGAAGGCGGCCTTCTGCCCCGGCGCGTCGCTGTCGTAGCAGATCACCACGTGCCTGGTGAACCGGGTGAGGAGCTGCGCCTGCTCGCCGGTGAGCGAGGTGCCGAGCGGGGCGACGACCCCCTCGATGCCGGCGAGCACGAGCCGCAGGGTGTCGAAGTACCCCTCCACGAGGAGCGCGCGCTCGTCGCGGCGGATGGCCTGCTTGGCGGCGTGCAGGTTGTAGAGCTGGCTCCCCTTGTGGAACACCGGGCTCTCGGGGGAGTTGAGGTACTTGGGCTCCCCGGGCCCGATGAGCCGCCCGCCGAAGGCCACCACCCGGCCGCGGAGGTCGTGGATCGGGATGGTGATGCGGTTGCGGAACCGCGGCACCACGCGCCCGTCCTCGCGCTCGGCGGTGAGCCCCGCCTCGCGCAGCACCGCCGGCGCGAGCCCGAGCTTCTTCATCTCGTCCAGGAAGAGCGCGCCGCCGGGGGCCCAGCCGAGCCCGAGCTCTCCCGCCGTCTCGAGGGGGATCTCCCGCCCCAGCAGGTAGTTCCGCGCCGGCTCGGCCGTGGGCGACTCGCGCAGCTGGCGGTGGAACCAGTCCTGCGCGGCGGCCACGGCGGCGAAGAGGGGCTCGCGCGGATCGGGCCCGGCGCGCTCGGTCTGCTCGGGGATGGTGATCCCCACCCGCGCCGCCACCTGGCGGACCGCGGTGGGGTAGTCCATCCCGTAGCGCTTCATCAGGTAGGTGAAGACGTCGCCGGCGGCGTGGCACACGTAGCAGTAGTACATCCCCTTCCGCGGCACCACGGCGAAGTTGCGGTGGGTGCCGCCGTGGAAGGGACAGGGGCCGCGGTAGTCGGTGCCGGTGCGCTTGAGCTCCACCGACTCGCCGATGATGCCGACGAGGTCCGCCGCGTCGCGGACCTGCTCGATCAGCTCATCCGGGATCCGGCTCACGCGTCGAACTCCACGATGGTGACCCCGGTGCCGCCCTGGGCCTGCGGCGCGAAGCCGTACGCCTTGATGCGCCGGTCCCCCTTGAGCACCCGCTGCACCCGGTCGCGCACGACGCCGGTGCCCATCCCGTGGATGATCCGGAGCAGCGGCCGCTCGCCGAGCACCGCGGCGTCGAGGGCCTGCTCGACGACGGTCTGGGCCTCGTCCCCCGTCAGGCCGCGGAGATCCACCTCGCTGGGGCCGGAGGCGGCGGAGACGGACGCGGACGCGTAGGCGTGCTGCTTGCGCTTCTCCTTCCGCCGTTCGGTCCCCGAGAGCTTCTCCACGCCGCTCGCGTCCACGGTGAGCCTGGCGCTCCCGACCCGGACGACCACACGGCCGTCCTTGCGGAGCGTCTCGACCGTCCCGGTCTGGCCGGTGGAGAGCCGGACCTCGTCGCCAACGGCGGGTCGTTGGTCGCTGGTCATTGGCCGATCCGATGCGCCGGCGCCCTCCCTGCCGCGACCGGCGACCAGCGACCATTGACCACCCTGGATCTCCTCCTCCAGCAGCCGCCGCGCGGCCCGGGCCTTCTCGTCGTCGGCGGCCTGCTGGGCCAGCGCCACGGCGGCCTCGACCTTCTTCCGCGCCTCGAGCAGGACCTCGCGCGCCTCGCGCTTCGCGTCGCGTTCGAAGGTCCGGGCGCGCTGGTCGAGCTCCGCCTGCCGCGCCGCGAGGGTCTGCTCCTGCAGGGCCAGCCGGGCGGTGAGGTTCTCGACGTCGAGCTGCAGCGCGGCCACCTCCGCCTCGCGCGCCGAGAGCTCGCCGGCGCGCCGCTCGATCTCGGCCAGGAGCGCCTCGATGCGGCGGTCCTCGTCGGGCACCAGCGACTCCGCCTCGGCCAGCACCGGCGCGTCGAGCCCCAGCCGCCGCGCGATGGCGAGCCCGTAGCTCCGCCCCGGCACCCCCTTGTGGAAGCGGTAGGTAGGCGCGAGGCTCTGCACGTCGAACTCGAGCGACCCGTTCACCACCCCCGGCGAGCGGGTGGCGAGATCCTTGAGCACCCCCATGTGCGTGGTGGCCAGCGTGACGCTCCCCCGCCGCGTGAGCGAGAGGAGCACCGCCGCGGCGAGCGCCGAGCCCTCGGCCGGGTCGGTGCCGCTCCCGACCTCGTCGAGCAGCACGAGGGTGCGGTCATCGGCGTGGGCCAGGACGTCGCGAAGCGTGGCCACGTGGGCGCTGAAGGTGGAGAGGTCGGCCGCGAGAGACTGGTGGTCGCCGATGTCGGCGAACCACCGGGTGAAGAGCGGGAGGGCCGACCCGTCGCCCACCGGCGGGATGATCCCGCTCGCGGCGAGCGCGCAGGCGAGTCCCGTCGCCTTGAGCAGCACCGTCTTGCCGCCGGTGTTGGGGCCGCTCACGAGGAGGGTGCGCTCCTCCCCCTCGAGGGTCAGGTCGAACGGCACCACCGCCACGCCCCGCGCCAGGAGCACCGGGTGGCGGCCGTGGCGGATGCGGAGCGGGGCGGGCGCCGCCGCGACGGCGGGGAGGTGCGCGTCCACCCGCGCGGCGTAGCGGGCGCGCGCCTGCAGGTCGTCGGCGGCGACGCACATCTCGAAGGCGGCCGCGAGCGCCGCGTGGTGCTCGCGCAGCGCGGCCGAGAGGTCGCGGAGCACCCGCTGCACCACCCGCTCCTCGGCCAGCTCCGCCTCGCGCAGGCGGTTGCCCAGCTCGATGGCGGCGGTGGGCTCGATGAAGAGCGTGGCGCCGCTCGCCGACTCGTCGTGCACGATGCCGTCGGGGCGCTTGCGCTCGTCGCGGCGCACCGGGATCACGTAGCGGCCGTCGCGCAGGGTGACGCCCCCCTCCCCCTCGCCCCCCAGGCCGCGGAGCAGCCCCTCGAGCCGCGCCACGAGCCGCTCACGCGCCGAGGTCACCTCACGGCGCACCACCGGGAGGTCGGGGTCGGCGGTGTCGAGGAGGGTGCCGTCGGCGTCGAAGCTCCGCTCCAGGCGGCGGTCGAGCGTCGCGGGAGGGAGCGGCACCACCAGCGCCGCCGCGCGCGGCGCCAGCTCGGCCACGCGGGTGAGCTCCTGCGCGGTGCGCCGCGCCGCGGCCAGGAGGCGGAGCAGCTGCACGCCGTCGCGCCCGGCGAGGACGCTGCCGGGGATGCGGAGATGCGCGAGCGCCGCGCCGACGTCGGGCGCCGGCTCCACGGCGGGGGCGGTATCGAGCCGCTCGAGCGTCAGGAGCTCCCCCACCATCGCCAGCTCCTCCCGCACCGCGGCGAGGTCGGCGGAGGGGCGGCGGGCGCGGACGCGGGCGGCGCCGAGGGGGCCGGCGGCGCAGCCGGCCACGGCGTCGAGCGCGGCGCTGAGCTCCAACGCCTCGAACGCGGCGGCGGTGGCCGGGTCCAACGCGAGCGGGGTGCCTGCGCCCGTGGGCACCGGCACCCCGCGACTCGCGGAGAGGAGCTCCCGCCGGGGGTCGGTCATCCCGCCTGCAGCGCCTCCCGGGCCAGCTCGTTGATGAGCTTCCCGTCGGCGCGCCCCTTGAACTGCGGCATCAGCGCCTTCATCACCGCCCCCACATCCTTGGCCCCCGCCGCCACCGCCGCCTGCGCCGCCGCGCGGATCTCGGCCGGATCCACCGCCGCCGGCAGGAACTCCTCGATCACCCGCACCTGCGCCCGCTCCCGCGCCGCCAGCTCCGGGCGCCCCGCCTTCTCGTACTGCTCGATCGAGTCGCCCCGCGTCTTGACCCCCTTGCGGAGCACGTCCACCACGTCGGCATCGGTGAGGGGCGCGCTGAGCTTGAGCTCGTGGTCCTTCACCTGCGCCACGAGCGTCGAGAGCACGAGCGTGCGCTCCTTGTCCTGCGCCTTGCGGGCAGTGACGAGGGCGGATTGGAGTCGAGCAAGCAGGTCGGCCACGCGGAACGCCGTAAGTGTCAGTGGGGATGGAAGTTAACGGCGTGCGGGGGGAGGCTCAAGGCGCGCGAGGGGCGTGAGGCGCATCAGACGCTCAAGACGCTCAAGACGTTCGAAACACTCCTGCGACCCTGCGACCCTGCGACCCTGCGCCCCTGCGCCTCTGCGCCCCTGCGCCTACCCCGGCGGCCACCCCATCGCCCGCCCGCCGAGCAGGTGCAGGTGGAGATGGTGCACCGTCTGGCCGCCGTGGTCGCCGGTGTTCACCACCAGGCGGTACCCGTGGTGGTCCAGTTCCAGTTCCCGGGCCACCTGGGTGCCGAGCGCCACGAGGTGGCCCAGCACCGCTTCGCTGGCGTCGCGGGCGGCGGGGAAGTGGCTCCGCGGCACGACGAGGACGTGCACCGGGGCCTGGGGGTTCACGTCGTGGAAGGCGATGGCGTCGTTGGTCTCCTTGACCTTCCGCGCCGGGATCCGGCCC
>DASTRQ010000173.1:0-2036 GCA_035761145.1 Gemmatimonadales bacterium
ACACGGTGCAATAAGGCCGCCCGCCCCGGGCGGCCGAGGTACGAGGACACCAGAACGCCCGGAGACCACGCGGTCGCCGGGCGTTCGTGTGCGCGGGGGGTGCCTCGAGGCGTCTCCCTGACCGCCTGCTCCCCCTCTCCCACGACCCGAGCACCCGGTGACCACCACCGCCACCCCGCCGGCCCGCGCGGCCGACCCCACGCTCCCCTGGATCTCGTTCATCGCCCGGCTGCCGTATCGGGTGGCCTGGCGCTCCGTCAACCCGGTGCACTTCCCGGCGATCATGGTCCGCTCGGTACTGCGCCGCACGGGGGATGAGCATCTGGCGTATGAGGAGATCGAAGACTCCGCACCGGAGCTGGTGGGGATGTCGCTGGGCCTTGCGGTGCGCGCGACCGAGTAGGCGGGGACCGACGGGAGGATTGATTTCCGCCCCTTCCTGAATCCCCCGCCTTCGCGCATCGTAAGGACGGTCTCGCACCGTCCTTACTCCTTTTCAGGCTACCGATGCGCTTCCTCGCTCCCCTCGCCGTCCTCGCCTTCGCCGGCACCCTCGCCGCCCAGCAGCCCGCTCCCCCGGCCCCCCCGCCGCAGCCCCCCTTCGGGGCCGACAGCGCGGCGGTGATGAAGGTGGTGCACGACCTCTTCACGGGGATGCGCACCCGCGATACCACCCTGATGCGGGCCCAGTTCCACCCCGCCGCGACGATGCGGAGCGCCGGCTGGAAGCCCGGCGCCGCCGGCCTCCAGGCCGTCATCGAGGAGGACGGCGTCGCCGACTGGCTCGGCGGCGTGGCCGGCGCCCCCGCCACTCTCCTGCTCGACGAGCGACTCGGCCCCCCCACGGTGCAGGTGGATGGCAACCTCGCCAACGTCTGGGTGTACTACGAGTTCTACGCCGGCGACCGCTTCTCCCACTGCGGCGTGGACCTCTTCACCCTCGGCCGCACCGCGGAGGGGTGGAAGGTGATCTTCGTCGCCGACTCCCGCCGCCGCACCGGCTGCGCCCAGAACCTCCCCAAGGGCTCCTGACGATGCGCCGCCTGCTCGCGAACCTGCCGATCCGGCGCCCGGGCATTCGGGCCACCGCCGTCGTACGCGCCGTATCCGTCTTATCCGCCGTATCCGCCCTGTCCGCCCTCTCCCTTGCCGCCCAGGCCGCCCCCCCTCCTCAGCCGGCCTACGCGGCCGACTCGGTCGCGGTGGTCTCGGTCGTGAAGACGGCGCTCGAGGCGATGCGCACGCGGGACACGCTGCTCCTTGCCCGGATGCTCCACCCCTCGATGCCGATGCGCATCGCGGCGTGGCGCCGGGCGGGGGACGGAGCGCTCCCCGCGATCGGGGTGGATAGCGCGCCGGGATGGACCCACTTCGTGGCCACCGCCCCCGCCGAGATGGTCCTCGATGAGCGCATCGGCGAGCCGGTGGTGCAGGTGGACGGGAACCTCGCCAACGTCACCGCCTACTATGAATTCCGCCGTGGGGAGACCTTCTCCCACTGCGGCGCCGACGAGTTCGTGCTCGGCCGCACCGACGCCGGATGGAGGATCATCGCGCTCTCCTACAGCGTGCGGACCGACGGCTGCCGCAAGGACCTGGCCTTCACTCCGCGCCAGCTGGCGCTCCGCGAGATGGTGCAGGCCGAGCGCGCCTTCGCCCAGTACGCCGACACGGCCAACACGCGCGATGCCTTCCTCTGGGCGCTCCGCGATGACGCCATCACCCTCGATGCCGAGGGGGTGAAGCCGATGCGGCCCATCCATCAGGCGCGCCAGCCCAACCGGAATCACCTGGCGTGGGTGCCTGCCTGGGCCGATATGAGCGCCGACGGCACGATGGGCGTCACCACCGGTCCCTGGGAGTGGCGCGCCACGCGTGACGCCCCGGTCCGCGCGCGCGGCCAGTTCCTCACGATCTGGCTCAAGGACGCCGAGCGCTGGCGGGTGTTCCTCGACCTCGGCGTCGGGGGCGACAGCACGCTGCGGCTCGACGTCCCGGTCATCGAGGTCGCCCCGGGGGTCACCGGGCGCGCGCGG
>DASTRQ010000174.1:0-6540 GCA_035761145.1 Gemmatimonadales bacterium
CCTACGGCCGCCCCCTCGGGGCGGCCGTTGCGCTCTTGGCGGGCGGCATCCTGCACCGGGTGGCGCCGCCGTGGGGCCACCACCTCTGGCTGGCCACGCTCGTGGTGCTCGGCGTGCCCCTCGTGGCGCGCACCCTGGCCGGCGTGCTGCGCGGGCGCTTCGCCGCCGACGTCGTGGCGGCCCTGGCCATCCTGGGGGCGCTGCTGCTCGACGAGCCGCTCGCGGGCCTGGTGATCGTCCTGATGCAGAGCGGCGGCGAGGCGCTGGAGCGCTACGCCGAGGGGCGCGCCTCCGAGGCGGTGCGCCAGCTCGAGGCCGACGCGCCGCGCACCGCGCACCGCTGGCTGGGCGCCGCGCTGGAGGAGATCCCGGTCGAGGCCGTGCGGGTGGGCGACCGCCTCCTGGTGCGGCCGGGGGAACTCGTGCCCTGCGACGCGCGCGTGGTCGAAGGGGACACGCGGGTGGACACCGCGCGGATCACCGGCGAGCCGCTGCCGCGCCACGCGCGCCCGGGGACACCGCTCCCCTCGGGGGCGCAGAACCTCGAGTCCCCCGTCACCGTCGAGGCCACCGCTCCCGCGGCCGAGAGCCAGTACGCCCGGATCGTGGCGCTGGTGCGCTCGGCCGAGTCGAGCAAGGCGCCGCTCCAGCGCGAGGCCGACCGCTGGGCCGCCTGGTTCACGCCGGTCACGCTCCTGGCCTGCGCGGCGGCCTGGTTCCTCTCGGGGGATGTGCACCGCGTGCTCGCGGTGCTCGTGGTGGCCACCCCCTGCCCCCTGATCCTGGCCGCCCCCGTGGCGGTGATCGGCGGGATCGACCGGGCGGCCCGGCACGGGATGATCTTCCGCCACGGCACCGCGTTGGAACAGCTCGGACGCACCACCGCGGTGATCCTCGACAAGACGGGGACCCTCACCTTCGGCCGCCCCGAGGTCACCGCGCTCGTGGTGCGCACCGGCTGGGACGAGCGCGAACTGCTGGCGCAGGTGGCCTCGGTGGAGCACGGGGCCGGCCACCAGCTGGCCCGCAGCATCGTCGCGGCGGCGGCCGAGCGGGGGATCGTCCCCGCCCCGGCGCAGGGGATCGTCGAGACGGCGGGACGCGGCGTGCGCGGCACCGTGGACGGGCGCACCCTCGCCGTCGGCTCCCTGGGCTACCTCGATACGGTCTGGCCCGAGGCGGCGGCGGAGTTCCGCCATCGCGACCCCCCCGACGGACTGACATCCTTCATCGCGGTGGACGGCCGGGCCGCGGGGGTGATCCGCTTCGCCGACCGGCCGCGGCCGGAGGCGCCCGCCACGGTGGCGGCGCTCCGGACCCTCGGGATCGGGCGGGTGCTGGTACGCTCGGGCGACCACGCCACCGAGGCGATGTCGGTGGCCCACGCGCTCGGCATCACCGACGTGCGCGGGGATGTCCTTCCGGAGGACAAGCTGACCGAGGTGCGCGCCCTGCAGGGAGAGGGGGAGCGGGTGCTGATGGTGGGGGATGGCGTGAACGACGCGCCGGCCCTGGCGGCCGCCGAGGTGGGAGTGGCGCTCGCCGCCCACGGCGGCGGGGTGAGCGCCGAGGCCGCGGGACTCGTGCTGCTGCAGGACGACCTGAGCCGCCTCCCCGACGCCATCGTGCTGAGCCGCCGCACCCTCCGGGTGGCGCGGCAGAGCATCGGGGTGGGGCTCGCCCTCTCGGCGGTGGGGATGCTCCTCGCGGCGGCGGGACTGCTGCGGCCGGTGGCCGGGGCGGTGGCCCAGGAGGTGATCGACGTGGCGGTGATCCTCTGGGCGCTGCGAGCGGCGGCGCCACTGCCGCCCCCCTTGCGGGGGGCCGCGCCGGGCGATAGTTCAAGGGACCTTCATCCGTTCACACGGATCTCTTCATAGTCCCTGACTAGACTCCGAGCGTCGTCCCGCCCCGGCGGGGGGACCCGCCGCCATACCCACCATCCCTGAGGTCCAGATGTCCGAGATGCCCGAGGGCCTGCCGAAGCATCCGATCGGCACGTTCGCGTTCGTGGGCGCGTACGCCATCCTGTTCGTGGCCGCCTGGTTCGCGATCTACGTCGGCCTGTACCTGGCCCGCCACCCGGTGACCCCATGAACATCGATCTCTACGAGCGGGTCTGGATGTGGGGCGTGGGGAGCATGCTGGCGCTCTTCTTCGCCACGATCGCCTACGAGTCGGTGGCGCTGCAGCGGAAGCCGCCGAGCCACGTCGAGACGATCGACCCGCGGGCGGTGCTGACCGACCCGCGCTTCTCGCCGCAGGGGGTGCGCGTGGAGGGCGACGGCTCGGTGCACGCGCACGTGGTGGGACTCACCTTCGTCTGGCTGCCGGGGGAGATGACGCTCCCCGCGGGGCGGCCGGTGACGTTCCACCTGACCAGCGTGGACGTGACCCACGGCTTCGAGATCGTGCGCACCAACGCCCAGTCGATGCTCATCCCGGGCTACGTCAGCCAGTTCACCACGACCTTCGACCCGGGGGAGTACCTGGTGGTCTGCAACGAGTACTGCGGCGTGGGGCACCACACGATGTACGCCAAGCTGCACGTCGTTCCCGCCGACCAGTGGACGGCGCCCGCCGCCGCTGCCGCTGCCACCCCCGCCCCGGAGGCCGGCCATGACCACTGACCGTCCCGGGACCCTCTTCCCGCACAGCCGCCTCATCCTCGCCAACCTCTGGGTGGCGATCCTCGCCTTCGGCGTGGCCGCCGCGATGGCGATGATGCAGGCGATCAGCCGCGCCAACCTCGAGCTGCCGTTCCGTTCCGCCGGGATGTACTACATGTCGGTGACGGCGCACGGCGTGCTGATGGCGCTGGTGTTCACGACGTTCTTCATCATGGGGCTGGGCTACGCGGTGGCGGAGCAGGAGAACGGCGGGCTGCGGATGCCGCGGCTCGCCTGGGCCAGCTGGACGGTGGCCACGCTCGGCACCCTGCTCGCCCTGGGCGCCATCTTCGCCTTCAAGGCGAGCGTGCTCTACACCTTCTACCCCCCGCTCCAGGCGCACCCGCTGTTCTACATCGGGCTCACGCTCCTGGTCGTGGGGTCGTGGGGGTGGTGCGCGGAGATGGTGGCCTCCTGGCGCGAGGCGCGCCGCCGCCAGGGCGAGCGCCCGGTGACGCTCGCGCTCCACGCCACCACCGCCAACGCCATCCTCTGGATCCTCTGCACCATCGGCGTGGCGTCGGAGATGCTCTTCCAGCTCATCCCCTGGTCGCTCGGCTGGATGGCCACGATCGACCCGCTGCTCTCGCGGATGCTGTTCTGGTACTTCGGCCACCCGCTGGTGTACTTCTGGGTGCTCCCCGCCTACGCGCTCTGGTACACCGTGCTCCCGCGCGAGGCGGGCGGGAAGCTCTTCAGCGAGCCGCTCGGCCGGATGGTCTTCGCCATCTTCGTGGTGATCTCGACCCCGGTGGGCTTCCACCACCAGTTCCAGGACCCCGGCATCCCCGCCAGCTGGAAGCTGCTGCACACCTTCCTGACGATGGTGATCAGCTTCCCGAGCCTCGTGACGGCGTTCACCATCTGCGCCTCGCTCGAGGTGGCGGGGCGGCTCCGCGGCGGGAAGGGGCTCTTCGGCTGGATCCGCACGCTCCCCTGGGGCACCCCCTGGGTGGCGGCGTGGCTCCTGGCGATGCTGCTCTTCCTGGTGGGCGGCTTCGGCGGCGCGGTGAACGCCGCGTACGCGCTCAACTCGGTGGTGCACAACACCGCGTGGATCCAGGCGCACTTCCACCTCACCGTGGGGAGCGCGGTGGCGCTCTCGTTCATGGGCGCCGCGTACTGGCTGGTGCCCAAGGTGAGCGGCCGCCGGCTCGAGGGGATGCCCCTCGCCAAGGTGCAGCCGTACCTCTGGTTCCTGGGGATGTGCTTCTTCTCGTTCAGCAACCACATCGCCGGGCTGATGGGGGTGCCGCGCCGCGTCTACACCACCGACTTCGGCGGCAGCGCCGTGGCGCAGTCGTGGCACACCCTCACGCTGCTCTCCGCGCTGGGCGGCGTGATCCTGTTCGCGAGCGCGGTACTGTTCGTGCTGGTGATGTTCGCCACCCTCCTCGGCGGCCAGCGGCAGCCGCAGGAGCCGATGCGCTGGGCCGAGCCGCTCGGCACCCCGCCGGCGCGGGTGCTCGTGTGGGACAAGCTCGGCCTCTGGTTCGCCATCGCCGTGGTCCTCGTCCTCATCGCCTACGGGATCCCCATCGCCCAGCACCTCGGGATGACGCGGTTCGGGAGCCCGGGGTTCAAGCCGTTCTAAAGGAGTCACCATGAGCCTCACCCACCTGCACCTGCTGGTGAACCACGTCCCCATCATCGGGAGCGCCATCGCGGTGGTGCTCCTCGCCTGGGCGCTCCTGGCCCGTTCCCGCGAGCTGCAGCGCGCCGGGCTCCTCCTGGTGGTGGTCTGCGGCCTGGCCGGCTTCGTGGCCAAGCAGACCGGCGAGGAGGCCGAGGAGCAGATCGAGTCGCTCCCCTGGGCGCAGAAGGAGCTGATCCACGAGCACGAGGAGGCGGCCGACAAGGCCACCATCGTGATGCTCATCGCCGGGATCGCGGGCGCCGTCGCGCTCGTGCGGATGCGCAAGGAGGGCGCCGCCCGCGCCGAGACGATCGCCACGACCCTGGTGGCGGCGGCCGGGTTCGCGCTGATGGCGTGGACCGGGTTCGAGGGGGGCCACATCCGCCACGAGGAGATCCGGCCGGGGTTCGTGCTCCCCGCGTCCGCCGAACACGATGATTGACCGCCGGGCGCCCCGGGCCAGCTCCAGCCTCCGGCGCCCCAAGCTCCTCTCGGTGCTGCAGGAGGGGTACACCCGGAGCCAGTTCCTGGCCGACCTGCAGGCCGGCGTCATCGTCGGGATCGTGGCACTCCCGCTCGCGATCGCCTTCGCCATCGCGAGCGGCACCACCCCGGACCGGGGCCTCGCCACCGCGGTGGTGGCGGGGTTCCTCATCTCCGCCCTGGGCGGCTCGCGCGTGCAGATCGGCGGGCCGACCGGGGCGTTCGTCGTGATCGTCTACGGCATCATCCAGCAGCACGGCCTCGACGGCCTGCTGGTGGCCACGCTCCTGGCGGGGGCGATCCTCGTCGCGATGGGGGTGGCGCGGCTCGGCACGGTCATCAAGTTCATCCCGTACCCCGTCACCATCGGCTTCACGGCGGGGATCGCGGTCATCATCTTCGCGAGCCAGGTCCGCGACCTCCTGGGCCTCACCACCGGCGCCCTCCCCGCCGACTTCGTCGGCAAGGTGGAGGTGTACGCGCGCACCGCGAGCACCGTCAACTGGGCCGCCGCGGGGGTGGGCCTCGGCACGGTGGCGCTGATCCTGGCCTGGAACCGCACCCGCTCGCGCATCCCGGGCCCCTTCATCGCCCTCGTCGTCACCACGGCGGCGGTGCACCTGCTGGGCCTCCAGGTGGAGACGATCGGCTCCCGCTTCGGCACCGTGGCGGGCCTCCCGCGCCCCACCCTGCCCCACGTGGACTGGGCGGCGCTCCCGCAGCTCGTCCCGGCGGCCATCACGATCGCCCTCCTGGCCGCGATCGAGTCGCTCCTCTCGGCCGTGGTGGCCGACGGGATGATCGGCACGCGGCACCGCTCCGACCAGGAGCTCATCGCGCAGGGGGTGGCCAACCTGGCCGTCCCCTTCTTCGGCGGCATCCCGGCCACCGGGGCCATCGCGCGCACCGCCACCAACGTCAAGAACGGCGGCCGCACCCCGGTGGCGGGGATGATCCACGCGGTGACGCTCCTCGTCATCGCGCTGGCCGCCGGGAAGTGGGCGGCGCTCATCCCGATGGCCACGCTGGGCGGCATCCTGGCGGTGGTCTGCTGGCACATGGGGGAGTGGCACGTCGTGTGGCGCGAGCTGCGCGGGCCCCGGAGCGATGCGATCGTGATGGGGCTGACCTTCCTGCTCACCGTGCTGGTGGACCTCACCGTGGCGGTGCAGGCGGGGGTGGTGCTCGCGGCGTTCCTGTTCATGCGGCGGATGGCCGAGGTCACCAACGTCACCGCCCTCACCGGCCCCGGGGACGCGGCGGTGCCCGACGAGCCCGACCCCCGCGACCCCAACGCGCTGGCGGCGCGCGACGTGCCGCCGGGGGTCGAGGTGTACGAGGTGAACGGGCCCTTCTTCTTCGGGGCCGCCAACAAGTTCCGCGACACCCTGGCCACCGTGAGCCGCCGTCCCCGGGTCCTCATCGTGCGCCTGCGCGCGGTGCCGGCCCTCGACGCCACGGGGCTCCACGCGCTGCGCGAGGTGATCGAGCGCTCGGCCGCGGAAGGGACGCGCGTGATCCTCTCCGACGTCCACGCGCAGCCGATGGCCGCGCTGGCGCGGAGCGACCTCCTCGAACGGCTGGGCGAGGAGAACATCGTGGGGCACATCGACGAGGCGCTCGGGATCGCCCGCGCGCACCTGGGCCTCCCCCCCGCCCCCCGCCCCGAACGCTGGGCCCCGACCGTGGCACGCCAGGAGCGCCGCCAGGCCCCGCGCGAGGGGTCCTGAGGAGACACGGAGGGCACGGAGG
>DASTRQ010000175.1:0-4931 GCA_035761145.1 Gemmatimonadales bacterium
GGGGCGAGCCTGGATGCGAAGGGGTGGGGGGGGATGGTGGGGGGGGAGTAGCGGCTGGAGGTTGGAGCCTGGAGCCTAGCGCCTGGAGCCTGGAGCCTAGCGCGTGGGGCCTGGGGCCTGGGGCTTGGGGTGTGGTGGTCGGTGGGTGGGACCGGAGCTCGCAGAGAAAGCTCGTTCCCCCGACTCTCCAGCCACCTGGCTGCAGGCCCCACTCGCACCACACGCCCCCGTTGACCCACCCCGGCACCCCAGCTAAGTTCCGTGCCTGACTGGAGATAGCATGTATACGGCACTCGTTGCGATCATCCTGCTGGTCTGCCTCCTCCTCGCGGCTTTCGTGCTGCTGCAGGCGGGTTCTGGTGGTGGTTTGGCCTCGCTCGGCGGCGGCACCTCCGACAACATCGTCGGCGGGCGGCAGGCGGAGACGATCCTCACCAAGGGCACCTGGTGGCTCGGCGGGATCTTCATGTTCCTGGCGCTCCTGCTCTCGGTGATGTCGGCCAATCGCGGTGTGGCCACGACCGAGACGCAGCAGCTCATCCAGCAACAGCAGCAACAGCAGCAGTCGGCGCAGCCGTCGCAGGGCGCGCTCCCGCTCGGCGGGAACGAGGCCCCCGGCGCCGCGCCCTCCACGCCGGCCCCGGCGCAGTCGGCCCCGGCTCCCGCGCCGGCGACCCCCCAGCCCTGAGTGATCGTGACCGATCGTCGCCTGAGCGGGGTGGCCGGATGACCGGCCGCCCCGCTTTCGTCTTGCTCGAGGACGGGACCTGGTATCCGGGGACCGCCCCCCATCCGATCGCGCCCGGCTTCGGCGAGGTGGTGTTCACCACCGGCCTCTCGGGCTACCAGGAGACCTTCACCGACCCGTCGTTCCTCGGGCAGATCGTCGTGATGACGGCCCCGATGATCGGCAACTACGGGGTGAACAACGAGGACATGGAGAGCGGCAAGCCGCAGGTGGCGGGTGTCGTGGTGCGCGAGCTCTCCAAGCGCCCCTCGAATTGGCGCGCCACCTCGAGCCTGGGCGACTGGCTCGCGGCCAACCAGGTCCCGGTGATCGAGGGGGTGGACACCCGCCAGCTCACCCGGCATCTCCGCTCCCGCGGGGCGATGCGCGGGGTCATCGCGGAGGGGACCGAGCCGACCGCGGCCCTGACCCGCGAACTGCTGCAGAGCCCCTCGATGGACGGCCTCGACCTGGCCAGCGTCGCCGGCGCCAAGACCAAGGAGGTCGTGGGGTCGGGGGTCCGGGTGGTGGCATTCGACTTCGGGATGAAGCGGAACATCGTGCGGATGCTCGCCGAGCACGGCTGCGAGGTCGTGGTGGTGCCCCCCACGACCACCGCGGCCGAGGTCAAGGCGTTGAGCCCCAAGGGGTTGTTCCTCTCCAACGGCCCTGGTGACCCCGCCGCCATCCCCGGCGCTCCCACGGTGATCCGGGAACTGGCCGAATCGGGGATCCCCACATTCGGGATCTGTCTGGGGCATCAGCTGCTCGGGATCGCCTTCGGGGGACACACCACCAAGCTCCTCTACGGGCACCGGGGCGGGAACCATCCGGTGAAGGACCTGCGGAGCGGCGATGTCCTGATAACCAGCCAAAATCACGGGTTTGCGGTGGAAGGGGAGAAGGAGGGGACGGGGATCCCCGGGGCCCCGGACCTCGAGATCACCCATCGCAACCTGAACGACGGTTCGGTCGAGGGACTGCGCCACAAGACCCTCCCGGTCTTCGCGGTCCAGTACCACCCCGAGGCCGCCCCGGGACCCCACGATGCCTTCCCGCACTTCGGGGAGTTTCTTCGGTCGATGGGGGTCCAAGGCGCCTAGCCTGGACCCCCCGAAGTGGCCCTACCCCTTGACAGTCAACAGGTTAGCTCGTACTGTCTCCCTTGCGTGGCCCCTCCCCGGGGCCCTCCCGGAACACCCCCCGGAGGGGAGATGACCAAGGCCGACCTCGTCGAACACGTCACCGCACAGATCGCCCGGACCGCCGGTCCGATGATCTCGAAGAAGGACTGCGCCCGGGTCGTGGATGCCTTCCTCGATGCGATCAAGGACGCCCTGCGGGACCAGCACAACATCGAGGTGCGGGGCTTTGGCACCTTCAAGATCCGGCGCCGGAAGACCCGTATGGCGCGCAACCCGCGTACCGGCGACCCGGTCGAGGTGGCGGCGCGCCCGGTGCCGGTCTTCAAGCCCAGCAAGGAGTTGCGGGCGCTCGTGGCCGAGGAGGACGCTTCGACCGCGCAGACCCCCGCCGACCCGGCGGCCTGAGCCGACGACCTCGCGCCACCCCTGACGAGCAAGACCAAGGGCGACCTCCGGGTCGCCCTACGTGTTTACATTCCAGTGACTTGCGCGATCCATCCACGATGCCCGACCTCACCGTCCGCCTCCGCTACCTGGCCCGCTACGCCGAGCTCCTCGGCGTGGAGGGGGAGGAGCTCACGCTCCCCGCGCCGGCCACCATCGGCGACGTGGTGGCGGCGGTACGCGCCCGCCATCCCGCGGCCGGCCAACTGCCCCCCAAGCCGTTGTGCGCCGTGAACTTCCGCCAGGCGCGGTGGGACGACCCGGTATCGGCGGGGGACGAGGTGGCGCTCCTCCCCCCCGTGGCCGGAGGGTGACGTGGCGATCCTGACCGAGCAGCCGATCCGGCTCGACCCCCTCATCGACCAAGTGCGCGCCCCCGACCGCGGAGGGATCGCGATCTTCCTGGGACTGGTGCGCGACCACCACCAGGGGCGCGCGGTGCTGGGACTCGACTACTCCGCCTACGGCCCGATGGCGGAGTCGGTCACGCGCGAGATCCTTGACGAGGTCGCGGCGCGCGGGTCGGGCGTCGCGGTGGCGGTGCAGCACCGCGTCGGTGCGCTCACCGTCGGCGACGTGGCCGTGGCCGTGGTGGCGGCGAGCCCGCACCGGGCCGAGGCGTTCGAGGCGTGCCGGTACGTCATCGAGGAGCTCAAGCGGCGGGTGCCGGTGTGGAAGCGGGAGCTGTATGCGGACGGGACGGTGGAGTGGGTCGATCCGACGGCGTCGCGGGTCACGAGTCCCGAGTCGCGAGGTCCGCACGATGTCTAGACCCGGGACTCTCGACCCGCGACCCGCGACCCGCGACCTGCTGGGCCGTCCGCTGGGCTCGCTCCGCATTTCCGTCACCGACCGCTGCAACCTCCGGTGCGCCTACTGCATGCCGGAGGACCACTACGTGTGGCTCCCCAAGGCGAGCCTCCTCACCTTCGAGGAGATCACCCGCCTGGCCCGGGTCTTCGTGGACCTCGGCGCGTCGAAGCTCCGGCTCACGGGAGGCGAGCCGCTCCTCCGGCACGACCTGCCGGCGCTGGTGCGGATGCTCGCCTCCGAGGCGAGGCCCGCGGACCTCGCGATGACCACGAACGGGATGCTGCTCGGGTCGCAGGTCGCGGGTCTCAAGTCCGCGGGGCTGCGGAGGCTCACCGTGTCGCTGGACACCCTGAGCCCCCTCAAGATGGAGCGGCACGCCCGCACCACGCGGCACGCCGATATCCTGGCCGGCATCGCCGCGGCGCGGGAGGCCGGGTTCGCCGGGACCAAGCTCAACGCCGTCGTGATCCGCGGGTTCAACGACGACGAGCTGGTGGACCTGCTCGAGTACGGGAAGCGGGCGGGGGCCGAGGTGCGCTTCATCGAGTACATGGACGTGGGGGGCGCCACGCGGTGGAAGATGGACGACGTGGTGGGCCAGGCGGAGATCCTCGAGCGGCTCGCGCGCCACTACGGCGAGGTGCGCCCCGCCGCCCCGGCGCGCGACCGGGCGCCGGCGGAGCGGTTCGTCCTCCCCGACGGCACCCCCTTCGGGATCATCGCGAGCACCACGCGCCCATTCTGCCGGGAGTGTGACCGGGGCCGCCTCACGGCGGACGGCACGTTCTACCTCTGCCTCTATGCCCGGGAAGGGCTCGACCTGCGGGCACCGCTGCGCGCGGGGGCCACCGACGCCGAGCTTGCGGGACTCATCCGGGACGCCTGGGCCGCTCGCACCGACCGTGGCGCCGAGCGCCGGCTCGAGGTGGCGGAGCGGGGGGTGCTGGTGCCGCTCGAGGGGCTGCGGGAGGATCCGCGCAAGGAGATGCATACCCGTGGTGGGTGAGAGGCGCGAGGCGCTCAAGGCGCTCGAGGGCTAAATTACGGGTCCTCGAGCGCCTCCAGTGCCTCGGGTGCCCACGAACCGAGAGGACAGATGCACGTAGCGCTGATGGAACCGACCGACAGCCGCGCCGCCGGGCAGGTGGGCGAGCTCTGTGCCGCGAGCGGCACCTCCCTGCACGTCATCGGGCCGGTGGAGTTCCCGCTCGGGGAGCTCGAGGGGCAGGAGGCCGCGGGGGGGCTCGACCTGTGGGTGCACCCTGACTGGTTCGAGTTCCGGCGCGCCATCGCGCGGGAGCGTTGCTACTACTTCTCGAGCGAGGGGGGGAAGGACCTCGCCGAGGCGCGGCTTCGCCCCACCAGCGTGCTGATGTTCTCGGCCACGGGCGAGCTTCCGCCGCGGATCCGCGAGAAGTACCCCCACCGGCTGTACCGCCTGCCGGCGGAGGGCGTGGATGGGGTGCGCGCGGTGCTCCAGGGCGCGCTCGAGAAGATCGGGGCGCCGGCGGAACTGCCTGAGGTGGGGAGCGCCCCGGCGGCCAAGAAGGGGTCGCGCGGGGGCACGCGGGGGGGCGGGGCGCGCCGCGGGCGCGGCCGCGCCAAGCGCTGAGCTAGCGGCCGGGGGCGCCGCGGAGACGGCGCACCCGGTCGTGCTCTTCCCGCTCACGCTCCTCCAGCACGCCGCGGATGCGCCGCGCATCCGCCTGCAACGCCGGCGCCAGCCGGCGTTCGAGCGTCTGGATCTGTCGTGACGTGCGGCGAATCGCTTCGCCGAGCCGGCGGAGGAGCGACTCCCGGCC
>DASTRQ010000176.1:0-11349 GCA_035761145.1 Gemmatimonadales bacterium
GATGGCTGTGACCCATATCACCCAAGCTACCATCCTGCCTTGAGTTACGGGACTGTCACGTTGACGCCCCTTGGGGCGGCCCGTAGATTCCGCGACATCGGCTCCGCGGCCCTCCCAGGGGCCCGGCCGCCCTCCCCAGCACCCTTCTGCCCCGGAGTTCGCGTGAAGTTCTGTCCGGTCTGCGGCACTGAATACGCGGACGACGTCAAGTTCTGCCCCCGCGACGGCCAGACCCTCAAGTCCGCGAACCCCTCCGGGGATCTCATCGGCCAGGTCATCGCCGACCGGTACCACGTCACCAAGAAGCTCGGTGAGGGTGGGATGGGGGCGGTGTACCTGGCCGAGCACGTGAAGATGGGCCGGAAGAGCGCCATCAAGGTGATGAGCGCCTCGATGTCGCACGACCCGGACGCGGTCTCGCGCTTCAACCGCGAGGCCAACAACGCCTCCCGGATCAACCACCCCAACATCTGCGCCATCTACGACTTCGGCGAGACGCCGGACGGGCTGATCTACCTGGCGATGGAGTTCATCGAAGGGGACAGCCTCAACGGGATCCTGAAGAAGTCGGGGCCGATGACGCTGCAGCGCGCCACGCCGATCCTCCGGCAGACGGCGGAGGCGCTCAAGGTGGCGCACGACGCCGGGATCGTGCACCGCGACCTCAAGCCCGACAACATCATGATCGCCCGGATGGGCGGGAAGGATGTGGTCAAGGTCGTGGACTTCGGCATCGCCAAGGCGGTGGGGGGGGACGAGTCGGGGCAGAAGGTCACCAAGACGGGGCTCGTGGTCGGCACGCCCGAGTACATGAGCCCCGAGCAGCTCTCGGGGGACAAGCTCGACGGCCGCTCGGACCTCTACTCGCTGGCGCTGGTGTACTACCGCATGATCACCGGGACGCTCCCCTTCCAGGCGGAGACGAGCCAGGAGACGATGATCAAGCGGCTCACCGACGACCCGATGCCGCTCCGCCAGGCGCTGCCGACGGGGAACTTCCCGCCCTCCCTGCAGGCGGTGATGGACCGCGCGCTGGCGCGCTACCCGAACGACCGCTACGGCGACGCGGTGGAGTTCGCCACCGACGTCGAGCAGGCGATCGCCGGCTTCGCCCCCGAGGGGGGCGCCACGATGGTCGTGGGGGCCTCCGACCTGAAGACGATGGTGGCGGGCGCGGCGGCGGGGACCGCCGCGGTGCCGAAGACGCGGGTGGCCGGCCCCGCGGACGTCCGGCGGGGCGAAGGCGCCCCACCCGCGGCCCCGAAGAAGTCGCCGGTGGCGGCGATCGCCGCGGGGGTGGCGGTGGTGGTGCTCGCCGGCGGGGGCTACGCGCTCTTCGGCCGCGGCCACGCCGCGACCCCGGCCGACACCACCGCGGCCCCCGCGGCCCAGCAGGTGGCCGGCGGCGACAGCGCCCCCGCGACGCCGCCCCGGCCGCAGCAGCCGCAGGCCCAGCCGCAGGTCCAGCCCTCGTCGCAGCAGACCCAGCTCCAGTCCCGGCCCGCCACGACTGCGCCCCGCCCGACGACCACCGCCGCGCACGACCCGGTGCGGATCGGCGACGAGCTCGACGCCCAGCTCGACCAGATCATCGAGGGGGACGAGGCGACCCGGCTCCGGATCGCCGCGCGCGCCGCGGAGATCTACGACTACGCCGACCTCCCCACGGGGGTGCGGGCGCAGGCGGCGGCGAGCGCGGGGCAGGCGTACCTCGAGGTCGCGAACGCCGCGCTCAGCGCGGGCGAGACCGAGAAGGAGGCGCGCAACCGCCAGCTGGGCACCGATTGGATGCGGAAGGCCGCCCGTCTCGACCCGAAATACCAGCGCAACCTGCAGGGTCCCCCCCAGTGAGGCCCGCGTGACCAAGCCTGTCCGCGTCACCGTCTTCGGCAAGACCGACCTCGGCCGCACCCGCGACCACAACGAGGACTCGTTCCTCGTGGCCGACCTGACCACGAAGCGCGCCTCGCTCCTCCCCGAGGTGCGCGAGCACACCGTGGGCGAGCGCGGCTCCCTCTTCATGGTGGCCGACGGGATGGGGGGCGCCGCCGCGGGCGAGGTGGCCTCCGCGATGGCCACCGAGCTCATCTACAAGCACCTCACCGAGCAGTGGGGGGGCGACGGCGAGGTGAACGCCCAGCGCTTCGCCTTCCGGATGAAGGAGGCGGTCGAGGCCGCCAACGCCGGGATCAACGCCTACACCCGCGACCACCCCGAGGTGCGCGGGATGGGCACCACCTGCACCGCCGCCGGGGTGTTCGGTCCCGACCTGTACCTCTGCCAGATCGGCGACTCGCGCGGCTACCTGGTGCGCCAGGGCCAGGCGATCCAGATCACCAAGGACCAGTCGCTGATGCAGCGCCTGGTGGACGCCGGGGAGCTCACCGAGGCCGAGGCCGAGACGAGCGAGCGGCGGAACATCATCCTGCAGGCGCTGGGGCCCGAGCCGCGGGTCAAGGTGGACCTGACCCACCAGGCGCTCCGCCGCGGGGACCTGCTGGTGCTCTGCTCCGACGGGCTCTCGGGCCAGGTGAAGAAGGACGAGATCGGCGAGCTCGCGGCGAAGCACCCCGACCTGGGCGAGCTCTGCGGCGCGCTCATCGCGCTGGCCAACGAGCGCGGCGGCCCCGACAACATCACCGCCATCGCCGTGCGCTTCGACGGCGAGGGACTCGAGCCCCCGGGGCGCGAGGAGGCGGTGGGGCACCAGGTGTACCCGCTCCAGGAGAACGAGAGCACCACCGAGCCGGTGCCGGTCTACACGGGAAGCCCCGCCCCCAAGCCGCTGGCGGAGCAGCAGGCCGCGCGGGCCGCCGCCCCGGTGCGCGCCGACGGCGCCGGGCGGCTGGGGCTCGTGCTCCTCCTCGTGGCGCTGGCCGCCGCGGCCGCGGTGTACTTCCTGACCCGCGCCGGCTAGCCGATGCGGGTCACCCTGACCATCCAGAGCGGCGCCCGCAGCGGCGTCGCCAAGTCGTTCGACCAGGCCTACGTGGGCCTGGGCCGCCATCCGCAGTCCGACCTCCAGTTCCACCCCGAGCACGACCTCGACGCCTCCACCCGCCACGCCGCGCTCCTCAAGCAGGGCGACGGTTGGAGCCTCCGCGACCTGGGGAGCGCCAACGGCACCTTCGTCAACGGCGAGAAGGTGCACGACGACCGCCCGCTCCACACCGGCGACGTGATCACCCTCGGCCCCAAGGGGCCGAGCGTGCTCGTGGAGATCCAGGGCCAGGCGCCGCCGGCGCGCGCCAGCGTCCCCGGCACCCAGGTGGCGGGGGCGGTGGCGGGAGGGAGCACCACGCAGCGGATCCGGGTCGAGGTCGCCAAGCAGACCCAGGGGCTCCGGCGCGCCACGCTGGTGCTCTTCGGCCTCCTCATCCTGGTGGCCGCCGGCTACTTCTGGCAGAAGTCGCTGTATGAGCGGAAGCTCGCCGACCAGCGCGCCGAGATGCTGCGGCAGGTGGACTCGCTGCAGCGCTCCCTCGAGTCGGTGACGGTCCGCTTCGGCGCGCTGCAGGGGGCGCTCGACTCGGCCCAGGCGGTCACCGCGCAGCTCCGGCGGCAGATCGAGGCCGGGGGCGACCCCCAGGCGATGGCGCAGCTCCGCGCCGAGCTCACCAGCGCCATCACGCGGCAGCGGAGCCTCTCGGCCGCCGCCGGGCTCGATGCCGCGCACGTGGACTCGATCGCCGGCGACGCCGTGGGGATGGTCTACGCCCGGATGCCCAGCGGCGGCACCTACACCGGCACCGCGTTCGCCATCCGGAGCGACGACAGCGGCGTCTACGCCGTGACCAACCGGCACGTCGTGACCTCCCCCGAAGGCGCCGACCCGGTCGAGATCGGGGTGATGTTCAACCACAGCAACCAGCTCTTCCGCGCCACGCTGGTGCGGAAGCACCCCGCCGCGGGGGTGGACCTGGCGCTGCTCCGGATCGTGGTGCGCGGCGGCGCGCCCACCGTCCCCGGCATCGCCGACGACCCCGCGGTGGTGGGCCAGCCGGTGGTGGCCATCGGCTTCCCCCTGGGCGTGGACGTGGAGGGGGGACGCGACTTCCGCCGCATCGGCGCCGTGGCCACCCTGACCGCCGGGACGATCTCCCGCCTCACCCCCGACGTGGTGCAGATCGACGGCTACGGCGCCACCGGCGCCAGCGGCAGCCCCTACCTCGACGCCCACGGCCACGTGGTGGCCGTCCTCTACGGCGGCGCGCCGGAGAGCAACGGACGGATCGTGTACGCGGTGCCGGCGACGAGGATCGGGGAGCTGTTCGGGAGGTAGGAAGGGAGGAAGGGAGGAAGGTAGGAAGGGAAGGTGGAAAGCTGGGAAGCACTCCAGCGGGGGCTCCGAGCATTCGGGGCCCCCTTCCTACCTTCCTACCTTCCTCCCTTCCTCCCTTCCTACCTTCCTCCCCTCCTACCTTCCTACCTCCCCAGCAGCCACCACCCCACCCCCACCGTCCCGCCGAGGATGACCGTCACCCACACCACCCAGTCGCGGAGGGCGCGGGTGAGGGAGTCGAGCGGCGTGAGCCCCGTGCGCTGCCGGATGGGGCCCCACGCCCCCGGCGGCCGGGTGCGGGCGTAGAAGGCGTCGAGCACGGCGGGCCGCTCGGGGGGCGTCAGGAGCATCACCGGGAGCCAGACCGCCATCGCGCCGAAAGTGGTGATGACGAGCTTGGCGCCGAAGGGGAGCCCCCGGAGACTCGGCACGCTCGAGACGAGCGCGGCGAGGGCGAGCCCGCTCGCGAGCGCGGCGAGCTCCGCCCAGGCGTTGACGCGCCACCAGAACCAGCGGAGGAGGAGGAGGGCCCCCGTCCCCGTCCCCACGAGCACCAGGAGCCGGAAGACGGCGCCCACGCTCTCCATCGTGAACGACAGCAGCGCCGCAAGGAGGGTGATCCCCACCGAGGCCCACCGCGCGGCGCGGAGGAGCTTCCGCTCGTCGGTGACCCCCGCGAAGCGGCCGTACAGGTCGTGCACCACGTAGCTCGCGCCCCAGTTGACCTGGGTGGAGACGGTGCTCATGAACGCGGCGAGGAGGCTCGCGAAGACGAGCCCCAGCAGGCCGCTGGGGAGGTAGCGCACCATCAGCGTGGGGTAGGCGAGCTCGGGATCGGCGAGCCCCGGGAGCACCACCAGCGCGGCGAGCCCCACCAGCACCCAGGGCCAGGTGCGCACCACGTAGTTGAGGATGTTGAATGCGTGCGCCGCGCGGGTCGCCTCGCGCTCATCGGCGGTGGCGCCCAGGCGCTGGACGAACATCCCGCCCCCGTCGCTGTTCTTGAACGCCCACCATTGGATGCCGAGGTAGCCCAGGAAGGTGGTGAGGGGGAGGAGGGCGTCGGCGCCGTGGGGCACGAGCTGCAGGTGCCCCCCCCGCCCCGTGGCGCGGAGCGTGGCGGTGAGCTGGCCCAGTCCCCCCGCCTCGTGCACGGCGTACCAGGCCACGATCAGCGCGCCCGCCATCGCCAGCACGTACTGGATGAAGTCGGTGGCGATGACGCCCCAGAGCCCCGAAACGGTCGTGTAGGCGAGGGTGAGCGCCACCACCGCGATGACGGCCCAGAGCTGGGCATCTCCCGGGAGCCAGGTGAGGCCGTCGAGGAGCCCCAGCGCGACGACGACCTTCCGCATCGCGAGCATCCCGTACCCGATGCCGAGGCAGTTGAGCGGCACCGCGAAGACGAACGCCCGCACGCCCCGAAGGAGCGCCGCCGGGGGGCCGCCGTAGCGGAGCTCCGTGAGCGCGGCGTCGGTGAGCACCGCCGAACGGCGCCAGAGCCGCGCCAGGAGCACCGCCAGGAGCACGTGCGCCAGCGCGAAGCTCCACCACTCCCAGTTCCCCGCCACCCCGGCGCGCGCCACGAGCCCCGCCACGTAGAGCGGCGTGTCCACGTTGAAGGTGGTGGCCGCCATCGAGGTGGCGGCGAGCCACCACGGCACCGCGCGCCCGCCGGCGAAGAACTCGACGAGGCTCCCCGATCCCCGCCGCGCGAGCGCGAGCCCCAGCCCCGTCGAGCCGGCCAGGTAGGCCACGACGACGACCCAGTCGAGCGTCCTCACGCGCGCCTCGCGAGGAGCCAGCGCGCCACCCCCTCCTGCATCAGCCGCTGGCGATGCCACGCCACGAGCAGGGGACGGTCCCCCGGGACCTCCTCCGCCAGCCGCGGATGGCCGAAGAGCACCACCAGGTCGGCCTGTGACGCCAGCTCCGCCACGCGCCGGCGGTGCTCGGCCGAGAGCCCGGCCCGCCCCTTCGACGCGCGCGGCTCGGCGAAGATCGCGAGGAGGTGGAAGGCGCGATCCGTCCCTTCCGCCGCCAGCCCCTTCCCCGCCGTGAGCGCCTCGGCCAGGTGGGTGGTGGGGCTCGCCGGCCAGCGCCCGCCGAGGTCGTCATCCACCACCTGCACGGCGATCGGCCGGGTGACGCGCTCGATCGCGCCGCGCCGCATCCCGCGCTCCACCAGCGCATCGGCCAGCGCGTCGGCGCTCCGATAGGGCGCGGGGACGTCGCGGTGCGTCAGGGCGGCCTGCGTCGCGAGCGCCGCCTCGTACCGGCGGAGCGCATCGCGGACCAGGCTCGCCAGGCGCGGGTCGCGCGCCACGGCGGCGTCCAGCGCGGCGACGGCCGCCTCGACATCGGGGGGATAGCAGAGGAGGTCGCACCCGGCCGCGATGGCGTCCACCGCCACGGCGCCCGGTCCCTTCCCCGCGGCGGCATCCATCATCAGCGCGTCGGTGGCGATGAGCCCGTCGAACCCCTCGGCGCGCAGGCGGGCCAGGATCGGCGGCGAGAAGGTGGCGGGAGTGCCGCTCGGGTCGAGCGCGGGGTAGGCCACGTGCGCCGTCATCACCCCGTCCACCCCGGCGGCGATCGCGGCGCGGAAGGGACGGCCGTCGTGCGCGGCGAGCGCGTCGGCCCCGGCGTCCACGGTCGGGACGACGTCGTGCGAATCGGCGGTGGTGCGGCCGTGCCCCGGCCAGTGCTTGGCGCAGGCGAGGGCGCCGCCGGCGCGGCACCCCTCGATCCAGGCGGTGACGTGGCGGGCCACCTCGCCGGGGTCGGCGCCGAAGCTCCGCGTCTGGACGATCGGGTTCCGGGGCTCCAGGTCGAGGTCGCACACCGGCGCCAGCACCCAGTTGAGCCCGGTGGCGTGCGCCTCGCGGGCGGTGAGCCACCCTGCCCAGCGGCTCACGGCGGGGTCGCCCAGGCTCGCCAGCGCCGCGGGGGGCGGGAGCTCGGTGCACCCCGCCACCTGCTGCCCCGCGCCCCGCTCGAGGTCGCTGGCCCAGAGGAGGGGCCGCCCCGCGCGGGCGGTGGTGTCGATGACGAGGGCCCGAAGCGTGCGCGCCGGCACCCCCCGCCCCCCCTGGATGGCGTTGAGGCCGAAGACGATGAAGCCGCCGACGCCGAGCGCGAGCGCGCGGTCGATGGCGGCGTGGTCGAAGCCGGTGGCCGGGTCCCAGCGGAGCGCCGGGAGCACCAGCCGCGCGACCGGCAGGGTCACGGCCCCGAGATTGTGCCCAGCACCCGCGGCCCCCGGGCGCCGGTGGCGGCGGGGATGTTGCCGGGCTGGCCGTGCAGGGTGAGGTAGCCGAGCAGGGCGAAGGCGGCGGCCTCCTTGGCATCGCCGTCGAAGAACAGCGCGTCGAAGCGGCGGAGGGCCGTCCCGGCGCGATGCACCGTGAGCGCCCGCTCGAGCGCCGCCCAGAGCCCCGGGTGGTGGGTCCCGCCGCCGCTCGCCACGACCTCGGGGGTCCCCGGCACCCAGGTGGCCACGGCGTGGGCGATGGAGCGCGCGGTGAGTTCCACCGCGGTGGCCACCGCATCGGGCCCGGGCAGCTCCTCGAAGAGCGCCTCGGCGTACGCCTGGCCGAAGCGCTCGCGACCGGTGCTCTTGGGCGGCGGCTGGTGGAAGTAGGGATCCTCGAGCAGCCGGGCGAGGACCCCCTCGTGCACCTTCCCCTGCCCCGCGATCTGGCCGTCGCGGTCGTAGGGAAGGTCGGGGGCGGTCATCCGCGCCACCGCGTCGATCACCGCGACGCCGGGACCGGTGTCGAAGGCGAGCGCGCCCTCGGCCTCGCCGCGGCGCGGCACGTAGGTCAGGTTGGCCATCCCGCCGAGGTTGAGGAGCACGCGCGGGTGGTCGGGGGCGCCGAAGAGCTCGACGTCGGCGATCGGGACGAGGGGGGCGCCCTGCCCCCCCGCGGCGACGTCGCTGGCGCGCAGGCCGCTCACCACCCGCGTGCCGAAGCGCTCCACGAGCACGGCGGGCTCGCCGAGCTGCCAGCTCACGGTGGGCGGCTCGTGCCAGAGGGTCTGCCCCGGGAAGCAGATGCCCGCGAGGTCGGTGGCCTTGGTGTGGGTCTGGGCGAGGAGGCGTTCCACCGCCTCCCCCGCCCACTCGGCCAGGCGCACGTGGAGCCGCGCGTAGTCGCGCGGGGTGGCCTCGCCCTCGAGCGCGCGAAGGAGCTCTTCGCGCTGCTCGCCGGTGTAGCGCCGGTGCACGAAGCCCACCAGCTCGGCGTCGTTGGCGCTGCGGAAGCGGAGCAGCGCGGCGTCCATCCCGTCGAGCGAGGTGCCGCTCATCAGGCCCACGACGAGGTTCGGTCGTTCGGTCATCCGGTCACCTGGGGCGGGTCGCCCACGATGGGGCGCAGCCGCCCCCCCTGTTCGGCCAGGAGCCGGCGCGCCTCCGCCGCCTCGACGCCGCGGCGCGCCATCACGATCCCCACCTTGACGCTCCCGGCGGCGGCCTCGAGCAGCGCGCGCGCGCGGGCGCGGTCCACGCCGGTGGTCTCCATCAGGATGCGCTCGCTGCGGTCCACGAGCTTCTGGTTGGTGGCGGTGAGGTCCACCATCAGGTCCCCCCACGTCTTGCCGAGCCGCACCATCGCACCGGTGGTGAGGGTGTTGAGCACGAGCTTGGTGGCGGTGCCCGCCTTCATCCGGGTGCTGCCGGTGAGCACCTCGGGGCCGGTGAGCACCACGATGGCCACGTCGCAGGTCTGGCGCAGCACCGCCGGCGGCTCGCTGCACGAGAGGATGACGGTGCGGGCGCCGAGCGCCTGGGCCCGGCCCAGCGCGCCGTGCACGAAGGGGGTGCTGCCGCTCGCGGCGATCCCCACGACCACGTCGGCGGGCCCCACGCGGTGGCCGTCCACCTGCGCGGCGCCGGCATTGACGTCGTCCTCGGCCCCCTCGATCGGCTTGACCAGCGCGGGGGCGCCGCCCGCGATGATCCCCACCACCATCCCGGGGGGCGCGGAGAAGGTCGGGATGCATTCCGCGGCGTCGAGGACCCCGAGGCGCCCGCTCGTCCCCGCCCCGACATAAAGGAGCCGCCCCCCGGCGCGGAAGGCCGCCTCCACCAGGTCGATGGCCCGGGCGATCTCCGCGCGCGCGCGGGCCACCGCCGCGGGGACGGTGGCGTCCTCGGCGTTGATGAGATCCACCAGCTCGAGGCTGGTGCGGGCGTCGAGGTCGTGGGCGCGGGGGTTGCGCCGCTCGGTGAGCCGCGGATCGAGGAAGGCGGGTGTTTCGGGGGGCATTCTCAGGTTAAGTTAGCGTCTCCCTCCCCGTCGCGCATCTCTCATCCAACGGAGCGAATCCATGCCCCGTGCCGCCCGTGTGCGCCCCGCCGCCTGGTCCCTCGCGCTCGTCCTCCTGGCGACGGCGTGCGGCCCCTCCCGTCCCGCCGCCACGCCCGTCCCCGGCCCCACCAGCGGCATCGCGCCCGAGTGGGCCTACCGCGGCAAGGCGCGCGTCACCGACGCCCCGCACGCGGTGGTCGTCTCGGGCAGCCCCCTGGCGAGCGCCGTGGGACGCGACATCCTGCAGGCGGGGGGCAACGCCATCGACGCCGCCACGGCGGTCGGTTTCGCGCTGGCGGTGGTGCACCCCGAGGCGGGGAACATCGGCGGCGGCGGCTTCTCGATGATCCGCCTGGCGAGCGGCGAGGTGGCCGCGCTCGACTACCGCGAGGCGGCGCCCGGACGCGGCTCGCGCGACATGTATCTCGACCTCCGCGGCGACCCCAGCCAGCTGAGCATCACCGGCGCCCTCTCGGCCGGGGTCCCCGGCTCGGTGGCGGGGCTCGTGGAGCAGCAGCGGAAGTACGGCCGGCTCCCCTTCGCGCAGGTCATCGCCCCGGCCATCCGGCTGGCCGAGGAGGGGTTCGTGGTGGACGAGTACCGGATGTACTCCATCAACAGCGAGCGCGACCGGCTCTACGTCTTCCCCGCCAGCCGCCGGCAGTTCCTCCCCGACGGCCAGGCCCCGCGCGCGGGGACGCTCTTCCGCCAGCCCGACCTGGCGCGCACCCTGAGCGCCATCCGCGACCAGGGGCGTGACGGCTTCTACACCGGCTGGGTGGCCGACTCGATCGTGGCCGAGATGGACCGCGACGGCGGCTTCATCTCCAAGGCCGACCTCGCCGCGTACCAGGCCAAGTGGCGCACCCCCGTCGAGGCGCACTACCGCGGCCACGTCATCTACTCGATGCCGCCGGCGAGCTCCGGCGGCATCACGCTCGCCGAGATCCTCAACATCATGCAGGGGTTCGGCCCCCTCCCCGCGTTCGGGAGCCCCGCCCTGCTGCACCTCGAGGCGGAGGCGATGCGACGCGCCTTCACCGACCGGAACCACTTCCTGGGCGACGCCGACTTCGTGGACGTGCCCCAGGCGCGCCTCACGAGCATGGCCTACGCCGACTCGCTCCGCGCCACGATCGACCTGCATCACGCCAGCCGGAGCGACTCCATCCTCCCCGGCATCGACGGGATGCACACCACCCACTACTCGGTGGTGGACGCCGAGGGGAACGCGGTGAGCACCACCACCACGCTCAACAACAGCTACGGCAGCGCGGTGACCGTGAGCGGCGCCGGGTTCCTCCTCAACGACGAGATGGACGACTTCGCCACCGCCCCCGGGAAGCCCAACATGTACGGCCTGGTGCAGGGCGAGGCCAACGCCATCCAGCCCGGCAAGCGGATGCTCTCGGCCATGACGCCGAGCCTCGTCGTGGGGCCGGACGGACAGCTCAAGATGGTCGTCGGCACGCCGGGCGGCCCGACGATCATCACCCAGGTGTACCACGTCATCTCCAACGTCATCGACCACGGGATGTCGCTCCCCGACGCCGTGGCGGCGCCCCGGATGCACCACCAGGGGCTCCCGGACGAGATCCGCCTCGAACGCGGCGGCTTCTATCCCGGCACCATCGCGGGGCTCCAGGCGATGGGCCACACCGTCACCTTCCGCACCCGCTGGGGGGACGTCGAGGCGATCATCCGCACCCCGGACGGGTGGGAGGGGGTCAGCGACCCGCGGCTCGGAGGCGG
>DASTRQ010000177.1:0-5617 GCA_035761145.1 Gemmatimonadales bacterium
GGCTGTTGGCTGTTGGCTGTTGGCTGATGGCTGATGGCTGATGGCTGATAGCCTCCTACCGCACCACCGCCACCGTCCCCCCCGCCGAGAAGTCGAGTCCCTTGGCGCCGATGGGGGTGTCCACGGTGACGCGCCCGCCGATCCGGTAGGGCACCGCTCCGGTGCCGATCAGCTCGCGCGCCGCGGCCCCTGCCCCGCTCCACTGCACCGTCACCGGCACCACGAGCGAGACCGCCTCCCCCTTGGGGAGGGTGAAGGCCTTGCTCAGGTCCACCGTCGCGAAGCGCTGGTCCTTCGTGTCGATGGTGGCCGTGAGGGCGGTGCCGTTGAGGGTCACGCTGTTGGGATTGTTGACCCGGAGTGTCACGTCGAAGGTGCCGCTGGTCAGGCCCAGGCTCGCGACCCTGATCCCCGCGACCTCGACCTGCGGAGACTGCAGGTGGGTCCAGGCGGAGACGGCGGCGCAACCGGACATCACAAGGAGACAGGCGCTCGAGGCGCTCAAGACGCTCAAGATGCGGCGCCGGGTCGCAGGGACGGAGGGTCGCAGGTGGTTCCAGGTCATTTGGTCATCCCTCCGAATCGTTTCGTTCCGATCCCTCCACTTCCCCACCCCCCTGCGTCCCTGCGCCCCTGCGCCCATGCGTCCCTGCGCCCCTGCGCCCCTGCGCCGCCCACCAGGCCAGCCGCTCCGTGATCTTCTTCTCGAACCCGAACCCCGAAGGCTCGTAGTACTCCCGGTCCTTCACGGCGTCGGGGAAATACTCCTGCGGGATATACCCCGTCGGGGCGTCGTGCGCGTAGGTGTACCCCTTCCCGTAGCCCAGATCCTTCATCAGCCCGGTCGGGGCGTTGCGGATGTGGAGCGGCACCGGCGCCGCGGGGGTCTCCTTCGCGGCCGCGAGCGCGGCACCCCACGCCTGGTACACCCGGTTCGACTTGGGCGCCGTGGCCAGGTACACCACCGCCTCCGCCAGGGCGAGCTCCCCTTCGGGGCTCCCCAGGAAGTCGTACGTCTCCTTGGCCGCGAGCGCCACCGTCAGCGCGTTCGGGTCGGCGAGGCCGATATCCTCCGTGGCCATCCGCACGAGGCGTCGGGCGAGGAAGAGCCGGTCCTCGCCCCCCTCGCACATCCGCGCCAGCCAGTAGAGCGCCGCCTGCGGGTCGCTCCCCCGCACCGCCTTGTGGAGGGCGCTGATGAGGTTGTAGTGCCCCTCGCCGCTCTTGTCGTACGCCGGGAGCCGGCGGGCCAGGGCGTCGGCCACCTCGCGCACGGTGATCGTGCCGCCGAGCCCCGCCTGCTGGGCGCACGCCTCGAGCACCGAGAGCGCGCGCCGCGCGTCGCCGTCGCTCGCCTCGACCAGCGCCTGGCGCGCGTCCGGCGCGAGCGTGAGGCCGAGCGTCCCGAGCCCGCGCTCGCGGTCGGCCAGGGCGCGGTCCACCAGCTGCAGCAGGTCGGCCGCGCCGAGCGGCTCGAGCACGTACACCCGCGTGCGCGAGAGGAGCGCCGCGGTGAGCTCGAAGCTCGGGTTCTCGGTGGTGGCGCCGATGAGCGTCACCGTCCCCCGCTCCACGTGGGGCAGGAAGGCGTCCTGCTGGGCGCGGTTGAAGCGGTGGATCTCGTCGCAGAAGAGGATCGTCCCCCGCCCCTCGGCGCGCCGCGCCTCCGCCTCGGCGATGATCTCGCGCACCCGCGGCACCCCTTCGGTCACGGCGCTGAAGGCCACGAAGGCGCGGTCGGTGTACTGCGCGATGAGCCGGGCGAGCGTGGTCTTCCCGACCCCCGGGGGGCCCCAGAGGATGATGCTCCCCACGTCGCCGCGGCGGATCGCGTCGCCCAGCGCCTTCCCCGGCGCCAGGAGGTGCTCCTGGCCGGCGTACTCCTCCAGCGTGCGCGGACGCATCCGCGCGGCCAGCGGCTCGGGCGTGGAGAAGAGAGAGGGGGCGGTCATCGGGTACGGCGCGCGTTTCTTCGGTTAGTCAGGGATCGCGGTAACGCGGTAGTTTGGCCTCAACCGGGAGGGACGAAGCGACGAATGCACGATGGAGGATGTCATGGTCGCAATGCGAAACTCGGCGCTGTCCGCGGCCGACGATGCCCTCACCGAAAGGATCATCGGCGCCGCGATCCTGGTCCACAAGGCCCTTGGCCCCGGCCTTCTGGAGGGGATCTACCAGAAGTCCCTCGCGGCGGAGCTGAAGCACCAGGACCTGCCCATCCATCGCGAGCGGGTGTTCCCCGTCTATTACCGAGGTGCCCACATCGGCGAGCAGCGTCTCGATCTGATCGTCGATAACAAGGTGGTCCTTGAACTGAAGGCCGTCGAAACATTGATCCAGGTCCACCGCGCCCAGCTCCTGACCTATCTTCGAGTCAGCGGGCTCCCGATCGGGCTGCTGATCAACTTCGGGACGGAGTTTATCCAAGTGAAACGCGTCCTGAACACCCCCAATAGCAGTTCTTCGTCCTTCCGTCCCCCCGTCCCTCCCAGTTGAGGCCCCGGCTCGAAACTGCAGTGGTCTCAGCTACCAGCCGTAGAAGTCGCGCATTGGGATCCCTGGATGAGCGGTTGTTCGCTACTCCGTCCCTTCGTGGATCCGTGTTGAGGACAAGCCCGTCCCCCCTGCGGCGACGCCCGCCCCCTACCCCCCGATCAGCGCCCGCGTCACGAAGAACGCCCCCACCCCCCCGAAGAACGCCAGCGCGGCGCTCGTGCGGGTCTTCTTCCCCTGGAACTCCGGCACCAGGTTCGACGCCGCCACGTACAGCGTCACCCCGCCCGAGAGCGCCAGGCCGTGCCGCGCGAGCCCCGCCACCTGCTCCGTGAGCAGCACGCCGACGATCGTCGCGAGCCCCAGGAGCCCCGACGCCGCGAGCGCGCGCCGCGGCCCCTGGCCTCCGGCCAGCATCACGCTCGCCATCGCGAGCCCCTCGGGGAGCTTGTGCACGAACACCGCGACGAAGAGCATCCCCCCCAGCGCGTTGGAGACCGAGAACCCGCTGGCGATCGCCACCCCGTCGAAGAAGGTGTGCAGCAGGAGCCCGATGAGCGCCGTCACCCCCGCCCGCGCCGAGATGGGGTGGGTCTCCTCGCCGAAGTGGAAATGGGGCGTGAGCACGTGCTGGGCGAGGTGCACCGCGAGATACCCCGCCAGCAGGTAGAGCGCCGCGGTCGCGGCCGCCGCACCCCCGCCGCCGAGCGCCTCGGGGATCACCTCGGCCAGCGTCACCGCCAGCATGAAGCCGGCGCCGAAGGCCACCAGCGCCTCGAGCAGGCGCATCGAACGCGCCGCGCGGCGCACCAGCACCAGTCCCCCCGCGAGGTTCCCCGCCGCGGCCAGGGTGGCCCAGAGGATCGGACTCACGTCAGCTCCCGCGCGCGGGCGAGAAGGGTCTCGCGCCGGTTCATCGAAGGGTCGGCGAGCACGAGGTCGAGCAGGCGGTCGAGCGCGCGTCCCACCGCGGGGCCCGCCGGCACCCCGGCGGCCAGGAGGTCGTTCCCCGACACCGCGAGCTGGCCGCGGGTGGTCGCCTCGCCGCGGGCGCGGATCCCCGCCACCACCGGCGCCCACGGCGCCGGGGCGCCGTGCCGGAGCTGCCAGAGCGTCGAGAGATCCTCCTCGGCCGTTCCCACCGCCGCCATCCAGCGCCGCACGTCGGTCGCCCCCTCCGAGGCGGGGCGCTCGGGCCCTCGCGCCGCCCCCTCCGCGCGGGCGAGGTCGGCGTTGGAGCACTTGAGCCGGGTGAGGAGGGGCACGGCCCCGGCACCGGCCAGGAGCAGGGTGAGGAGGATCGGGTCGCGGTGCAGCTCGGCGGGGGGCTCGGGGGGGTCGCCCTCGAGGAGCTCGGGCATCCAGGGGCTCCGGGAGACGAGGGGGCGCCAGAGCTTCACCGCCCACACCAGCGACCGCGCGGTGCGGAGCGTCTTGAACCACTCCTCCCGCACCCGCTCGGCCGAGAGGCCGGCCATCCCGGGGGCGTGGGCCACCATCGCCGCCCAGGTCTCGCGGGCGATGCAGAACTGGAACCGCGCCGCGAAGCGCGCCCCGCGGAGGATCCGGAGGTAGTCCTCGCGGAAGCGCTCCTCCGCGTTCCCCACCGCGCGGACCTCCTTCCGCTCGAACAGGTCGCGCGCGCCGCCGAACGGGTCGCGCCATTCGTGGCGCAGGGGGTGGTAGGCGATGGCGTTGATGGTGAAGTCGCGGCGGGCCAGGTCCTCGTCGAGCGAGGCGCCGTACGCCACCACCGCGCGGCGCCCGTCGGTCGAGACGTCCCGGCGGAAGGTCGTCACCTCGTGGAGCACCTTGTCGGCGCCGAACACCCCCACCGTGCCGAACTCCACCCCCACCGGCACCGTGCGCTTGAAGAGCCCCATCACCTCCTGGGGCGTGGCGCGGGTGGCCAGGTCGAAGTCGCTGCCGGGATGGCCCAGGAGCGCGTCCCGCACCGCGCCGCCCACGCACCACGTCTCGAACCCCGCCTCCTCCAGCCGCCGCGCGATGGCGACGACGGGCTCGGGGATGTCGAGGCGGGGGGGCAGCGAGGGTTCGGTCACGCTGGGTTCCTCAGGAGGGGCGCGCAAAGATAGGGCGGATGCCGCTACTTCCCGTACGGCCGTCCGGCGCTGATGCTGATCGTGAGCTCCATCCACGCCTGCGCCGCCGTGCGGGGGCCGGCGGGGGTGGCGCCCGACGCGAGAAGCCGGGCGCCCCCGCCTTCGGAGGCGTAGACCGGCGCCACCTGCCCCCGGCGGCACCGGGTCGCGAGGACCACGGGATATCCCGCCTGCAGCCACCGCTCGATCGCGGCGCCGGCGCCGGGGGGCACGTTCCCCGCGCCGAACGCGACGACCACCGCGCCGTGGTACTGGCCGAGCGTGGCGTCGAGCAGCGCGCCGTCATCGCCGGGGGTCACGGCGAACATCGCCACGCGGGCCGTGAGCCCGGACGGATGCACCACGAAGCGGGGCGGCGGCGCCGGCGCGGTGAATACCACCCGCCCGTCGCTCACGATCCCGAGGGGCTGCCCCTGGCTCGCCTCGAAGGCCTCGAGTTCGGCGGCGTCGACCTTCACGGCGTGCTGGCCGTCCAGGATCTGCCCGGCGAAGGCCACCATCGTCCCCCGCCCCGCGCTCTCGGCCGCCGCCGCGACCCGCACCGCATCACGCACGTTGTCGGGGCCGTCCCACGCCACGTGGTCGGCGTTCCGCATCGCGCCGGTGAGCACCACCGGGCGGTCGCGGGGGATGGTGCGCGCCAGGAGGTAGGCCGACTCCTCGAGCGTGTCGGTCCCCTGCGTGACCACGATCCCCTGCGGCGGCGTGGGCCCGGCGAGCAGCTCGCGCACCCGCTCACGCAGCGCCCAGAGCCGGCTCAGGTCGAGGTGCGAGGCCGGGTAGAGCCCCCAGTTCTCCACCTCCACCGGCGCGATCCGGTCGAGCCCCTCCACCCGCGCCAGGATGTCGCTCCCCTGGAGCGCGGGCACGCTCCCCCCCGCCGCGGCGTCGTGCCGCATCGAGATGGTGCCGCCGGTGGTGAGGAGGTGGATCATGGGCGCAGGGTCGCAGGGTCGCAGGGTCGCAGGGTCGCAGGGTCGCAGGGTCGCAGGGTCGCAGGG
>DASTRQ010000178.1:0-20138 GCA_035761145.1 Gemmatimonadales bacterium
TCGGCCTCGAAGGTGAGGACCAGGCGGTGGCGGAGGACGTCGGGGGCCATCGCCTTGACGTCCTCGGGCACCACGTAGGCACGGCCGCGGAGGAAGGCGTGCGCGCGCGCCGTCTGCGCCAGCGCCAGCGTGGCGCGGGGGGAGGCGCCGAAGGCCACCAGCGGCTTGAGGTCGGCGCAGCCCGCCAGCGCGGGGTCGCGGGTGGCGCGCACCAGGTCCACGATGTAGTCCACCAGCTTCTGGTCCACGTACACCTGCGCCACCGCGGCGCGGGCGGCCACGAGCGCCGCGGGGTCGAGCACCGGCTCCACCCCGATCGGGGCCCCGCTCCCCATCCGGAGGAGCACCTCGCGCTCCTGCTCGCGGGTGGGATAGGTCACCCGCACCTTGAGCAGGAAGCGGTCGAGCTGCGCCTCGGGGAGCGGGTAGGTCCCCTCGCTCTCGATCGGGTTCTGCGTGGCGAGCACGAGGAACGGGTCGGGGAGCGGGAAGGTGGCCCCGCCGATGGTGACCTGCCGCTCCTGCATCGCCTCGAGCAGCGCGGACTGCACCTTGGCCGGCGCGCGGTTGATCTCGTCGGCCAGCACGATGTGGGCGAAGACCGGCCCCTGCTTCACCCGGAAGTCCTGCGTGCGCTGGTCGAAGACGAGCGTGCCGACCACGTCGGCCGGCAGGAGATCGGGGGTGAACTGGATGCGCGAGAAGCTCGCCCGCACCGTCTCGGCCAGGGTGCGCACGGTGAGCGTCTTGGCGAGCCCCGGCACCCCCTCCAGCAGCACGTGGCCGCCGGTGAGGAGCCCCACGAGGAGCCGCTCGACCATCGCCTCCTGCCCCACGATGCGGCGCGCCACCTGCTGCAGCGCGGCCTGCAACGGGACCGGATCGACGGCCGGGACGGCCTGCGCAGCGGAGATGCGGGGTGCGGTCATTGGGGGCTGGCGTGGTGAGCTGTTGGCTACTGGCTGATGGCCGATGGCTGATGGCCGATGGCCTCCCTACCCCTTCATCCCGACGGCCTTGTACAGCGCGGCCACTTCGGCGGGCTCGAGCACGCGCCAGCGGCCGGGGGCCAGGTCGCCGAGCTTGATGGGGCCGTACTGCACGCGGGCCAGGCGGTCCACCTTGCACCCCATCGCCTCGAACCACTTGCGGACGATCCGGTTGCGCCCCTCGTGGACCACGAGGTCAACCACGCTCCGGCCATCCTTCCCCGCGCGCACGCGGGGGCCGGTGACCTCGACGGCGCGGCCGTCCACCACCCAGCGCTGGGTCACCATCCGCTGGAGCGCGGCGCTGTCGCGCCCGTGCACGAGCGCCACGTACCGGCGCGGCAGGTGCCAGCGGGGGTGGGTCAGGCGGTGCACCGCGTCGCCGTCGGTGGTGAGGAGGAGGAGGCCCGTGGTGTTGATGTCGAGCCTCCCTACGTAGGTCAGGCCGCGCGGATTCGGCAGCAGGTCGAGCACGGTCTTCCGCCCCTGCTCGTCGCTGGCGGTGGTGACGACGCCCAGCGGCTTGTGGAGCGCGATCCAGCGGGTGGCCACCTTGCGGACCGGCTTCCCGTCCACGGTGAGCTTCTGGCGCTCGGGGTCCACCTTGCTGCCGAGCTCGGCCACCTTGCCGTCCACCCGCACGCGGCCCGATGTGATGAGCTCCTCCGCCTGGCGGCGCGAGGCGATCCCCGCCTGGGCCAGGGCGCGCTGGACGCGGATCTCGCTCATGACTCGGACGGGACCGACGCGGCGGCGTCGGCGCCCGCCTCGGCCTCGGGCTCGGCGGGGCGCGGCGGCTGCAGGGCGATGGTGAGCTCCTCCGCGCGCGGCAGCTCGGCCAGGTCCTTGAGCCCCAGCAGCTCGAGGAAGAGCGGCGTGGTGCCGTAGAGGAGCGGGCGGCCCAGCTGCTCCGAGCGCCCCACCACCTCGATGAGCCCCCGCTCCTGCAGGGCGCGCAGCACCCCGCCCGCCGCCACGCCGCGGATCTCCTCGATCTCGGCGCGTCCCACCGGCTGGCGGTACGAGATGATGGCGAGGGTCTCGAGCGCGGCGCCGGTGAGCCTCGGCGTGCGCTGGGCGAACTGCGCCTGCTCGATCGCCTGCGCGAAGGCAGGGCGCGTCAGGATCTGCCACCCCCCCGCGAGCTCCACCAGTTCCACGGCGTGCTGGTCGAAGTCGTAGTGCTCGCGCAGCTGGTCCAGCGCGGTCCGCACGTCGGCGAGGGTCGCCTCGGCGTCGAGGGTCTGGAGCTCCTCGACGGTGAGGGGGCGGTTGGCGCTGAAGAGCGCCGCCTCAATGAGCTGCGAGAGCGGTGTCACGGCGGATGACCATGTCGGCGAACGGCGCCGGCTGGTGGAGGTGGAGGAGCCCGCGCTTGGCGAGCTCCAGCAGGGCGAGGAACGTGCTCAGCACGTCCACGATCGTCGGGCGCGGGCCGAGCGCCTCGCGCCAGTTGAACTCGGCGCGGGCCCCGTCGGCCAGCAGCGCCTCGATCCGCGCGGTGGCCCCCTCGACGTCGAGCGGGCGCGGCACCACGCGGTGCAGCACCGGCTCGGGGATCCCGTCGATGACCCGCTGCACCGCCTCGAGGAGCTGCAGCAGGTCGAGCGTGAGCGGCACCGGCGGCAGCTCGGGGGGCGGCGGGATGTAGCCACGCGGGTACTGCAGCGCGCGCCGCTCGGCGCAGCGCTCGAACCAGCCCACGATCTCCTTGATCTGCTGGTACTCGAGCAGCCGGCGCACCAGCTCGTGGCGCGGATCCTCCCAGTCCTCGTCGCTGGGCCGGGGCAGGAGCATCTGCGCCTTGAGGCGCAGCAGCCGCCCCGCCATCTCGAGGTAATCGGCGGCCTGGTTGAGCCCCAGCTGGCCGATCGCCGAGAGGAACTGGTCGGCGATGCGGGCGATCGGGATGTCGGCGATGTCCACCTGCTCCTCGCGGAGCAGGTGGAGCAGGAGGTCGAGCGGGCCGGTGAAGCTGTCGAGCTGCACCACGAAGCCCGGATCGGCGCCGAGGGCGGCGGTCGGGGGCGACTGGGGTGCGGAGGTGCCCGGGGAGGTCATCGGCACAAGGATAACCCGGCGCCGGGTGCGCCGCGACCCCCGTTGCTTGACCCAACCCCCTGCCCCGCTTATGCTTATGGTCTTCCCGGCACCGGCCCGACAGGGGGCCGCCGGACCACAGGACACCACGAGGGATCAGTGCCGCGTATCCAGTCCGCCAAGAAGGCGCTCCGCAAGTCGAAGGCCGCCGCCGCCCGCAACCGGGCGCAGCGTTCCGAGCTCCGCACCGCCGTCAAGAAGGTACGCGGCGCCGCCACCCAGGCCGAGGCCCAGCAGGCCTACCTCGAGGCGAGCGCCCTCCTCGACCGCGCGGGGCGCAAGAACCTCGTGCACCGCCGCAACGCCGCCCGGATGAAGTCGCGCCTGGCCAAGGCCGTCGCGACCAAGAAGTAAGCAGGCGCGAGAGGCGCGTGAGACGCGGAAGGGGCCCCGATCGGGGCCCCTTTCTCTTTCGCGCCTGCCGCGCCTCCCGCGCCTCTCCCCCTCCCCTCACACCCCCGCCAACTCGCTCCCGCACCGCTCGCAGTACCACTCGGTGGCGCGGTTCATCGTGCCGCAGTCGGGGCACTTGAGGGTCCGGTTCTCGCCGGTCGCGCGCGGCTTGGGGAGCTCCCCCTCGGCCGCCTCGGGCGCCGGCTCGGCGGGGGCGCTCTTCCCCTTCTTCTCCTTGGCGGCGGGCTTGGCCTCGGGCTCCGGCTTGGCGGAGGGGGCGGCGGTCGTGGCGCGCTTGGGCGCCGGGGTCTCCGCCTCCCCCACCGTGGCGCGGAGGAACTCGAGCTCATCGGCCGGGGGCTTCGCCTTGGCGCTCGGCACGAACTCCGCCCGCCCGCTGTCGCGCCGCGGCGGCTCCGCGGCGGCCGGCTCGGGCGCGGCGGGGGCCGGGGCCTGCGCCTTGGGGGGCTCGGGCGCGGCGGCGGGAGCGGGGGTCGGGGCCGCGATCAGCTTGGCCACCTCGGCCAGGCGCTCGATGTCCTCGAGCACCTTGGCGAGCTCCTCGCGCGCGGTCACCAGCGCCTTGTTGCACTCCGCGCGGACCTTGGTCCACTCCCCTTCGTCGTACTCCCCCACCGTGTGGCGCAGCTCCGCCTCGGCCAGGGTCTCCTTGGCGCGCGACTCGTCGGCCAGGAGCTCCTCCTTGCGCCCCTTCTTCTGGTCCAGCTGCTCGCGCACGCCGTCGGCGTGCTCGGTCAGCCGGGCGAGGACCGCGTCGAGCCGCGCCTGGTAGTCGGAGCGCACCTTCCCGCGCACCGCTTCCGGCGTCGTGTCGGCCGCGGAGTCGAGACGATTGAGCCAGGTCTGGAACTGGTTCCGCTCAGCGAGGAGGGCGTTGATGACCGCCTCGCTCGAACCACTGGATTTTGCCATGGAAAGACCGGTCCGCTCGGGGGGAATGGTCGGTCAGGGAATCTAGACGCCGATACGGCCAGGCGGCTAGGCGGCGAAACGGCGAGAGGGCCAGGCGCCAGGCGCCAGGCTCCAGGCTCGAAGTCCTAGACGCCCCGCTGGAAGACGATCCGCCCGTCCACCACGGTGAGCTCCGCGCGCCCCACCAGCGTCTCGCCGCCGAAGGGGGTGTTGCGGCTCTTGGAGCGGAAACGGGCCGCGTCCACCTGCCAGCGCGCCGACGGGTCGAAGACGAGCACGTCGGCCGGGGCGCCCACGGCGAGGGTGCCGCCGGTGAGCTTGAAGACCTGCGCCGGGCGGGTGCTCATCCGGTAGAGGAGTTCCGGCAGGGTGAGCAGCTTCGTCTCCACCAGCTCGCGGATGGCGAGCCCCAGCGCGGTCTCGAGCCCCAGGATGCCGTTGGGGGCGTCGTCGAACTCGCGCTCCTTGGCGTCGTAGTGGTGCGGCGCGTGGTCGGTGGCGATGACGTCGATGGTCCCGTCCTTCACCGCCTGGCGGATCGCCTCGCGGTCGGCCTCCTCGCGGAGGGGCGGGTTCATCTTGGCGTTGGTGTCGTACCCCTCGACCCGCTCGTGCGTCAGCGTGAAGTGGTGCGGCGCCGCCTCGGCGGTGACGGTGAGCCCCTTCTCCTTGGCGCGGCGGATGAGCTCCACCGAGCCCCGGGTGCTCATGTGGCACAGGTGCACGTGGCCGCCGGTGAGCTCGGCCAGGATGCAGTCGCGCGCCACGTGGATCTCCTCGGCCGCCGCGGGGATCCCCTTGAGGCCGAGCCGGGTGGAGACGAGCCCCTCGTGCATCGCGCCGCCGTGGGCCAGGGCGATGTCCTCGCAATGGTCGGCCACGGGGATGCCGAAGGCGCTGGCATACTCGAGCGCGGTGCGCATCATGTGGCTCGAGAGCACCGGCTTGCCGTCGTCGCTCACCGCCACCGCGCCCGCGGCCACCATCTCGCCGAACTCGGCCAGGCGCTCCCCCTTATGCCCCACGGTGATGCACCCCACCGGGTACACGCGCGCCATCCCCGCCGCCTGGCCGCGCGCCACCACGAAGCCCACCGCCGCCTGGTTGTCGATGACGGGGTCGGTGTTGGGCATCGCGCAGACGGCGGTGAAGCCCCCGGCCGCCGCGGCCGCGGCGCCCGTGGCGATGGTCTCGAGGTCCTCGAACCCCGGCTCGCGCAGGTGCACGTGCACGTCGATGAGGCCGGGGCTCACCACCTTCCCCTTCGCGTCCACCACCTGCGCCCCGTCGGGGGTGCCGATGTTCCGCCCCACGGCGGCGATGCGCCCCCCCTCGATGAGGAGGTCGGCGACGTCGTCGGTCTTCCGGCTCGGGTCGATGACCCGGCCGCCCTTGATCAGCAGCGGGATCACGACTCCTCCGAGGCGCGCGCCGCGGCCGGGTCCGGCTTGCCGCCCGCGAGCAGGTAGAGCACCGCCATCCGCACCGCCACGCCGTTGGTGACCTGCGGCAGGATGACGCTGTGGGGCCCGTCGGCCACGGCGCTGTCGATCTCGACGCCGCGGTTCATCGGCCCCGGATGCATGATGAGGAGGTCCCTGGGCGCCCGCTCCAGGCGCTCCACCGTGACGCCGAAGACGCGGTTGTACTCGCGGAGCGACGGGATGTACCCCTTCTCCATCCGCTCGAGCTGCAGCCGCAGGATGTTGAGCGCGTCGGCCCAGGCGATGGCGTCCTCGATGTGCGGCAGCACGGTCACGCCGAGCTCGCGGATCTCGCGCGGCACCAGCGTCGGCGGGCCGCAGACGGCCACCTCGGCGCCCAGCTTGGTGAGCCCCCAGATGTTGGAGCGCGCCACCCGGCTGTGCAGGATGTCCCCGCAGATGGCCACCTTGAGCCCGGCGATCTTCCCGAACCGGTCGCGCAGGGTGAGCAGGTCGAGCAGCGCCTGCGTCGGGTGCTCGTGCTTCCCGTCGCCGGCGTTGATGACGTTGCTCGCGATGCGCTTGCCGAGGAACTGCGCCGCCCCGCTCGACTGGTGGCGGATCACCACCATGTCGATCCGCATCGCCTCAAGGTTCCGCGCCGTGTCCACCAGGGTCTCCCCCTTGGACACGCTGCTCCCCGCCGACGCCACGCTCACCGTGTCGGCCGAGAGGCGCTTCTCGGCGAACTCGAAGCTGATGCGGGTGCGGGTGCTCGCCTCGAAGAAGAGGTTCACCACCGTCTTCCCCCGGAGCGCGGGGACCTTCTTGATCTGCCGCTCCGAGACCTCCTTGAACGGCTCCGCGGTGTCGAGGATGAGCTGGATCTGCTCGGCCGAGAGGGGCTCAAGCCCCACAAGGTCCTTGCCCAGGACGGGGAGGGTCATGCGGAGGCCCGGGGAACGAGGTCCACGGCGTCGCGGCCGTCGCGCTCCTGCACCTGCACCGAGACCGTCTGCCCGGCCGGCACCGCCACGGCGAGCCCGGTGATGTCGGGCTGGATGGGGAGCTCGCGCCCGCCGCGGTCCACCAGCACCGCCAGCAGGATTCGCCGCGGGCGGCCGAAGTCGGCCAGCTCGTCGAGCGCGGCGCGCACCGTGCGGCCGGTGTAGAGCACGTCGTCCACGATGACGACGGTCTTGCCGGTGAGGTCGAACGGCAATTCGGTCGCGCCCACCACGGGGGCGGGCCCGACCGTCTGCAGGTCGTCGCGATAAAGCGTGATGTCGAGCTTGCCGCGGGAGAGCTTCACCCGCTCGGACGTCTCGATGAGCCGGGCGATCCGCTCCGCGAGCTCCGCGCCGCGGCGCTGGATGCCGACGATCACCAACCCCTCCGCCCCGCCGCTCTGCTCGACGATCTCGTTGGCCATCCGGACGAGCGTCCGTCCGATGGCCGTGGCGTCCAGGAGGGAGGTGGCGGCAGGCATCGGGAGGCGAAACTAGTTGGGGTTACAGGGGTTAGCAAGCCGCCCCTACTGCAGGTCGGGCTCCCGGTGGTCGGTCCCGCGACCAGCACACAGTCGCTCCACCGACCCACCGGGCCCCCTCTTGGGGTGGCGAGTAGTCGTGGCGGGAGGGTCCGAGGGGACGCCCGGAACGACTGTGTGCTGGTCGTGAAGGACACCCCTCGGACCCGACCACCACGTCGGATCCCTGCCTCGCCGTGCTGTCCGGTGAGCTATCGGATGGCGGCAGTGCGCAGGAAGACCTCCTGCTGCCCCACCCGGGGCAACGGCATCTGCGCCGTGGGATCCTTCATGTCGGGCATCTGGTGCGATGCGTGTTCCGCCGCCTCGGTGCTCTGCTGGCTCCACGCCACCGCCACGCTGTCGCCCAGGAGGGCGAGGACCGGGAAGGTGCTGGCCGAGGCGGGATCGGAGACGTCCTGCGCGGCGAACCAGGTGAGTCCGCCGTCCACCGAGCGGCGGAGCTTCACCACCGGGTGGGCGCCGAGCCCGTCATCCCAGGCCAGCACCACCTCTCCGGCCGGCGTGATGGCGAGCGCCACGTGCGCAGGGCGGGAGTTCCGGCCCACGGCGATGGGGGTCGGGGTGAAGTGCGCCCCGCCGTCGGTGCTCCGCGCATACCACACCCCCGCCTCCCCCTCCTTGCCGGTCCACCAGGCGATGTGCACCGCGCCATCGGGGCCGAGCGCCATCGCGGGCCCGGCGTGCGGACAGCCGGGGTACACCCAGCCATCCTCCCGGGGGCGCACCGGCGCGCGCCAGCTCGCCCCGCCGTCGTCCGAGCGGCTCACGACCACGTCCCGCACGTCGCCGGGGAAGACGCTCCGCCAGCTGACGAAGAGCTGGCCCGCCCCTGCCGCGGTGACCCCGGTGCGGCAGCAGGGACAGGCGGGCTGCTCGTTCACCACCCGCGCCGGCGAGAAGGAGGCCCCCCGGTCGTCCGACCGGGCGAAGACCACCTTGCTCCCCTCCCCCGCGTTCTCGAGCCAGGTGGCCAGCACCGCGCCGTCGGGCGCGACGGTGAGGGCGTGAAAGCCGTGTGAGCCGAAGTCCCCCAGCGCGCCGCGCTCATTGACGGTGACCGGGGCGCTCCAGGTGTGCCCGTGGTCCTCCGAGCGCACCAGCCGGAGCGCGTTGGCAGGAAAGCGGCGGTCGGGGAGCTCCTTCCCCACCGCGTACAGGATGTAGACCCCGCCCGCCGTGTCGGCCGCCAGGCGCGGCGGGGCCTCGCCGTGCGGCTCGATCGGGCCGAGCGGGTCGTCGAGCCGCACCGTGGGGAGCGGGGCCGCGGCGCCGGCGGGGGTGACCGAGAGGTACAGCTTCCCGTCCGTCCCCCCGCCCTGGGCCGCGACCCAGGCGAGGATCCGGTCGCCCGAGGGGGTGACGAGGAACATCGGCGTGGCGCCATTGGCCGTCTCCTGGCTCACCACCCGCGCCGGGGTGAAGGCCAGGTCATCGCGCGCGGACCCGCCGCACGCGGCCAGCAGCGCACCTGCGACCAGCGCGACCGTGCGACCACGGGATCCTGCGCCCATGCTCACCTCCCCCACCGGTAAACGCCCGAGAGGAAGAACGCCCGTCCCTGACCGGGCCGGAGCCGCTCCCCCTGGGCCGTGTTGAACGACGACGTCTCGGCGTACCGCTCGTCGAACAGGTTGGTCACCCGCCCCACCAGTTCCACGCCGTGCGACAGGGGGACCGTGCTGTAGAGGCTCACCACATCGTGCCCGTCATACGAATGCGTGTTCTGCGGATCCTGCCAGTACTTCCCCAGCTTGACCCACTCCGCGGTGACCGACCCCGTGCCGAGGAGCGCCGGCGCCCAGGTGAGTCGGAAGGCGCCGAAGAAGTGCGGCCCGAGCTCCATCTCCTTGCCCCCCAGGTCCTGGTCGGGCCGTGGGCGCCACGCCACGTAGGTATGACGGCTCCAGGTGGCCGTGGCGTTGAAGCGGAGCGCGTGGATCGGCGCGACATCCACCCCGGTCTCGACCCCGCGGTGGCGGGTCTCCCCTGCATTGACCGCCGTGCGGAGCCCGGTGCCGGGGTCGAAGAAGGTCAGGATGTCGTCGTGCAGGCGCATCTGGAAGACCGTGGCCTCGAACGCCGCCACGTCGCCCACCCGCACCTTGAGGCCGGTCTCGAGGTCCTCGGCCCGCACCGGTCTCAGGTCCACGGTGCTCTGGGCCGAGCCCTGGCGGAAGAGTTGGCTCTCGCTCGGCACCCGGAACCCGCCGCGGTAGGAGGCGAAGAGGTTCCATCCCTCGGCGAGCCGGTAGGTGGCCCCGACCTTGGGGGTGAGCCGGGCGAAGTCCACGTCGGTCGAGGCGGGGATGCGGTGGCTCCCGGTGTCCTCGACCGCCAGGTGGGTGACGTAGCGATACCCCAGGCGGTCATACCGCGCGCCAAGGTCCAGCGTGAGCCGCGGCGTGGGATTGAACCCGGCTTGCACGTACGGGGCCGCCTGCCAGAAGGCGACGTCGTAGTCGTACTGCACGTCGGCCGTCGTGTAGGAGCGGTACACCCCCCCGCTCTGAACCGGCACGACCCGCTGCTCCATCCGCCGGCCGGGGCTGTACTCCCCGTCCACACCCACGCTGACGCTCGCGCGGAGGCCGGGAAGCGCCTGGCGGCGGTGCAGCATCAGGCCGACGGAGCTGTTGCTGCTCTCCCAGAGCTGCGGGTCGTAGGAGAGCTGCCACGCGGGCATGAGGTCGAGCTCGTTGTAGCGGGCATAGACCGTGCCCCCGTAGCTCCGGAGCCCCGACTGGGCGGCGAATTCGGTGGACCACCGGAGCGCGCGGACCTGGCGGTAGGTGATCGGCGCGACGTTCCGCGAGGGGTCGGCGTCGAAGTCGGCGCGCGACAGGTCGCCCCCGCCGTCGGAGGGCTGGTCGATGTGGCTCGCCGAGACCACCGTCTTGAAGCGCGCGTTGGCGCCCGCCGCCACGTCCCAGCGCAGCGTGCCGCTCTGCCGGGCGTAGCGGGCGCCGGTGCGCCACCCGTTGGCGTCGGTGAGGTTGAGGTCGAGCCGGAGCCCGTGCCGCCCCCAGGTGTCGCTCACCGTGCCGAGCCCGCGGCGGTACCCCGCGCTGCCTCCCTCGAGGGAGACCTCGGCGCTCGCCCCGGTGGAGGGCTCGCGGGTGTAGCTGTTCACGGCGCCGCCGATGGCGTCGCTGCCGTACACCGCGGACCCCGGCCCCTTGATGATCTCGATGCGCCCCGCCTGCGGCAGGTTGATCTCGTACAGCCCGTTGTGGTTGAAGAACCCCGTGGACCGGATCGGCACGCCGTCCTCGAGGTACTGGTACACCGCCTTGGTGGTGATCGGCTGGCGGATGGCGGTCGAGTGCCCCTCCCCTCCGAGGTTGCTCACCCAGGCGCCGGGGGTGCGGGTCACGAGCTCGGACGGATGGTGCGCCCGGCTCTCGGCGATGTCGGTGGCGTCGATGACGCCGATGGCCACCGGGATCGTGGCCAGGCTCTGGGCGTCGCGGGTGGCGCTCACGGTCACGTCGGCCACCTCGACCACCGCGGTGGCGAGCGCGAGGTCGAGCGTCGTGGTGGCGCCGGCGGTGACGGTGGCCTCCGCGCGCGCCGCGGTGCGGCCCACGGCACGGGCGAGGATGGCGTGACGCCCGGCCGGGAGGCCGCGGACCACGAACCGCCCGTGCCGGTCGGTCTGGACCGCGAGGCCCAGGGCGGGAAGGACGACGTACACGCCGGCGAGGGCGCTGTCGCTCCCGGCGGCGGTGATGCGGCCGGTGAGCGTCCCGCCGGACTGGGCGGCGAGCGGGCGCGACGGCGTGAGGACGGACAGGGCGAGCGCGACGGCAAGGAGGCGTCGCAGGACGGCAGCGTGCATGGATGCTCCACCAGGGGCCCGCGCGGGGCCTGGATAGACCGAGGCCGGACCGCAGGGCGGCCCGGAGGGACGTAGCTGGCAGGCCGGTGGCCCGCCGGGTCGCTACGCCTGCGGTGGAGCGGTGCTGTGGGGGAGGAGTTCGAGGGGGCGGCTGGCCGGAAGGACCGCCCGGTCCTGGAGGCTGGGTGCGACGTGGTCGGAGACGACGACGGCAAGGCGCGTCGCGTCCTGGTCGAGCGCCGGGAGGGCGATCCCGGCCGTAAGGCACTGCCCGATGCAGGTGCAGTGGCCCGACCCGTCGGAGTGCTGGTGCGCGGGGGCGTGGTCGGAGGAGGCGGGCGTTCCCGCCATCGCCATCCCCGCCATCGCGCCGTGGCCTTCGTGCCCCGCCGGGACGTGCTGCGCCGCCACCACCACGGCATCCTGCACCGGGCAGGGATGGTACGCCGAGACCCACGCGCCGAGGAGCGCGGGGTTGGCGAGGACCAGCAGTGCGGCGACGAGCCGCTGGCGGCGGAACCAGCTCAACATGAGGGGAATCTAACCGCGAGATGGGGAATCTCTGAATTTCCGCCATCCCCACCAGGCGCGGAGGCCCAGGAGGAGGGTCACTACCCCGCCCCAGAGGAGGGGCTCGCGAACGTCGAGCTTCTGGGTCAGCGCATAGTGGAACAGCGCCAGCACCACCGCCAGGTAGATCAAGCGATGGAGGGTGCCCCAGCGCTTCCCGAGCCGGCGCACCATCACGTTGGGACTGGTGGCGGCGAGGGCAAGGAGGATGACCAGGGTGGCGGCGCCGAGGTAGATGCGGCGGTGCTCGAGCGCGTCGGCCCAGATGGAGGGCCAGTCGAGCCCCTGGTCGAGGGTGGCGTAGATCGTCACGTGGGCCACCGCGTACGCCGCGCTCCAGAGGCCCAGCATCTTCCGGAGCTTGATGACCTGGTTCCAGCCGGTGAGGCGGCGGAGCGGCGTGATCGAGAGGGTGACGATGAGGAGCACGAAGGCCCAGAACCCCGTGCCGTGCTCGAGCGTGACGAGCGGGTCGGGACCCAGGTCTCCCCAGAACGCGCGATAGACGAGCCGCACCCCCGGGACCGCCGCCAGCGCGAAGACGCCCCACCAGCGCACGCGCGGACCCACCGCTGACGATCTCCCCACTTCACCCCTCCCCCAGCTCACGGTGACCTGCGCCTCTGCGACCCTGCGTCCCTGCGTCCCTGCGCCCTCAGAAATTCACCCGCAGGTCCATCCCGCCGTACAGCGACGCCACCTGCTCCGCGTAGCCGTTGAACATCAGGGTGGGCCGGCGGCCGAACTCGCCGATGCGCCGCTCGCGCGCCTGGCTCCAGCGGGGGTGGTCCACGGTGGGGTTCACGTTGGCGTAGAAGCCGTACTCGTTCGGCACGGCGAGGGCCCAGGTGGTGGCGGGCTGGCGCTCGAGGAAGCGGATGCGGACGATGCTCTTGGCCCCCTTGAACCCGTACTTCCACGGCACCACGAGGCGGAGCGGCGCGCCGTTCTGCGGCGGGATGGGCCGGCCATAGATCCCGGTGACGAGGAGGGTGAGCGGGTGCATCGCCTCGTCCAGCCGCAGCGCCTCGACGTACGGCCACGGGAGGATGCCCGAGCGCTGCCCCGGCATCTGCGCGGGGTCGAGGAGGGTGGTGAACTCCACGTACTTGGCCGCCGGCGTGGGGTCGAGCCGCCGGATCACCTGGGCCAGCGGGATGCCGTTCCACGGCACCACCATCGACCACGCCTCGACGCACCGGTGCCGGTAGATCCGCTCCTCGGCGGTGAAGCCGCGCAGCAGCTCGTCGAGATCCCACGTCCGGGGGCGGCGTACGGCGCCCTCGACCCGCACCGTCCAGGGGCGGGTGCGGAAGCGGGCCGCGAGCGGCTTCACCTCCTCCTTGTCGGTGGAGAACTCGTAGAAGTTGTTGTAGCCGGTGATGCTGTCGTAGGGGGTGGGCTTGTCGTCGTCGGCCCCTCCCCCGCGCCGACCCGGCCCCATCGCGCTGAGGAGCGCGGGCCCCGCGGCCGCCGCCCCCACCGCTCCGCCCACCGCCGCGAGCCAGCTGCGACGATCCCAGAAGTGGCGCTCGTCGGTGATCTCGGATGGGGCGATGCGCGGGATGCGGAGGGGCATGGTCGGCTGTTGGCTGTTGGCGATTGGCTATTGGCTTTTGGCTACTGGCTGATGGCCGCTGGCCGATGACCGATGGCCGACGGCCCAGCATCAGGAATAGTACGCCGCCCGCCCGCAGATGGTTCCCGACGTGCAAGACGCCCGGCAGGCCCCTGGGTGGGACCCGCTCGAGCGTCTTGAGCGCCTTTCGCGCCTCCTGACTTCCACGGACAGGGAGGGATTCGAACCCTCGGTACCGCTTGCACGGTACACACGCTTTCCAGGCGTGCCTCTTAAACCACTCGAGCACCTGTCCCGGGTCCCGCCGGCGGCCGGCGGGGGCGGAAGTATCGCCCCGGGCGGCGGGACGCTCAAGCCCCCTTCGTGAACGTCCGCTCAACGGAGCATCACCCGACGCACACGGTGCATTCACCCGCTGCTTCCTATGATAGGTGCGGTCGCCGGGAACGGGCCCGGCGGCCGAGACCCCCTGGTGGTGGAGGCTGTATGGCACTCGTCAAGAATCCCCCGAGCGTCGCGGCGGCCAAGCGCGACATCGAGGACGTGCTGGACCGGTTCATCCGGACCCCGTTCGGCGCGCTCGACATCTTCCCCTTCGCCCAGACGACCGAGGCGTTCGCGCCGGCGCTCGACCTGGTGGAGACCGAGAAGGAGTACACCGTCCGGATGGAGGTCCCGGGCATCCCGAAGGAGAACCTCGACGTGAACCTCGTCGGGCGGACCCTGACGGTGAGCGGGCACCGGGAGAAGGTGACCCGTGAGCCGCGCGAGTCGATGCTCTGGGAGGAGCGGGAGTACGGGAGCTTCACCCGCACCGTGCGGCTGCCGGGCGACGTGGTGGAGGGCAAGATCGAGGCGCTCTGCCAGGATGGCATCCTGAGCGTGCACCTGCCAAAGACGGAGCCGACCGTCAAGAGCAAGATCATGATCAAGTCGTGATCCCGCCGCCCCGCCGGGGCGGCTCCCGCCGGGGAAACGGAACGGGGCCTCCGCTCGGAGGCCCCGTTCTACTTCGGGGCACCTTCCCCCCGCCGGCCTCCCTCGCGCCTTCGGCGTCCGGGACGCCGGGGCCGAAGCCCGGTCACTTGAGGAACAGCAGCTCCCGGTAGGTCGGCAGCGGCCAGAGGTCGGCGCTGATATTGGTCTCGAGCTGGTCGCCCAGCTCGCGCAGCCGGGCCATCGCCGGCCGGACCTTCTTCTGGATCTGCTCGGCGTGGCCGAAGGGGTCCTCGTCGTGGTGGGCCAGCTCCTTCTCGAGCGCCACCACGGCGTCGCGGAAGCGCCCCACCAGCGCCACGAAGTCCTTGAGCGCCTGGAGCTGGTCGGCCGACTTGACCCCCGCCCCCTCCAGCGCCGCCACCGCCTGCGCCAGCACCGTCTGGTGCCGGAGGGCGGCGGGGAGGATCTGCGTCCGCGCCATCTGCACCATCGTCTCGGCCTCGATGGCGAGCTGCTTCACGTACTTCTCGACGGCGATGTGGGCCCGGCTCTCGGTCTCCACCCGCGTCAGGACGCCGTACTTCTGGAAGAGGTCGGCGTTGCGCCGGGCGCGGAGCGCCGGGAAGGCCGAGACCGAGTCGCTGAAGTTCGGGAGCCCCCGCTTGGCGGCCTCCTTGTGCCACTCGGCGGAGTAGCCGTCGCCGTCGAAGATGACGCGCTTGTGCTGCTTGATGACCTTCTGCAGCACCCGCATCACCACCTGCTGCAGCTTGGCCGGGCTCGGGTTGCGCCCCGCGGCGCGCTCGAGCTCCGTGGCCAGGAAGTCGAGCGACTCGGCCGCGATGACGTTGAGCACGGTGTTGGGCCAGGCGATGCTGGCGCTCGAGCCCACCGCGCGGAACTCGAACTTGTTCCCGGTGAAGGCGAAGGGCGAGGTCCGGTTGCGGTCCCCCGAGTGGCGCGGGAGCTGGGGCAGCGTCTTGGCGCCGAGGTCGAGGACCCCGCCGCGGAGGGTGCGGCGCACCTGGCCCTTCTCGACCTGGGCCAGGATGTCCGAGAGCATCGAACCCAGGAAGATCGAGATGATCGCCGGCGGGGCCTCGTTGGCGCCCAGGCGGTGGTCGTTCCCCGCGGAGGCGATGGAGGCGCGGAGCAGGTCGGCGTGGAGGTCCACCGCGCGGATCACGGCGCAGAGGAAGACCAGGAACTGCAGGTTGGTGTGGGTCTCGTCCTGCGGGTCGAGGAGGTTGACCCCGGTGTCGGTGGCCATCGACCAGTTGTTGTGCTTCCCCGAGCCGTTCACGCCGGCGAACGGCTTCTCGTGCAGGAGCACCTGCAGGCCGTGGCGCGGGGCCACGCGGCGCAGGGTCTCCATCAGCATCATCTGGTGGTCGCTGGCGATGTGACTCTGCTCGAAGAGCGGGGCGATCTCGTACTGCCCGGGGGCCACCTCGTTGTGGCGGGTCTTGATCGGGAGGCCCAGCCGGTAGAGTTCCCGCTCGGCGTCGTCCATGTAGGCCAGCACGCGCGCGGGGATCGAGCCGAAGTAGTGGTCCTCGAGCTGCTGGCCCTTGGGCGGCTTGGCGCCGAACAGGGTGCGCTCGCAGATGAGCAGGTCGGGGCGCCGGCGGTACAGCTCGGCATCCACCAGGAAGTACTCCTGCTCGGGCCCGACGGTGGTGATGATCCGGGTGACCCCCGCGTCGGTGCCGAAGAGCCGGAGGATCCGCATCGCCTGCTTGGAGAGCGCCTCCATCGAGCGGAGCAGCGGGATCTTCGTGTCGAGCGCCTCGCCGGTCCAGGAGACGAAGGCGGTCGGGATGCAGAGCGTCACCGCCCCGCCGTTCAGGTCGCGATTGAGGAAGGCGGGGCTGGTCGGGTCCCAGGCGGTGTAGCCGCGCGCCTCGAACGTGGCGCGCAGCCCCCCCGACGGGAACGACGAGGCGTCGGGCTCCCCCTGCACCAGGTCGCTCCCCGAGAAGTTGAAGATCACGCCCCCCTGCCCGTCCGGCGCGATGAGCGAGTCGTGCTTCTCCGCCGTGAGCCCCGTGAGCGGCTGGAACCAGTGGGTGAAGTGCGTCGCCCCGCGCTCGATGGCCCAGTCCTTCATCGAGGCGGCCACCACGTCGGCCACCCGCGGGTCGAGCGGCTCCCCCTGGTCGATGGTGCGCAGGAGGCTCTTGTACACCTCCTTGGGGAGACGCTGCTTCATCACCTTCCGGCTGAAGACGTCGCTGCCGTAGATCTCGTCGATGGCGGGGGTCTGGGACTCGGCCACGGGGGTGCTCCGCGTGCGGGGTGGGACGGGAGGCGGACCGGGAGAGAATAGCGGCGGAGTGGGCGGGGTGGTAGTTTTCCCATAGATGGTCTATGGGAAAGTGCGTGCTGGGTGCTGGGTGCTGAGTGCCGCGTCCTCCAGGTCGGCGCGACGACCTCAGTGTGATCCCCGCATAGCGCGCACCCACCACTCAGGACCCAGCACCCAGCACCCAGCACCGCTTTGGAACTCCTGCCTGGCACCCTGGATCTGCTCATCCTCCGCGCCCTCCGATGGGAACCGACCCACGGCGCGGGGGTCGCGGCGTGGCTCGCGTTCATCACCGACGGCGCCCTCCAGGTCGAGGAAGGGAGCCTCTACCCCGCCCTGCAGCGGCTGACGCGCGACGGCCTCATCGAGTCCGAGTGGGGCCGCTCCGAGACCAACCGCAAGGCGCGCCACTACCAGCTCACCGCGCTCGGCCGCCAGCGCTACCGCGAGCTGGTGGAACGCTGGCTCGGCTACGTGCAGACGATGGACCGGGTGATCTCCTACGGCGCGACGAGCGGGATCCGGGGGAGGTGAACGGGGGCGGCCATCGGCCATCGGCTATCGGCCATCGGCTATCGGCCATCGGCCATCGGCTGTCCGTCGCCCGTGCCAGCCCTCCGTGATCCTTCCCATTGATAAATCGCATACATAGGTGCTATTTACACCTATGACCGACCCCGCCCCACGCCGCACGCTGCCGCAGGCCGCCGCCGCGCCGACCCCGTCCCCGTTCCTCCTCATCGGGGGGCATTTCGCCCTCGCCCTCCTTTCCCTGGCCCTCGGCTCCGCGCTCCTCCCCTGGGTCGCGGCCGACCTGGCCCGCGGCGACATCTTCGCCCCGCGGACCTTCGCCGTCGTGCATCTCTTCTCCCTCGGGGTGCTCGGCTCCGCCATCTTCGGCGCCCTGCACCAGTTCTACCCGATGGCGCTCGGCGTGCCGCTCCGCAGCCGCCGAGTGGGCTACCTCGGCCTGGCGGCGTGGACCTCGGGGCTCCTCCTGCTCATCTGCGGCTTCCTGGCCTGGCGTCCCGCCCTTCTCGGCGCGGGATGGGTGGGGATCTTCGTCGCCGTGGGGGCCGTCTCGTGGAACCTCCTCCCCGCCCGCCGGCGCACCCGGGTGCCCGACGGCGCCCGGATCGGCGCCTACGTGACCGCCGGCCACTCCTGCCTGGGGCTCGCGATGGCCATCGGGCTGGCCCGTATCGGCGACGCCGCCGGGTGGTGGACCACCGACCGCCTGGGGCTCGTGGCCGCGCATTTCCACCTCGGGGTGCTCGGGTTCGGGACCCTGACGGCGGTCGGGGTGGGAAGCCGGATGATCCCGATGTTCCTCCTCACCGGCCCCACGCCGAGCAGGCCGCTCCGCTGGATCGGTCCCTCGCTCGTGGCCGGGCTGCTGATCCAGGGGACGGGGCTCGTGGCGGGGTGGCCCGCGGTGGCCGCCCTCGGGAGCGCCCTCCTCTTCGGCAGCGCGCTCGCCATCGGTCTCCTGCTGGTGCGGTGGTGGGGGAAGCGCAACCGTCCCCTGAACGGCGGCCTCCAGCTCATCCCGGCCGCCACGCTCTGGCTCTTCGCCGGCACGGCGCTCGGCGTGACCGCGCTGCTCGTCCCGGAGCGCTCCTTCCGCCTCTGGGGCGCCTACGCCCTCGCCGGGCTCCTCGGGTGGCTCATCCTCCTCGTGCTCGGCGTGCTCTTCCGGATCCTCCCGCACATCAGCTACCTGCGGCTCTTCGGCCGGCGGGGCGGGCCCGTCGTCCCGGTGGACCAGGTGGTCCACGCCGGGTGGACCGAGGCGGCCGGCGCCCTCCTCCCCGTCGCCCTCGCGATCCTGGTGGGCGGCGTGCTCCTCGGGAGCCCCGCGGTGGCGGTGACCGGCGGCGCGGTGTGGCTCCTCGGCGCCGCCCTCGTGCTCGCGGTGTATGTCCGCATGATCCTGCTCGCGTACCTCCCCCGGCTCGCCGGGGAGACCTCACCTGCTTCGGAGACCCCATGACCACCCCGACCACCACCCCGATCACCGCCGACAGCCGGCTGAGCGACCTCGCCGCGCGCCACCCCGCCCTCCTCGACGTGCTCACCCGGCACGGAATGGACGCCTGCTGCGGCGGCGCCCTGACGCTGGCCCAGGCCGCCGCCGCCCACCGTGAGGACCTCGCGGCGCTCCTCGCCGAACTGCGGGAGGCGGAAGGGGTGTAGATTCTCCCCCTCCCCTTTCCGGAGCGGGTATGGGCAGTCTGATCCTGGGCGTCCTGCTGTTCTTCCTGGCGGTGATCTTCCGCACCGTGGCGAGCGGCCAGGAAGGGCGCGCCGCCGCCGGGGCGCGGATCCTCCGGCTCCTCTCGTACGGCTTCGTCTTCGTCGGCGCGCTCTCGGTGGTCGGCTCGATGGTCAAGGTCATCGAGCCGGGCCAGGTGGGGGTGCAGCACGCGTTCGGCACCGTGAGCCCGACGCCGCTCCTCCCCGGCATCCGGTTCGTCTCCCCGTGGAGTTCGGTGGAGCGCTACAGCACGCGCGAGGAGCAGTGGCCCGCCGTCGGCGAGGCGGTCGAGGTGATCTCGGCGCTCTCCAAGGAGCAGATGGGGATGCAGGTGGAGGTGGCGATCCGCTACCAGATCCACCCCGCCGACGCGCCCCGGCTCTTCGTCGAGATCGGCGCCCAGGAGCAGATCGAGAACGTGGTGCGCAACGCCATCCGCAACGGCGTGCGCGACGGGATGGTGCAATACGCCATCAGCGACATCGGCCAGCGCAACGCGATCGCCCGGACGATGGAAGCGGAAGTGGACTCCGCCCTGGTCACCAGTCCCAACGACTCCTCCCCGCCCTTCCGCATCGCGGAAGTGACGGCCTTCTTCCTGCGCGACCTCCAGCCCCCCCAGCAGGTGGTGGCGGCGATCAACAACAAGATCGCCCAGGAGCAGCAGATCGAGACCGAACGGCACCGGGTCGAGGTGGCGCGGCTCCAGGCGGAGCAGCAGCGGCTCCTCAACCAGACGCTCACCGCCGAGGCGCTGACCAAGCAGTACCTCGAGGTGCTGCACGACATGCGGCAGAGCAACAACCTCGTCGTCCTCGTCCCCACCGAGGGTGGGGTGCCGATGCTCAACCTGGGCGAACTGCGGAGGAACCTGGGGAGGCAGTGAGGGGTGACTGGTGACTGGTGAGAGGTGAGCGGTGAGAGGGGGCGGGGCTCCTGGGATCGGGGCCCCGTTCTCCGTTCCGGTCTCCGTGGCGGCCCGTTGTTGGAAGCTTCAATGAACCTTCATCCGACCTGATGCATCGTTGGGTCGGCATTTGCGGATCGTCTGCGGTACCGACTTCTCGCCCGCGGCCGCCGAGGCGGCGGAGGTGGCGGCGCACCTGGCCCACCGGACCGGGAGCACGCTGCACCTCGTGCACGCGGTGCTCCCGCCCTGGGAGCCCACCGGCCTGGTCACGCCCCCGCCCGGTGAGGCCTACCCGCTCGAGCAGGCCACGCTGACCGAGGAGGCGCACCGGATCGGCGCGGACGGA
>DASTRQ010000179.1:0-12687 GCA_035761145.1 Gemmatimonadales bacterium
CAGGGTCTCGGGGATGCGGCAGAGCGCCAGGAGGGCCAGGAGGAGCACCGGAGTGGTGACCGGAAGGGAGATGACGGCCGGGCGCGCGGCGTTCGATGGCGTCGCGGCCGCCGCCGGGGACTCGACGCCCCGTGGCGCGCCGCGGAGCACCGCCGCGAGCACGAGCACGGCGGCGACGCCGGGCACCACGCTCCAGCCGATGACCTCGCGCACGTGGGCGTGGCGGGTCAGGGCGTACCACGCCACGAGCGACCCGAGCATCGCGCCGAGGTGGTCGGCGCCGCGGTGGAAACCGAAGGCGCGGCCGTGGAGCCCCGGCGGCGTCACGTCGGCGAGCATCGCGTCGCGGGGCGCGGTGCGGAGCCCCTTCCCCACCCGGTCGATGACCCGGAACCCCACCACCTGCCACGCGGCGGTGGCGCCGGCGGTGAGGGGGCGCACGAAGACCGCGAGGGCGTACCCCCAGAGGATGAGCGGCTTGCGCAGGCCCGGCCGGTCGGCGAGGCGGCCGCTGACCCATTTGAGCGCCGCGCTGGTGAGCTCGGCCGCGCCGTCGAGCGCGCCCAGCACGGTGGCGCCGGCGCCGAGGGTCAGGATGACGAAGGCGGGAAGGAGGGGGTAGATCATCTCGCTCGCGATGTCGTTGAAGAACGACACGAGCGAGAGGCCTTTCACGGCCGCGGGGAGCGGCTCCCGGTTCACTCCTCGAGCCCGAGGTCCATCCCCCAGCGGGCCAGCGAGATGGGGAGCCCGCCGTAGGCCAGGAGCGCGCCGTGGAACGCCGCGGGGGCCGGGTCGCGTCCCGCCTGCCGCCACGCGTCGCGCAGCGCGAGGATCTCCCGCCGCCCGATCGCCGCGGCGAGGGAGTAGGTCGGCCACGCGGCGGCGCGCCGGACGTCGGCCTTCGCCTCGTCCCGGTCCAGGGGAAGGAGCTGGAGGAGCAGGTCGGCCGCGGCGTCCGGGGTGAAGCCTTCGGTGTGGAGACCGATGTCGATCACCGCCCGCGCCGCGGCGTGGAGCTGCGCCAGGCGCACCGCGAAACGTTCCGCGGGATCCGTCACCAGGCCCAGCTCCAGCGCGAGATCGAGCCCGTAGAGCGCCCAGCCGTCGGTGGCGCACGGCGTCGCGATCCCCCGGCGCACCGGCGCGGCCAGCCCGCGCGCGATGCTCCGGTGGCTGAGCTTCCCCGGACAGAGCTCGAGGAGGACCTCGACCAGCAGCTCGGGGGTCGACGCGGATCCCGTCGCCGACGCGGGCCGGATGTACACCACATCCTCCGCCTCGAAACGCACCCGCCCCCCCAGCGCCTGGGTAGTGGCCGGCATCTCGAGCAGGCGGAGTTCCGCGGGCGGGAGCGGCATCACGCCGCCGCCCTCCACCCACTTCCGGGCCCGCGCGAGCGCGCGGAGCACCTCCGCCTGCGGGTCGCCGACCGGGTGGAGCGCGCGGAGCTTCCGCGCCGCGGCGTGCAGCTCCTCGCCGTATCCCGCCGCCACGGCCGCCTGCTCGGCGGCGCGCCGCGCCTCTTCGAGGGTGTGCTGCCCCCACCGCCAGAGCTCCGATGACGTGGGCCGGAGCGCGTGCTCGAAGTGCAGCCGGTGGTCGTACGCCTCGCGACCGATCGCGTACGCCCCCGGCTCCCCGTTCGGCGTCACGTCCTCGCGCAGCGCATGCTCGAGCGCCGCGACCGCGAGCTCGGCCCGCTCCCCCGCCGCGGCCAGGCGTTCGCCCAGTCCCGGCAACCACTGCGCCGCATCGGCGGCGAGGTGACGGGCGATTTGCCGCGCCGCCGGGGCGAGCACCAGCGCCTCCTCGACGAAGACCGCCGCCGGGCTCTTCAGGTGCTTCCCCGCCCTGCCCAGGTAGTCCTCGGCCCCCTCGAGCCGCTCGAGCGCCCATTGGGCGCGGGCGGCGGGGGTCCCCCGCGGGTGGGCCCGGAGCGCCTGCCAGCAATCGGCGAGGGCGCCCAGCCACGCGGCGGGGTTCCGGCGGGCGGGGAGCTCCACGTCGAGCCGGTGCGCGCGCGCGCGCAGCACGTCCAGCAGCGCCGTCCGGTCGATCTCCTCGGCGTCGTCGGTGATGTCGAGGGCCTCCACCGCACCCGCGAGCGACCGCACCCCGGCCGCCTCGAGCTTCACCGATTCGGCGTCGAGCCCGGGGAGCCGCCCGTTATGCGCCTCGGCGCCGGCGCGCGTGCCGAGCGCCGGCTCAAAGGTGTGGCGAAGGTCGAGCCAGGAATCGAGCAGTTCCGCGAGTGTCGCCATCCCGAGAAGGTAGCCGCGCCCGGCCTAGCGCGCCTCTCCCCCGCCGCCCGGCGGTCCCACCTCCACCACCAGGACGCCGACCCGGCAGGGCGCCACCCGGCAGGCGCCCATCGTCAGCGTCACTGTGTGCGGTCCGCTCACGGAAGGGATGATGACGACCGCCGGCTGTCGGGTGGCGCTCGCATCGGCCGCCAGGTCGTACTGGCGCGGATCCCGGACCTGGAGCCCCAACCGGGCGCAGTCGCGGTCGCAGGCGGCGATCACCACGTACCTCACCCCGGCGGCGAGCCGCACCGGGATGGTCGTGGTCCCGCCCGTCGGCAGCACCCCCGTCCAGGAAGGGCGGTCGGTCCTTGCGCCGCGCGGCCCGATGGTGCGGCCCGCCGCGGCGAGCGCGCGGTCCACCTCCGCCGCCCACGGATCGGGTCGCTGCGCCGCCGCCGGGCGTGCCGCCACGATGACCGCGCCGAGCAGGAGCCACTTGCCCAGGGTGTTCATCGCACCTCCCGTCGCCTGACACCCCGTGCCAGGGCGCCGAGGGAGAAGAGGACCAGCCCCGCCGACAGGAGGAGCTCCTTTGCCTGGGGGGCCGGCCCAAGGTGGGGGCGGCCGGCCCGACCGAGCTCCCACTCCGCCGTCCACTCACCCACCGGGCGCGCGAGCGCGAGGGTCAGCGCCGAATCGACCGGCAGGTCCGTCTGCCAGAATTCCGCGAAGCGCCTCGGTCCCGCCTCCCGCAGCACGGCGCTGAGCAGGTACGGCGCACCGACCAGCCCCTGCCGGTCGAATCGCCACCGGAGGTCGCTCCGGATCACCAACCCGCCATCCGGAAGCTTTCCGGTCTCATCCCCCATCCGCAGGGCGTCTCGGCACCCCGCGGGGCGCCCCGCCAGACAGCTCACCGCGGTGTGGGGCATGAAGTAGATCGCGGTCCAGTACCACGGGTCCCGGGGCGCCATCCCCGACCAGGGATCGCGCCGGGCCGCGACCGGGACCGTGCCCCAATCGGGTTGGGCCGCGAGGTCGTAGCCCCGCGCCCGGAGCCAGCGCTCCACCCTCGGCCCCGGCGTCCCGAAGCGCGCAAGGAAGGCGCAGGGCCCGAGCCAGCCGGGGGCGCGCGACGCCAGGTACCCCGGCCGCGGCCGCCCGGTGCCGGCGGGTGCGACGATGATCGCGACGCACGTGGTGGGCGCCAGCGAGTCGGGCAGGACGTAGATCGCGCTCGGCTCCCCGGTCCGGATCCCGAGCGCCTGCTGCCACCGCCGCGCCAGCCCGCGGTCGACGAGGACCACGCCCACGTCCACCTTCGTCACGCCCAGGCCAAGGGCCCGCCACGCGGTATCGAGCGCCTCGCGGAACGCGGCGGCGCGGGCGGAGTCGCGGCCCTCACCCGCGGCCACCAGGACGGTCAACGTCGTCGAGTCATCCGCCGTCGCCCGGCGCGCCGCGTCGGCCACCTGTTGGCGCAACCGCAGCAGCTCCAGCTCCTGTTCCCCCACCGCCAGGTCGTGCGCGGCCTGCGCCGCGTCCCGTTCGGTGCGGGACCGGCCGCCGGCGTCGGGGGGGGGCACCAGCCGGGGACGTGCGGGCGTCAGGGCCACGTAGCCGATCACGAGCACGACGCCCAGGAGGACGCCGCCGCTCCAGCCGCTCACGCCGCGCGCCATCGCGAGCTCCCCACGGCACACGCCAGGAAGAACAGGGTCCACCCGAGCGCGGCGACGCCCCCTCCCAGCGCGCCGGCGGAGACTTCGAGCCGGTCCGCCGACATCCGGGCCTGCCAGCCCCCGAGGAGTGTGTCGAGCGGCACGCCGGCGGCGACGGCGAGCCGCTCCGCCATCGGGCGACCGACGCTCCTCCGCAACCGCCGATACCCTTCGGCACCCCCGGTCCGGAGCGCCACTTCGAGGAGGGTGGCCCGGACACGCGGCCCGGACAGCGCCGGAAGGCCGGCCGGGGGGAGCCCCCCGAGGAGGGTGGCACAGCTCCCCGCTCCCTCTCCCGCGATGCAGGCATCGACCAGCGGTCCGTCGGATGGCAGGCGCCCACGCTCCAGCACCAGCCACACGGCCCGGCGGCGATCCTCCGGCTCCGGAAAGCGCTCGGCGATCCCGCCGTCGGAGAGCCCGAGCGCGACGCGGCACGCGGTGATCGCTCCAGTGACGCACGCGTGACCGGGGCTGAAGGGGGCCAGGAGCAACTCGCGATGCGCGAGGCCAAGGGCGCGGTCGAGACTGTCGCCGGCGGAGGGCGACCGGCCGAGCCAGGCGAGGAGTTCGGGATCGGGGTCCGGGGACGACACCGTGTGCAGCAGCCGGTCCCGGACCTGCGCGGTGCTGGCATCCCAATGAAAGGTCAGGTCGGCGACGGTATCGAGAGGCCCGCCGCCACTATCGGGGTCGATCGCCTGGACGACGTGAACGCTCGTGCGGACGGAATCGCGCTCCACCCCGTAGTACTCCGCCAGGCGGGCCCAGGCCGCCTCGGCGCCCGCCTGCAAGGGGAGCGGGGAGGGGTTGGTGCGCAGGTCGAAGATCCCCACCCGCATCGGCACGAGCCCCTCATCGGGACGGGCGAGCGCGGGCGTGTGCCGGGCCGCCGCGGCCAGCGCGCCGGCGGCGCCCTGCTCCCGGCGCAGGGAATCGATGCGCGCTTCGAGCCGCGCGATCGCCGCCGGGAGCGTCGGGGGGGCCTGTCCCGCGAGCCGGACCCCCGACCCCGCGTGGAGCAGCAGCACGCCGAGGATGGCGCGTCGCGTGGTCCTACGCATCCACCAGCACCCACCGGGCGGCGAAGAGGGCGAACGGGCCGGGACCGTTGAGGAGCAGGAACCAGACGTCGGTCCCGATCCCGGCGCGGGGCATCAGCACGCCGAGCGCCAGGTCCGCCACGGTCACGAGCACCACGGCGCCGAGCACCAGGGCGGCGGTCTTCGGGGTCGCCGAGAGGATGGCGAAGAGGAGGGAGAACGCCACGAGGAGGGAGGCCGCGAAGCGGAACGCGAAGCTCCAGGGGTACGGCGCGAGCCCCGTGGGGAGGATGGCCGAATGGGCCGCCAGGAGCGCGCCGATCAGGCACGCCAGCATCGGCCCGGCGAGGAGGAGCACCCCGCCCCCGAAGCGGAGGAGGACGTACTTCCAGCGCGCCACCGGGAGGGTCAGGGCGTGGATGTGGTCCCCCCGCCGGTCGGGCGCCCAGCAGCCGAGCGCCGTGAGGAGGGCCAGGCCGAGGGAGAGGAGGGGGAAGACCGCGCTCCAGTGCCCGACGGCGCTCATCACCTCGACGGGCATCATCCGCGTCGTCACGCCCCGGAGGGAGAGGAGCGGAGCGAGGAAGGCCGCGAGCGTCCCCGGGATGAGCACGCCCCGGCACCACCGCCACTCGCTCCGGAGGATCGCGGCGAACATCAGCCCCTCCCGGCGCGCGCGGCGCGCAGGACCTGCACGTAGGCATCCTCGAGCCCGAGCGGCGACGCCTGCCGGTCGGGCCCCGTCCGGAACTCGTGCATCCCCTGCTCGGTCACCAGCACCCCCGCGTCCATGATCGCGATCCGGGTGCAGAGCCCCTCGAGCTCGTGCACCAGGTGGCTCGAGATCAGGACGCTCACCCCGTCCGCGCGCACGCGGGCGAGCAGGATGTCGAGGATCTCCCGGCGGATCACCGGATCGAGCCCGTCGGTCGGTTCGTCGAGCACGAGGAGCTCGGGCCGCTGGGCCAGCGCGACCAGGATCATGAACTTCGCCTTCTGCCCCTTGGAGAGCCGGCCGAATTCCTTGCGCAGGTCGAGTTCGAGGCGACCCGCCAGCTCGGCCGCCAGCGCCCCATCCCAGCGCCGGAAGAAGGCGGCCTGGTACCGGAGCAGGTCCGCGCAGGGAAGGGTCAGGTCGAAGTGCGGCCGCTCGGGGACGTAGCCCACCCCGGCGAGGATCTCCGGTGCCTCGGCCGGCATCGCGCGCCCCCGGAGCCGCACCCGCCCCGCGTCGGGCCGGAGGAGCCCGAGCAGGAGCCGGATCACCGTCGTCTTCCCGGCGCCATTGGGCCCGAGGAAGCCGCACACCTCCCCGCGAGGCACCCGCAGCCCCACCTCGCGGATGGCGAAGCCACGCCCCGCGCGGTAGCTCAGCCCTTCGGTCTCGATCGCCAGCTCCATCGCGTGGCCCGTCCCCTAGGTGTATGTGTATCCTGATACACTGGTACGGTAACGCCGGTTCCGGGAGCGGTCAAGCGACCCCAGCACGCGCGCGTCCCCGGCCGACCGGGCCGGGGACGCGGGACCTGCTCGCCGAGCCGGGGGCCGCCTAGCGGGCGGTCACCTCCGAATGCGCGCCGAGCGAGGCGGACCCGCTCAGGCCGCTCACCTTCACGTGGTCGCCGAGGAGGGCGCCGTCGAGGGTGCAGTCGGTGAGGATGGCCTCGCGGCCGACGATGGCGTTGCTGAGCGCGCCCCCCGAGATGCGGGTGCCCGCCTCGACCGAGACGTTGGGTCCCACGGTGGCGTGCTCGATGACGACCCCGTCCTCGATGTACACCGGCTCGCGGATCACCGCGCCGGCGCCGAGGGTGGCGGGGCGGCGCGCGCGGCCCTTCCGGAGCAGGGTGTCGTTGCTCTCGAGCAGCGTCTTGACCTCGCCGCAGTCGTACCAGCCGCCGACCTCGGCCGTGAGGATGCGGCGGCCGTGGTCGATCATGTGCTGGAAGGCGTCGGTGAGGTAGTACTCCCCCTTGTTGGTGGGGCTCGCCAGCACGTGGTCCACGCCGGCCCAGAGGGCGGCGGTGTCGCGGATGTAGTAGAGCCCGATGTTGGCCAGGCGGGACACCGGCTCCTTCGGCTTCTCGACGATCCGCGTCATGTACCCCTGGGCGTCGGTCACCACCACGCCGAAGCGCTGGTAGTCCTCCACCTCCTTGGCCCAGATGATCCCGTCGGCGTCGGTGCGACGGATGAGCCCCAGGTCGGCCTCGAAGACCGTGTCCACGAAGACGATCAGCACGTCCTCGCGCACGAAGGGGCGGGCCAGGTTCACCGCGCCGGCGGTGCCGTCCTGGACCTGCTGTTCCACGAAGCGCGAGGGGATGGCGTAGCGGCTGGTGGCGTACGCCTCCACCTGCTCCTTGAGGTGCCCGGTGATGAAGACCAGCTCGGAGACGTCGAGCCCCTCGAGCCGGTCCATCACGTAGTCCATCACCGGGCGCCCCGCCACCTTGAGCATCGGCTTGGGGACAAGGTGGGTATGGGGGCGCAGGCGCGTGCCCTTGCCGGCCAGGGGGATGATCACCTGCATCGGTTCAGCTCCGTCCGTAGCGGTCCTGCAGTCGCACGAGGTCGTCGAGCTCCGGGGTGGAGGCCTCGAGCACGTCCACGTCGGTGATGGCCTCGATCTGGTGCACCATCCCCGCGGGGATGTGCACGCTCTCGCCGGGGCGCATCACGCGCTCCTCGAGCCGGTCCGCCGTGCCCCAGCGGAAGGTCATCTCGCCGGCCAGGAGGTGCATCGTCTCGTCCTTCCGGCGGTGGAACTGCACGCTCAGGGCGTGCCCCGCCTTCACGTGCAGCACCTTGCCCACGTAGCGGTCGGTGCGCGCCCAGATGAGCTCGTGGCCCCAGGGCTTCTCGACCTTGTACGGGATCTCCGCCATCACCACTCCACCGGGTGCAGGTTGAACGACGCGGGCGACGTGATGCAGGCGCGCACGCACACGCCGCAGCCGGTGCACCCCTCCGCCTTGACCACGGGCCGGCCCTCGGCGTCCATCGCGAGCGCCGCGGGCCCCACGGGACAGGCGTCGGCGCAGGCCCCGCACGCCACGCCGCTGAAGGTGACGCACCGCTCGGGCACGAGCTCCAGCACGTGCAGCTTGTGTCCCCGCCATCCCGCGGCCGGCACCGTGAGCGCCTCGGTGGGGCACGCCGCCGCGCAGGGGAGGTCGGGGCAGCTGATGCAGGGCTGGAGCTCCACCTCCAGGTATGGCGTCCCCGCGGCGAACCCCTCGGCGCTCGGCGCCACCCGGATGGCGCGCGGCGGGCAGACGCTGGAACAGGCGCCGCAGCGCGTGCAGGCGGCCAGGAACGCCACCTCCGGCAACGCCCCCGGCGGCCGCACGAAGCGCCGCTGCAGGATCCGCTCCTCCGCCTGCGCCACCAGGTCACCGAGCCACTTCTCCGCCGCCTGGCGGAGCAGGTCTCGACGATCGCCCGGGGTGAACATGGGTGGAAGTTAGGCGGGGGGGCGGGTAGGCGGGTAGGCGGGCGGATGATCGGAAGGCCGACGGACCGGGCGCGACGATGTCATCCCGAGCGAAGCGAGGGATCTCGGAGCCCGACCCCCATCGGAGTCGGTCCTCCAGGATCCCTCGGTCGCTACGCCCCCTCCCCGCCTTCCCCGCCTTCCCCGCCCTACCCGCCTTACCCGCCTTACCCGCCCTACTTGCTCAGCAGCGTCCGCCGGAGCGTCATCATCCGCCGGCGCACCGAGCCGTCATACAGCCGGTCGCCGACGCGCACCTGCGCGCCGCCCAGCAGGGCGGGCTCCACCGCGAAGGTCGCGATGGTGGTCTTGCCGAGCGCCTTGGTGAGGGCGGCGGCGATGGCCTGCTGCTCGGCGGCGTCGGCCGCGCGGGCCAGCGTCACCCGGGCGCGCACGCGGTCCAGCTTGATGTCCACCAGCGCCAGGTACTCATCCGCGATGCGGCGGAAGAGCCCCTGCCGCCCGCGCCGCACCACCGCCTGCAGGAAGAGCACGAACGGCCTGGGCGCCTTGGGGAGCGCCGCGGCGAGGAGCCGCGCCTTCTCCCCCTTGGGCACCCGCGGCGACATCAGCACCGCCTCGGCCTGGGGCGCGAGCCGGATCCCCTCGGCCACCGCGTCGATCAGGTCGGCCCACGGCTCGACCTGGCCCGCCTCCTCGGCCAGCGCAAGCAGCGCCTCGGCGTAGTTGCGGGCGACCGTCTCGAGGCTCACTTGCCCTGCTCCAGCGAGGCGAGGTACTCGGTCACGATCTTCTTGTCCTGGTCGGCCTGGAGCCGCTGGCCGATGAGCTTGCCCGCGGCCGCGAGCGCCAGGTCCACCGCCTCGCGGCGCAGGTCGGCCAGGGCGCGGTCGCGCTCGCTGGCGATCTCGCGGCGGGCGCGGGCCAGGATCTCCTCGGCCTCGTGCTTGGCCTTGTCCGCCGCGCCGGCGCGCTCGCGGTCGGCGGCCGTCTTGGCCTCGGCCAGCACCGCGGCGGCCTCGCCCCGGGCGTCGGCGAGGAGCTTCTGCTGCTGCTCGAGGAGCGCCTTGGCCTCGGTGTTGAGCCGGGTGGCCTCGTCGAGCTTGGCCTGCAGGTTCCGCTCGCGCTCCTCGACGGCGCCGAGGATGAGCGGCCACGCCGAGCGCTTGAGGATGAACAGCAGCAGGGCGAAGACGAGCAGGGTCCAGACCATCAGGCCGCCGCTCACGGTGAGCAGGCCGCCGCCGCCCGCGCCCCCTTCGGAGGCGGACGCCACGCCCGGGAGGGCGAGGCCGAGGGTGAGGACCATCAGGGTCGAACGCGACATGCGGGATCCCTTCCGGGTCCCCCGGGGACCGCCCGGACGGGCGGCCCCGGCGGACGTCGAACTTAGAACGACACCTTGCCCTGGATCAGGAACGCGATGACGGCGACGAAGAGCGCGACGCCCTCGATGAGCGCGGCGCTGATGATCATCGCGGTCTGGATGCGGGCGCTGTTCTCGGGCTGGCGGGCCATCCCCTCGGCGGCCGAGCCACCGATGCGGCCGATGCCCATGCCGGCGCCGATCACCGCGAGGCCGCCGGCGATGGCGGCGCCGAGCAGGCCGAGGCCCTTGCCGGTCGCGTCCTGGACGGCGGGTTCCTGGAGGAGGTTGAGCAGGTACATCGGGTACTCCTTGCGTCGTGTCGGAGGTCGGTCTGGTGCTGCTGTCCGCCCGGCCCGCCGGGGAGCTCCGTTCTCCCGGCCACCTGGGTCGTCCGCCAGCGGCCCCGCGCGGGGCCAGCGGACCTCGGCCGCCATCCGGCGACCTACGCCCCCGCGGGGTGGACCTCCCCGCCGGGGTCCCTCAGCCTAGTGCTCGGCCCGGATCAGGCCGATGAACACGCTCGAGAGGAGCGTGAAGACGAACGCCTGCAGGAACGCCACGAAGAGCTCGAGCAGCATGATGGCGGTGGCCATCCCGCTGGCCAGCACCCCGACGGTGTAGCTGTGCAGCACGAGGGGGAGTCCGAGCAGCGCCAGCACCAGCACGTGCCCCGCCGTCATGTTGGCGAACAGACGCACCGCCAGCGCGAACGGCTTGGAGAGCTTCCCGATGATCTCCACCGGCGTCATGATGACGAGCATCACCGGCTTGAGCACGGTGGGAAGGCCGTGGGGGAGGTAGAAGATCGTCCCCAGGTACCCCTTGAAGCCCAGCTCCTTCATCCCCGCCAGCTCGATGGTGAGGAAGGTGAGGAGCGCGAGCGACGCCGTCACGGCGATGTTCCCCGTGGCGGTGGCGCCCCAGGGCATCAGGCCGAGCAGGTTGCAGGTCAGGATGAAGAAGAAGATCGTCAGCAGGTACGGGACGAACTTCTCGCCGTGATGGCCGACGTTGGGGAGGATGACCTCGTTGCGGATGTAGAGGACCATCGCCTCCATGGCGCCCGCGAAGCCCGTGGTGTGCGTCCCCGCGGCGCGCGCGCGCCGGGCGGCGCGGCCGGTCAGGGTGAAGACGAGCAGCACCAGCACCGCCGCCAGCACCAGGAACACCGTGTGCTTGGTGGGCGAGAGGTCCACCAGCACCGGACCGACCTTGATCGGCGCGAAGTGCGGCAGGCGGACCGGATAGCTGTAGGGGGCCTTCCAGTACGGCAGCTCGATCTCGTCCGAGTTGCCGAGGTGGTGCATGATGTCCACCTGCGTCTCGCTGGCCCCGGCCTCGTGCCCTTCCTGGGCGGCGAGAGGGCCGGCGTACGCCAGCAGCGCACCGATGAACAAGAGCGACCGAAGGTTGCGGATCATGTCCCCTCAGACGACGTCCCACGGGTTGCCCAGAGCACCGCCGCGCATTCCACGCCGAGCAGGCCCACCAGAACCGATACCATCGCGAGCAGGAGCGGGGTCAGCGCGAGGCCCGTCACCGGCGCCACCACCCAGGCGCCGAGCGCCAGCGTCCCCAGCCGGGCCACCATCCCGAGCCCCCACACCCCGAGGAATCCCGGCCGGCCCAGCGCGTGCACGAGCCAGAGGCCCAGCGGCAGCTGCACCAGGGCGGCGACGAGCCCCCCCACCAGGATCGGGCCACGCCAGGCGGGCATCGCCGCCGCGCCGAGCCCCGCCGCGAGCAGGACCACCACCGTGGCCCCGCCAAGATAGACCTTGAGCGCGCTCACTTCCCCTTCCCTCCGCCGCCGCTCAGGTCCCGGATCAACTGGATCATCACCCCGGCGAACCCCACGAACGCCGCGACGATGGTGAGGATCCCCCCCGTCTGGAACCGGCGGTCGAGCCACTGCCCCGCCAGCACGCTCACCAGCAGGACCGCCGCCATCTGGACGCCCAAACCGGCGAACCGGAGGGGCCCAGGGCTCCTTCCCGGGTCCGGGGACTGGTCCGACACGGGCGCGAATCTACCCGCTTGTGAAATTTTTCGCAAGGAAGTCGCGGACCAGTCCCGGACGGCCAACCAGGGAGACACGGAGGCCACCGAGGACCACGTAGAGGCACGGAGAAGTGCATGCGATGGTGCTCTCTCCGTGCATTTCCGTGCCCCTCGGTGGGCTCCGTGTCTCCCTGGTCATCACGGATGATCCCCCACCCTACTGCCAAGTCGCAGGTGAACCATGCAACTTCCTATGCCCCCGTAGCGTAGACCCCGACGACCCGCACACCGATCCCCCGCGAATGTCCGACCTCGACCAGCTCGACCGCCTTGCCCGCGCCGTCCGCGACCTGCGCACCCAGGTCGCCGCGCGGGTCGTGGGCCAGACCGACACGGTGGACGGGATGCTCACCGCCATCCTCGCCGGCGGGCACGCCCTGCTGGTCGGGGTCCCGGGGCTCGCCAAGACGTTGATGGTCTCCTCGCTGGCCGAGGCGCTGGATCTCTCGTTCAACCGGATCCAGTTCACCCCCGACCTGATGCCGAGCGACATCACCGGCACCGAGATCATCGAGGAAGACCCCGCCACCGGGAAGCGCGCCTTCCGCTTCGTGCACGGCCCCGTCTTCGCCCAGGTGGTGCTGGCGGACGAGATCAACCGCACGCCGCCCAAGACCCAGGCCGCGCTGCTGCAGGCGATGCAGGAGCACCAGGTGACGGTGGGCGCGCGGACCTACCCGCTGGCCGAGCCCTTCTTCGTGCTGGCCACGCAGAACCCGCTCGAGCAGGAAGGGACCTATCCCCTCCCCGAGGCCCAGCTCGACCGCTTCATGCTCGAGCTCCGGCT